>JBCDBH010000107.1:0-16277 GCA_039184055.1 Acidobacteriota bacterium
GTCGTCGAGACTGGCGTCGGTCACGCCGGCGGCGCGGGCCAGCAAAAGCAGCTTACGCGCCGCGTCGGCACCGGAGAGATCGGCGGTCGGATCGGCTTCGGCAAAGCCGGCCTCTTGCGCTTCGGCCACGGCGTCGGCGAATGGGATGCCGGCGGCGATGCGGTCGAGCACGTAATTGCAGGTGCCGTTGACCACGCCACGCAGGCCGTGGATGTCGCGACGGGTGGCGATGCGACGCACCGTCTCGAGCATCGGCACGGCGCCACCGACCGCGGCGGATTCGCGGATCTCACCACCGTGGGCCTGGGCGAGAGCGCTGAAGTGGTCGCCACGATCGGCGATCAACTCTTTGTTGGCGGTCACCACGCTGGCGCCTTTGCGCAAGCCGCGTTCGATCAGGCCGGCCGCCGGTTCGAGCCCGCCCATGACTTCGATCACCAAATCGGCGGGCTCGGCGAGCGCGCGATCGGGATCGTCGGTGATCAGCGGTGTCGGCACGAACGATTCGCGCTCGCGGCTGGCGTTGCCCACCAGGATCGACCGGAGGCAGTAGCGGTCGGGGTGGTCGAGTAGGTGGCGCACGACACCGGTGCCGACCGTGCCACAACCGAGTACGACCACGTCGAGCGGCGGCCGGCGGTGGATGGAGTCCAGGTAGGTGTCGAGCTCGCCGACGTGGGTACCGCCTTTGCTGCCGATGGCGCGGAGCTCGAAGGGCAAGCCGAGTTTTTGCGCCATGATCACGGCGCGATCCTGCATCACCGGTGCCGGATGGGCGACCGCGTCTTCCCACGACAGGGTTCGGTAATGCTTGGCATTGGGCTCGGTGCGTGGGTCGTCGGTGAACCAGCCGTCGACGTCTTTGACGACCAAACATCGAGCGCCCAATTTGGCGGCGAGGTAGATGGCGGTGAGGTCGGAGCCACCACGGCCGAGCAGACAGATGCTGTCGCCTTCGCCGACGCCGACGAAACCGGGTACGACCACCAGCGGGTGTCGGTCGAGCAGGTTCTTCAGGTGGCGCGCGTCGAGATCGACCGGTTCGGCCTCGAAAGGATCCCCTTTGACCCGTAAGCCGAGGTGGAACGGATCGACCAGGGCGGCGTCGATGCCCGCGTCGTCGGCGGCGACGGTTAGCAGCGCGGCGGAAATCCACTCGCCGGTGCTGGCCAAGGACGCGACACAGCTACGTGGCGGTTTCTTGGCCACGGCGTCGGCACGGCCGAGCAAGGTGTCGGTGGTGCCCATTTGCGCCGATGCGACGGCGATTACGCGTTCGCCATTGCGGATGTAGCGATAAAGCTCGTGCACCGCGGCGCGGAGCGACGAGTCGTCGACCAAAATCGAGCTGCCGAGTTTGACGACCGCGATGGGCTGGTCGTTGGCGTGCTGTGTAGCCATGTGTGCCCCCCTCTGGCATGTGGCATTGCGCGACCGAGTGGCATGGTGTCACCGACCCCGGACGGATCAGCTATCCGAAGCTCACGCGGACGCATCGTTTGTACATCAAGAAGCGAACAGAGGCGGGAAGCGGAAGTTTTGCCCTTACGTCACCGGACAAGGGACGCTCGGCCACATCGTTTCCCTGCCGCGGGAATCGCGATACCACCCTGCTCCTGCTTTGGTATCGCGGTCGATCGGGCACCGTGACTCGTTTTGACCCGCAGCGTGGCGGTGCCGTGGGTCGAGCTCGGTTGCCGCTCGGGGAGAGACTTCCTTCGTCGCCGTCAAACGAAACTAAAGTCGATCTCTGAAGAGTAGGTTGCTGGGTGCACCAACTCTCCCCGAGACTCTTGATGCTGCGAAGAGAATAAGTCGGAATCTCGTATTCTGTCAAGATCGATCGTCAGTGATTCGAGCCTCGACTCCAACGTTTGTTAGGGTGGGGGACATTCCGTTGCACGACTCGTTAGGAGTCGTCCAATTCCATTGGACCTTGGACGAGGAAGTTTGTCATGAAGAATTGGGTGAATGTGTTGTTGCTTTGTCTCGGTTTGGTAGCCACCATGGCGATCGTCGGTTGCGCGGAAAGCGCCGACGATGGTTCGGCGGCCGACGCCATCGAAGATGCCGCTGATTCGATCAGCGATGCCGCGGACAATGCCGCCGATGCCGTTGATGAGGTGGTCGACGACGCGGTGGATGTCGCTGAAGATGCGGTCGATGAAGCTGGCCAAGCGCTCGACGATGCCGGTGATGCTCTCGAAGACGCCGCGGACGATGCCGGTGATGCTCTCGAAGACGCCGTTGACGATGCTGGTGATGCTCTCGAAGATGTCGCCGACGACGTCGAAGACGCCATCGACGGCTGATCGATCCCATTGGCCACGGAAGGTCACGTCCGTTTTGACGTGACCTCCCGTGGCTTTTTTGTGTCTTCGTTTTGATTTAGCTCGATTCGGTGACCGAGTCGAGCTGGAACGCGAAACCCGGTCCGCGTCCGCCAAAGGCGAGGTGAATCCACAACACCGCCAGCGCTTCGACCAGGGCCGCGTTGCGTAGCGGACCGACATCGATCGGTCGAAAGCCCGCCTTCTCCGCCAAAGCCGCCACGGTGTCTTTGGCCCGTTGATCATCACCCGCCAAGTGCGTATCCACGGCGCGGCCGAGTAGATTCGGGTCGCGATGATGGATGGAGCCAAAGGTCGAGAAGCCTTTGACGATGTGGGCGTCGGGATAGGCGGCGGCGAGCTGCGCGGTGGTCGAGCCCTCGGTGGGTGGTGTCCAGGTTGGACTGCCATCTTCGAAGGCCACCGGGTTGTTGCAGTCGACGACGATCTTGCCCGCGAGGTCGATGCCTTCGAGCGCGGCGACCGCTGCTCCGGCCGGTACCGCCAGGATGACGATCTCCGCGGTCGCGCACGCCGCGGCCACCGGCACCACACGGGCCCGTCCCGGGCCATCGGGAAGGTCGTCGACCGTGCGTCCGGGGCGCACGCCGATCGCCACGTCGATACCCGTCTCGACCAGCCGCGCGGCCAGACTCACGCCTACCCGGCCAGCGCCGACGATCGCGACGTGATGCGGGGCCTGGATGTCTTCGTTGCCGCTCATCGACCCAGCGCCTCGATGACCAATCGGGCCGTCGCGGCGCCCGAGTATTGCTGTTGACCGGTGATCAGCCGGCCGTCACGAACGGCAAAAGGCTTGAACGGGCTCTGGACGATGAAGTTCGTGTTGTCGAGTTTCTTCGCTTCGTCTTCGATCCAAAAGGGCTGGATCTTCTGACCGACATAACGATCGGCTTCTTGTTCTTCACGATTCGCGAAGCCGGTCCACGTCTTGCCGTCGACCAGGAACTTGCCGTTCGAGAGCTGTACCTTGAGCAAGACACACGTTCCGTGACAAACCACCGCGACGATCTTGCCGGCCTCCCAGGCTCGGGCGACGAAGCGATGCAGGTTTTCATCGTCGATCATCGTCACCATCGGTGACTGGCCACCGCAGATGAAGATGGCGTCGAAGCCGTCGAGGTCGACGCTGTCGAGCGAAGGCGTGTCGTCGAGCAAACCGACATGGTCGGGTGAGCTCACGAAGCCGAGGCTGAGCAGGTCGTCGGCCGAGTATTTGCTCTCGTCACGAGGATCGCTCCAGGCGTCGCCCTGGAGCGTGCCGCCGGCCGGGCTGGCGATCGTCACCTCGTAGCCGTGCTCGTTGAACTCCCACCACGGATGGGTGAGCTCGGCCCACCAAAATCCGATGGGCCAACCGGTTTGCGGGCTGGTGGCCGGATTGGCGGCGATCATCAGGATCTTCTTGGATGTATCCGTATCGGTACTGGCGCTCATGTCTTGTTCCTTTCCGCAGGCTCTTGTTGAACTCGTCGAGAAGGCTACGGTGGATCGGATCGTGACCCAATGTTCGAGGCGCTCGCTTTTTTGTCCGATCGTCTCGTTCGTCCGTTCGTAGCGGGTAAGACGCGGTAGGCTCGGTCGATGGATGTACTGAGCCATTTTCTCGACGTCACCGGCTTGCGTGGTCAGGTTTTCTGCCAAACCGTGGCCACCGCTCCGTGGGGTTTGTGGATTCCAGCCCGTCCACGTATCGGTTTGCACCTCGTCGATCGCGGCACCTGCTGGTTGCGGATCGGTGAGCAGGGCGAACCGGTTCGGCTGGTACCCGGCGATGTCGCCCTGGTGCCACATGGCGAGGGTCATGCGCTCTATGATGATCCCACCTCCGAGCTCATGTCGTTCGAGACGTGGAAGGTGAGCAAAGACGCCGAATCGCGTCTGATCCGTCGACACGATGGCGGCGGCGCCGAGACCGTGGTGATCTGTGGTGGTTACGAATCCATCACCGACAGCCTGCACCCTCTCGTCAAGCTGCTACCCGCACGCGTGTTCGTACCGGCGGCCGAGGCGCCACGTGGGCTCGAACGCGCGTTGCGGTCGCTGCGCACGGAAATCGACCGTCCCGATATCGGCAGTCGCACGTTGATCTCGCGTCTGCTCGATGTCGTGTTCGTCGAGATCCTGCGCTACTGGCTCGAGAAGATGGACGATCCCAGCTGGCTGGGGGCCCTGCGGGATCGAGGGCTCGCCACGGCGCTCGGTCGTCTGCACGAAGATCCGGCGCGGCGCTGGACGGTGGCCGAGCTGGCTCTCCAGGTCGGGATGTCACGCGCGGTGTTGGCGCGTAGATTTCGCGATGGCGTCGGCGAGTCGCCGTTGGCGTACCTCGCCCAGGTGCGAATGGATGCGGCGGCTCGCTTGCTGATCGGGAGCGACGACAGCCTGTCGGCGGTCGCTCGGCAGGTGGGCTACGACTCCGAGCATGCCTTCAATCGCGCCTTCAAACGGGCTCGAGGTGTGCCCCCGGGGGCGTATCGACGGAGTCGTCGTGACGTCTAGTTGAGAGAATCGTTGCATCCTTTTCACCGATGTCACGACAAAGAGATCGAAGGCGCGCGAAACAGCGCTGGAACGAACCGCAAGGAGAACACGATGCAACGACTTCACGTCATGCTCAAAGTTGCCGATCTCGAGACGTCGAAACAGTTCTACTCGACCCTTTTCGCCGCCCAGCCGACGGTCGAGAAAACCGACTACGCCAAATGGATGCTCGACGACCCGCGCGTCAATTTCTCGATCGCTCAAACCGCGTCCGATCATGGTGTCGAGCATCTCGGCATTCAGGCTGAGAGTCGCGATGAGCTCGCCGCGCTACGCGAACGCATCGCCCGAATCGACGGCACGGTGCGCGACGAAGGTGAAACGGTGTGCTGCTACGCCGAATCCGACAAGACCTGGGTGACCGATGCTCAAGGGGTGAGCTGGGAAACCTTCTACACTCACGGTGCCTCGGAGGTGTATGGCAAACGCGACACCGATTGTTGTGACTCCAGCTGCTGTGAAGACGAAGCCGAGGTCGCCTGATGACGACCGCTGTCGCCCCGGGCCGTGAAGCGCTGCCATGGCGTCAGCTGCGTGATCAAGTAAAGCGCTTCGTGGCTCGTCGGTTGCCGGCCGCCGATGCCGAGGACGTCGCCCAAGACGTCCTCGTGCGTCTGCTTCAGAACGCCGACAAATTGGTCGCCGCGCGGCAGAGCTCGGCGTGGGTGTATGGCGTCGCCCGCAATGCCGTCGCCGACTACTTTCGTGCTCGTCGGCCCGATCAGGCCGGAGAGACAGCCGAAGCCGATCGACTCGGCGATGAAGATGAGCATCGTGGCTTCGCCGAGTTCGGGGGCAGCCACAGCGTTCACGAAGAGGTCGTTTCGTGGTTGCGGCCGATGGTCGATGACCTCCCTGAGAAGTACCGTGAACCTCTGCTGCTCGCCGACTTCGAAGGGCGCAAACAGCGCGAGGTGGCGACCGAGCTCGGGTTGAGCGTGGCGGCCACCAAGAGCCGTATTCAACGGGCCCGCGTCATGCTCGGTGAACAGCTTCGCGCCTGTTGTGAAATCGCGCTCGACCCGGACGGTCGCGCCGTCGACTTCGAACGCAAGCACTGCGGGTGTCACTAGGGCATTCCATCGGTGAGCCGATCGGGCTAACCGGGTGGCCCCATCACGTCCATCCACATCATCAGGCCTCGCCATGCGCCGTGTGGCTCGTAATGCGCCCGGATGGCTTTGTCGGGGGCGGCGTCGCCGTGGTTGAACTCGCGGTTGAACGTGGCGCGGGCGGCGGAGTCGATGGCGAGGCGGTCGAACCGACCGAGCAGCTTGAGCACGGCGCCCGCGGCATACGGGCCGAAGCCGCGTAGGGCGGTGACGGCTTGGTAGAGATCGTCTGAAGACAGCGCATCGCCCTCCCGATGTGCCCAGGTCTCGACGTCGAGCTCACCTTCGGCAATACGGGTCGCGAGCTCGTGGAGCGACGCGGCGCGGTAGCCGGCGCGTAGGTGGGTGGCGAAGGGTTCGAAGTCGAGATCGGCGATCTGGCCGGGGGTGGGGAAGGCGAAGCGCTGGTCGTCGAGTGGGGAGCCGAGGGTGGTGAGACGTTTCACCATGGCTCGAGTCATGACCCAGGTGGTGTTGGTGGTGAGCAGGGTTTTCGCGAGGTCTTCCCATACGGTCGGAGCGCGAAGCAGACGGCCTCCGCCGAGCTCGGCGCACCAGGCGTAGCGCGGCAGGTCGGCGATGTGGGCGTGGAAGGCGGTGAGATCGATGTCGAGGTTGAAGATCCGTCGTAGACGCGACTCAATCTCCGAGCGCTCGCCGTCGTTCAGATCATGGGAGCTCTCGACGCGGATGGGCTCGCCGCTGTCGGTCGATTGAGTACCCGCGCCACGCAACTCGAGAAAAATGATGTTGTCGCCGATGGCTTCGACACGACCCAGCGTGTCGTCCCCTTCGTTCCAATGAAACGGGTGGAGCTGGAGCCAGCCGTGGCTGAGGAGGGTGGTGCGAAAGCGAAACCCGGGTGGTGTCGTGAGGGTGAGCGAGAAGGTCGTCACGTGCTCAATCGTCTCCCTCGTCGACGTCGACGAGCAGGCCGAGCAGATCGGAGGTCGACAAGATCCCGACCACGTGTGTACCTCGGGTCACCAAGAGTCGATGGACGTGCTCGCGCAGCATCAATTCGGCGATATCCGAAACGCGTGTGTCTTCACTCACCGACAGCGGATCCGGTGTCATGACGTCGCGCACCAAGAGGTCGCGGCCGATGTCTTCGGTCGGTAGGACGCTCCGTGGATCGGTGTCTTCGGGCCACGCTTGCACGTAAAAGTCGGGTCGGCCGCCCAAAACGTGGATCTCACGTGATGCCGCCTTGGCGATGTCGACCACGGATACGACACCGACCAGGCTGCCGTCTTGGCCGGCCACCGGCGCGCCGGAAATCGCGTTGTCGATCAAATAGGCGGCAAGGGCTTGCACCGTCATATCGGCGCGTACCGTGAGCACTTCGGGGTTCATCAAGTCGGCGGCGGTGATCGGTCTCATGAGCCTATTTCATAGGGCTTTTTACGGAATCGCAACAACTATGCTCGAATGGTACTCGTAGCATCAGTGACTTGCCGGTATGTCCCCTTCTTTCCCGCCCGTGTGGGATACCGGTATGGAATGACGCGTCTGCGCGACTTCGGTCGCGGGTGGAGATTTCATGAGCCCAACAACCCGCCGTTTCCTGGTCGTCGCCGTGCTCGTGGCGGTGACCGCTATTCTCATGGTGCCCAAATGGATGTCGTTCGACGATGTCGCCGCCGACACGACGAGCGCTCCGTCCACCTCCACCGGGCCACCACCGCCGACGGTCGAATTCCATGTTCTTTCGCCCGGGCCGCTCACCGAGGGCCTCACCACCACCGGTACCTTGATCGCCGATGAGCGGATCGAGCTGGTGAGTGAAGTCGCCGGCACGGTGACCTCGATTCATTTCGCGGAGGGTCGCCGCGTCGCGGCCGGTACGCTTTTGCTGGAGCTCGATCGGAGCGTGCTCGAAGCCGAGCGTGCGCAGGTCGAGGAGCGGATCGAGCTGGCGCGATTGCGTGAGCAGCGTTTTGATCAGCTGCGTGAGGACGGGGTGACCAGCCAAGCCGAGTACGAGTCGGTGGCGAGCGAGCTGGCGGTGCTCGAAGCCGAGCTCGTGCTGCTCGACACGCGTCTCGCCAAAACGCGAGTCGTCGCACCGTTCGCCGGCACGCTCGGATTGCGCCGGGTGAGCGACGGCAGCTATGTGTCGCCACAGACGGTGATCACCACCCTTCAGAGTCTCGATCTGATCAAGATCGAGGTCGCGGTGCCGGAGAAATACGCCGGTCGTATTCGTCCCGGGCAGGAGCTCACCTTTCGCGTCAAGGGCTCGGGTGAGGAGCACCGGGGCACGGTCTTCGCGATCGAGCCGACGGTCGATCCGGAAACCCGTTCGTTGACCGTGCGGGCTCGTTGTGCCAACCCCGACGGCGTCTTGCTTCCCGGAGCCTTCGCCGATGTCGACCTGGTGGTGCGCGAGGTCGATGATGCGCTCACCGTGCCCTCGATCGCCGTCGTGCCCGAGCTCGGTGGCCGCAAAGTATGGGTGCTCGGTGACGACGACACGGTGAATCCACGGCCGATCGAAACCGGCCTGCGCACCGAAGACTCGCTCGAGGTGGTCGAAGGGCTCGAGAGCGGCGAGCGGGTGGTGGTTTCGGGTATCCAGCGGCTGCGACCCGGGATGAAAGTGACGCCACGCACGGGTGACGCCTGATGACGCTCTACTCGCTGTCGATCCGTCGGCCGGTTCTGGCGATCGTCTTCTCGCTCGGCATCGTGCTCTTTGGTGCGCTGGGCTTCATGCAGCTTGGCGTTCGCGAGTTCCCGTCGGTCGATTCGCCGGTGATCACGGTCACCACGAGTTACCGTGGCGCCAATGCCGACGTGGTCGAGAATCAGATCACCGAGCCGCTCGAGGAAGAGATCAACGGCATCGACGGAATTCGCACTCTGACCTCGGTGAGTCGTGAAGGACGCAGCACGATCACGGTCGAATTCGATATCGAGGTCGATATCGAGCGCGCCGCGAACGACGTGCGGGATCGGGTGAGTCGCGCGCAACGGAGCCTGCCTCCGGATGTCGATCCGCCCTCGGTGGCCAAGTCCAATTCGGCGAGCCCGCCGATTTTCATGCTCAATATTCGCAGCGATCAACGTGATCTCCTGGGATTGTCACGGATCGCCGACGAGCTCTTCAAAGAGCGTTTGCAGACCATTCCCGGAATCAGTCAGATCGACATTTGGGGTGACAAGAGCCCGGCGATGCGGCTGTGGGTCGATCCACAAAAACTCGCCGCTTATCGTCTCTCGCCATTGGACGTGCGACGCGCCGTGGAGCGGGAAAACGTCGAGCTACCCGCCGGGCGGATCGAGGGCAGTGACGTCGAGCTGCCGGTACGCACGATGAGCCGGATGAACACCCCGGCCGAGTTCGAAAACCTGATCATCAAAGAAGTCGATGGGCGTATCGTGCGGTTCGCCGATGTCGGTACGGCTGAGATCGGGCCGCTCAATCTGCGCACCGTGCTGAAGAATTTCGGTGAGCCGATGGTGGCCTTGGCGGTGCGACCGCAGCCGGGCGCGAACTACGTCGCGATCATCGACGAGGTCTATGAGCGTCTCGAGCAGATCAAGCGCGAAATGCCCGAGGATCTCGAAACCAGCATCGGCTTCGACACCACGACCTATATCCGTAGCTCGATCACCGAGGTCAAACAGACCGTCGCGCTCGCTTTTACCCTGGTGATCTTGATCATCTTTCTCTTCTTACGTGATTGGCGCACCACGATCATCCCGATTCTCGCCATTCCCGTGGCGCTGATCGGCTCGTTCGCGATCATGCAGATGGCCGGGTTTTCACTCAACGTGCTGACCTTGCTCGGCATCGTCTTGGCGATCGGTCTGGTGGTCGACGACGCGATCGTCGTGCTCGAGAACATCTACGCCAAAGTCGAAGCGGGCGCCGATCCGATCACCGCCGGGGTCAATGGCACCCGGGAGATCTTCTTCGCCGTCATCGCCACCACCTTGGCGCTGGTGGCGGTGCTCCTGCCGCTCTTCTTTCTCGGTGGCTTGGTCGGTCGACTCTTCCGCGAGTTCGGCGCCACGCTCGCCGGGGCGGTGATCATTTCGTCGTTCGTCGCGCTCACCTTGACCCCGATGTTGAGCTCGCGTCTGCTCAAACAGCGGGCGAAGCATTCGTGGTTCTACAACGTCACCGAACCGTTCTTTCGTGGTCTCACCGCGACCTATCGCACCTTGCTCGGTGACTTCATGGCGGTGCGTTGGCTCGCCTTGCCGGTGCTCGTCGGCTGCTTCGGTCTGATCGCGTTCTTGTTCCGGTCTCTGCCGGCGGAGCTCGCACCGCTCGAGGATCGAGGTTCCGTACGGATCTTGGCCTCCGGGCCCGAGGGCGCGACCTTCGGGTACATGGATCGCTACATCGACGAGGTGATCGAGGTCATCGAGCGTGAGGTGCCCGAAACCACCACCCTGATTTCGGTCACGTCGCCCGGCTTCGGTGCCTCGACCGCGGTCAACTCGGGTTTTCTGCGTATCGTGTTCGACGACGCCGAAACGCGAGACCGTAGCCAACAAGAAATCGCCGATCGGTTGACCGCCGAAATCGGCCAGCTCACCGGCGCGCGTACCTTTGTCACCCAGTCACCGACCATCTCGGTCGGACGACAGAGTGGCTTGCCGCTGCAATTCGTCGTGCAGGCGCCCGATCTCGATCGGCTCAAGGCGATCCTGCCGGAATTCGTCGCCCGCGCCGAGGAGACCGGCAAGTTCACGGTGACCGACGTCAATCTCAAATTCACCAAGCCCGAGCTCCGCGTCTCGATCGACCGGGCTCGGGCGCGGGATCTCGGGATCTCGGCGCTCGATATCGCCCAGACCCTCCAGCTCGCCTATTCGGAGCAGCGCCTCGGATTCTTTTTGATCGACGGCAAGCAATTCGAGATCGTCACCCAGGTCGAACCGAGCGCGCGCAACGAGACGGTCGATCTGTCCAACCTCTACGTGCCGACTTCGAGCGGTGAGCCGGTGCTGCTCGACAAATTGGTCGACCTCCACGAAGAGTCGAGCCCACCGCAGCTCTACCGTTTCGATCGCTACACCTCGGCGATCGTCTCGGCCGGCCTGGCGCCAGGCGTGTCGATGGCCGAAGGTGTCGAGACCATGCGCGGTGTCGCCGACGATGTGCTCGACGATTCCTTCACCACCGCACTCACCGGACAATCACGCGATTTTCAAGAGTCGAGCAACAGTCTCCTCTGGGTCTTCGCGCTGGCCCTGGTGCTCATCTACCTGGTGCTCGCGGCGCAATTCGAGAGCTTTCGCGATCCGTTCGTGATCATGCTCACCGTGCCGCTCGCCTTGGCCGGAGCGTTGTTCTCGCTGTGGTATTTCGGACAGACGCTGAACATCTTCAGCCAGATCGGCATGATCATGTTGATCGGTCTGGTGACCAAGAACGGCATCTTGATCGTCGAATTCGCCAATCAAAAACGCATCGCCGGGATGGACGTGCACGAGGCGGTACGCGACGCGGCGGCGGCGCGCTTCCGACCCGTGTTGATGACGTCGTTGTCGACCATGCTGGGTATCTTGCCGATCGCCCTGGCGCTCGGTGCCGGCGCCGAGAGCCGTGTGCCGATGGGCATCGCGATCATCGGCGGGCTCCTGGTGGGTACCTTCTTGACGCTCTTCGTGGTGCCGGCGATGTACACCTTTCTCACCTCGAAAGCGACCGCGAGCGGAGTCGATCCTCGAGTCGAGGAGAAGGTCGTCGAGGCGGAACGTCAGCGCGCGGCGTGACGCGTTTTCAGAGGGCGAATTTTCACAGGGCGGAGCGACTCGGAAACGGAATCCGACTCGCCACCGTCAGATCTTCGGGTGGGCTCGACGGTTCGCCGCGCTGGCGACGCAGCCAGGCGGCGAAGGCGATCATCGCCGCGTTGTCGCCCGACCAGCGGAGCGGCACCAGCCGTAGGTCGACGCTTTTCTCGTCGGCCCAATCGATGAGCCGTCGACGGAGCAGCTTGTTGGCCGCCACGCCACCGGATACCGCCAGGCATTCGATGCGCTGGGCCGAACGATTCAGACGGTGGATCACCTGCGCCACCGTCGCGTGCCGAAAGCTGGCCAGGAGATCACGCGCCGCCTGAGGGAGCGCCTCGCCTTCTGGATCGTCACCTTCCGGATCGGCACGGTCAGGCGCCAGCGCGCCGCTCCGTTCGAGCTTCTCGATGGCGCGCAGGGCCTGTGATTTGAGCCCCGAATAGGAAAAGAAAAGCTCGTCGTCGGAGAGCGGTGGCACCGTGAACGCCGAGGAATCGGCGACTCCCGTCTCGGCGAGCCGGTCGACTCGTGGACCTTGAGGATAGGCGAGGCCGATTCGTTTGCCGACCTTGTCGAAAACCTCACCGATCGCGTCGTCACGGCTTTCGGCGACGCTCTCGATCCGGTCACCTTCCACGGTGAGCAACGAGGTGTGTCCGCCTGACACCACGAGCGCGGTAAAGCGCTCGGGAAGTGGGCTCGGCTCGTCGCCGACGTTGCCACCGAGAAAGGGCGAGACGACGTGGCCTTCGAGATGGTGCACGCCATAAAAGGGCGTGTCGAGCGCGAACGCCATGGCGCGACCGAGGGATTGGCCGACCAGCAGCGAGCCCACCAGGCCCGGTCCACGGGTCGCCGCGACCGCGTTGAGATCGGCGGGCGAGACCTCGGCTTGGGCGAACGCCGCCGCCGACACCGCCGGCCAATTCTTCAGATGCTCGCGCGAGGCGATCTCGGGCACCACGCCGCCATAGGGCTGGTGCGCGAGTTGAGAAGACACCACCGACGCGCGGATGATGCCCTGGCCGTCGATCAGGGCGCAGGCGGTGTCGTCGCAGGAGGTTTCGATACCGAGAATCACGCGTCACATTCTAATAGGGTAGGCGGGTGACTCGTCCTTCGCTTCCCCGTGTCTTCGTCGCCTTGCTCTTCGGTGCGGTCGCCATGTCCATGCTTGCCTGGACCTGGCTGACCTGGCCCGATCCGATCGTCGACTTCGGGCAGCAGCTCTATGCCGCCTGGCAGGTGAGTGAAGGTGCCGTGCTCTATCGTGATCTCGCCTACTTTCACGGTCCGCTGTCGGTGCATGTAAACGCCGCGGCGATGGCTCTGCTCGGCGATTCGTTGATCACCTTGGTGGGGCTCAACCTCTTCGTCCTGGTTCTCACTCTCGTCCTGATCCGACGGATCGCCGAGTGGCTGGGCGGTTTGTGGGTCGCGGCGGCGGCGGGGGTCGTCTTCCTGATCGTCTTCGCGTTCGCGCGCTATCTACCCACCGGCAACTACAATTGGGTCACGCCCTATACGCACGAAATCACCCACGGCCTGGCCTTGGCGCTGGCGGCGCTCTTTGTTTTGACGACCGCGCAACGTCAACGCGATGCGTGGCTCGCTGGCGTGCTCGCCGGTCTCGTGTTGCTCACCAAGCTCGAAGTGGCGGTCGCTTTGGTGGCGACCTTCGGGGTTCTCCTCGTGCTCGAACGACGCTGGTGGTCGCGGGTGGTGGGCGGTGTCGTCGGTGTGCTCGGCGTCGCGTGGGTGGGATTGGCGATTCGTCTCGGGCCCGTCGACGCGTGGCTCGGCATCGTCACCCCGTATCGCGCGCCCTTTCTCGCCGGAGCCGAGAGCTTTCCGCTCTATCGCCGCATGCTCGGGCTCGACGATCCGGTCACCACGGTGCTCCATCTCGGACGGGCGTCGATCTGGTGGCTGATCGCCGGCGCCATGGTGGTAGCGCTCGGTTTTCTTTTTAGGGGTCGCACCAAGATCGGTATCGCCGCCGCTGTTCCACTCGTCGGCCTGGTGGCTTTTGTCGGTGGCGTGCCCTGGCTCCAGCTGGCGCGTCCGCTGCCCGTGCTCGTGATCGCGGCGGCGGGATATTGGCTGTGGCGGTGGCGTCATGAGCCAGCGAAGGAAGCGAGCGACCCGACCGAAGCGCGAAGGCAGGCGTTCCGGCACCGTCGGATCGTGCTCGCCGCCGGCCTCTGTCTCTTTGCCACCTTCCTACTCGCCAAAATCCTCGCGACCCGGGTCTACCACGTCGGCTTCGCGCTCGCTCTGCCCGCCGCTCTCGTCTTGGTCGTCGCCGCGCTCGCTTGGCTGCCCCGATGGATCGCGGGGCGTGGCGGTGACGCCCTGGTCGCACGTACCGCCGCCACCGCGCTCCTGATCGTCGCGCTCTGGGGTCATCTCCATGCCATGTCCGGCCCCATCGACGCGCAAACGCGCGCCGTCGGCGTACAGGCCAGCGACATCTTCTGGGCCGATCAGCGTGGCCCCGTCGTCCAGGCCACCCTCGAAGCCATCGAGACGCGCACCGAAGCCGACGACACCCTGCTCATCGTCCCCGACGGCATCATGCTCGCCTACCTGAGCCGGCGCCGCATCGCCGGCCCCTACCTCAACTACGTGCCCACCGAAGTCCTCGCCTTCGGCGAAACCCGCATGCTCGAAGACCTCGTCGCCGATCCACCCGATCACGTCGTGGTGGTCCGCAAATCCACCCGCGAATTCGGCTACGAGGGCTTCGGGATCGACTACGGCCTCCTCCTCTCGACCTGGATCGATCAGCACTACCAGCCAGTTGGGCGAGTCGGGGATGGTGACGTGTTGTTGTTGTCGAGGCGTTGAGCCGTACGACGTCACACGCCCAGCACGTAGTAGCGCAGGTAGACGTAGACCGTGGCGATGGCCAGGGTGAGGATGGTGACGGGTACGCCGTAGGCCATGAACTTGAGGAAGGAGACGGGTCTTCCGGAGCGGGCGGCGAGGCCGAGGACGACGACGTTGGCGGAGGCGCCGATGGGGCTGCCGTTGCCGCCCAGGCAGGAGCCGAGAGCGAGCGCCCACCATACGGGCATGAGCACGGGGTGGTGCATGATGTCCGGATCCGGGGCGCCGTCGACGATCGCCGGGGCGCCGAGGACTTGGCTGCCCATGTCCGCGACGAGAGGGGCCATGGTGGCGACGTAGGGGATGTTGTCGAGGAAGGCCGAGAGGATGCCGGACACCCACAGGAGGACGAGTGAGGTGGTGACCATGGAGGTTTCGGTGGGCTCGGTCCAGGCGATCACCAGCTTGCTGAGATCTCCCACCAGCCCCACTTTGACGACGCCACCGACCATGATGAAGAGGCCGATGAAGAAGAAGATGGTCGGCCATTCGACGTCTTTGGCGAAGATTTCGTGGACGTCGAGGTCGGCGATCAGGAGCAGGAGCGCGGCGCCGAAGAGGGCGATGGTGGCGGGCTCGAGATGGATCCAGCCGTGCAGCACAAAGCCGACGGTGATCAGGGCGAGCACGGCGAGGCTCTGTTTGACCAGCTTGGGGTCGCGGATGAGCTTGCTTTCGTCCATCGCCATGATGTGCTCGCGACGCGCGTCGTCGACCACCAATTTGTTGCGAAAGAGGAAGTGGACCACGACGACGAGCGCGGCGAGCATGACCACCACCGCCGGGCCGAGATGGACGATGAAATCCATGAAGGTGAGGCCGGTGCGGGAGGCGATGATCAGGTTGGGTGGATCGCCGATCAGGGTCGCGGTGCCGCCGACGTTCGATGCCAGGGCTTCGACGATCAGAAACGGGGTCGGGTCGACTTCGAGCTCGTCGGCGATCAGCAGAGTGACCGGCGCGAAGAGCAGGACGGTGGTGACGTTGTCGAGAAAGGCCGAGAAGACGGCGGTGAGCAGGAGAAAGATCACCAGGATCGGATACGGCCGGCCCTTGGCGGCTTTGGCCAATTTGACGGCGGTCCATTCGAAGGCGCCGCTGCGACCCAGCACGCCGACGACGATCATCATGCCGATCAACAAGAAGACGACGTTGTAGTCGATGCCCAGATGGGGCGAGTAAAAGGCGTCGCTCTGATCGACGATGCTGGTGATCATCAACGTCGTGGCGCCGAACAGGGCAACCTTGGTTTTGTCGATTTTCTCGCTGACGATCAAAATCAAACAGGTGACGAAGAGCGCGACCGTCGTCCAATAGAGGCCGGACGATACGGCCAGCTCGGGGTGTGACACGTCCATAATCGAGTTCTTTCGGGAGGGCTCTGTAGTGTTCGGGGTGGCTGTTTCGGGAGGCTAGGTGGCGTCTCGACTGGCCGCGACGACGTGTTCGAGCAGCGCGCGGCGGGTGATCATGCCGACAAAGCGGTTCTCGGCGTCGACCACGGGGACCGTTTTTCGACGGCGTTCGACACAGAGGGCGGCGACTTTGATCAGGGTGTCGTCGAGAGAGACGGTGTCGATAGTCGTCGCCATGAAGTCGCCCACCGCGAGATCGCGCA
>JBCDBH010000108.1:0-16222 GCA_039184055.1 Acidobacteriota bacterium
CGCCTCTTCGACCGCTTGATCGATACCGAAGGTCCAGTGCTACCCTGGAGCCAACCCGAGGAGACCCGACCATGAGATTCAACTTCGCACTGCTACTCCTTGCCGTCTTGCTGACCAGCGTCGCCTGCCGCCAGACCGACGACGACACACCGCCACCACCACCGGTCCTGGAGACCGAAGAGGTCGGGGCGCCCGATGCCATCGATCCCGATCAAGATCCTCGCGCCACGGCACGCCGGTCCAGCGGGCCTCAGCTCCGAGGCGTGTTACCGAGCGACTTTCCGCAGGATCTTCCGGTCGCCCTACCCGCGAGCATCGTCGATCTGTCCGGTGACGCCGAAGGTGAGCGGCTGGTCAGCTTCGCCGCGTTCGGCGTGTCGCAATCGTCCTTGCGCAACGACCTTCTGGCGCGACTGGCGGGAGCGGGATGGCAAATCGACGAAAGCGCGAGTGGCTCATGGCAGCTGAGCAAAGACGGCCGACGCGCCACCTTGCGGATCGACAAAGACGGCCCGACGGCCCAATTCCACTATCAGTACTAGTGACGAATGGTTTTGGTTTCGCTCAGCCGATCGCTGAGCGAACGCCCCGTCGCGGCGATCAAGATCGGCAAACCGGCGAACACCACGGTGAGCAGCGCACCTACCCAGCGCAGAATCGTCTGTTCGAAGGTAAGCGGCTCGTCGTCGTGATTGCGTGCCTGATGAGCACGAATCGCCATGCCGGGCGTTTGCCCCCAGAACGCCAGCGGCACGGTCCAATACACGAACGAAAACACCAAGGCGAAAGCGAGGAACGGCGGCCAGATCGACGGTTCGAGCGGCACACCGAGCGACCACGCGGCGGCGAGCGCCAAACCGACCGCGATCAGATGCACCGAGAAGTCGATCGCGCCCGCGATCAGACGATCCACCACCGGGGCCGAACGCTCGGTATCGTCGAGCCCAGCGGGAATCGCCACGCGTAGCGGGATCTGTTGCGACGTGTTGCGCCGCCGCGGCGGGTTGGCGAGCTCGTCGAAGGGATTGGGCGGTATCTCGTCGAGCTCGTCGACAAAACCATCGGCACGGGGCGGCACGTCCTCCACGTCCCGCCCCATGGGAAGGTCTTCCGCGTCGAACAAGATTTCCTGATGCTCGGGAGCCTTTTGCCGCTTGCTCCCCCGTCTGCGTTTCGCCATCAGCGCGATGGCGGCAGGTATTTCACGAAGATCCGGTAGAGCAAATCCTGTGGCCGCTTTTCGTAGGTCTGAGAGAAGAGCAACAAACGCTGGAAATCACGATTGTCGGCGTCGATGGTGACCGCGTCTTCCAATTTCTCGGCGGCCATTTGCGGATTGCCGCGCTGGAGATCGCGTAACACCAGCGAGTAATACGAATCGGTCATCAGCAAACGGACGTCGGGGTTGTCGGCCTCGGAATCGAGTCGACGCCAAAGATCGGGCAAGATCGTCTCGTATTCACCCTGCTCGAAGAGATCGAGCTCTTTTTCGAGCGGACGTAACGCGACGTCGATTTCGGCCTGCAGACCGCGCTCCCGCTCGTCGAGAGCATCGATCTGCGCGGCACGGTCGAGATAGCGGCGGGCGCGGATCATCTGCCGCGACGACATGGCTTGCTCGGTCCCCACGACCAAGAGAGCGCGGCGTTCGATCAAAGCCGGATCGAGACCCGCTTCCTCGACCGACGCTTCGAGCTCGGCCCGCCAGGTGGCGATGTACTCCTGCGCCTCGTCGTAGCTCGGATCCTCCAGCGGCACCTCGGTAAGCAGATCGATCGCCTTTTCGACATCACCGCTTTCGTGCATGCGGACCGCTTTCTTGACCGCCAACGCGCTCTGCGAGACCGCGGGCCCGGCCGGGACTGGCGAGTCCTCGGCGTTGGGGAACATCTTGCCCCACTGACTGACCAACAGGATGATGCCGCCGATCACCACGATCGCCGCGATCGCCGCGAGACCCACGATCTTCTTGTCGGTCTTGCGCACCACGACGACGCGATCACGCTCGACCGCGGCCTCGAGCGTGCCACGCTCGGAGTCGCCGATCAGCTCGGGAACATCGGGAAGATCGTCACCATCGTCATCACCGCGATCCCGCACGATCGCCGGTACTTCGCCCGCCTCGAGCTGTTCGAGATACTCGCGCGCGGTGGTGTGACCGGGCTGCAGCTGAAGAACCCGGGCAAAAGACTCGCGAGCCGCATCGAGCTCGTTGCGTTCGACCTGGTCGAGGCCTTTGTGGAAAATCTCTTCGGCCTCGCGCTCGAGCTCGGCTTTGCGATTACGTGCCTCTTCGACCCGGCGCGACGCCTCCTCGTTGTCGATGTCGATGAGGAAAATTCGCGACCAGATATCGAGCGCGCCCTGGTAATTGCCGCCATCGAACGCCTGCTGACCTTCGTCGAGCAGCTGTCGGATACGCGCTTCGTCGCTATCCTCGGCCGGAGCGGCGGGAGCGGCCGGCACCACGGGCTCGGCGGCTGGCGGCTCGAACGACAGATCGTCGTCGACCTCGATACCACCCAGCATCGGAGACTCGTCGGCGTCGAGATCCGGGAGCGCGGCTTCGGTCGGCGCGATCGGCGCCACCGCATCGATCTCGGAAGCAAAGACCGCTACGTCGGGATGATCGGCGGCCAGCGACCGCGCGTTGGACAGCAACTTGCGCGCTTCGTCGAGATCGCCCGCCGCCAAGGCGGCCCGGCCACGACTGATGAACGACTGGACGAATTGATCCGACTCCAGAGCGTCTTTGGCTTTCGTCACCAAAGCCTGTAGGCTCGGGTCCGCTCCGATGGCCTGTTGCTGCGAACGCGCAATCTGCAGAATCTGCTTGTAATTACGCTTCGCCATCAGATCCTGGAGCACCGCGCCGAGCGCATCACCAGCGGGAGGCGCGGCGGGTGGTGGAACCGGGGCGGCAGCCGGGGGCGGCGCCATGGCTGGCGGCGCGAGATCGGCGGCCAGCGGCGACTCGTCGAGATCGGGCAAGCTGTCGAGATCCGGCAGCTCGTCGAGATCCGGCAACCCTTGATCGAAGGCATCGGCGGGTGACGCGGGTGCCGACTCGAGTTGCGGGACCGCGATATCGTCGAGCCGGAGCTGACCACCTTGCTGAAGTCGCTCGCGCAAGGTCGTCGCCGGATGAAAGAGTGGATCCATGTCGAGCACGAATTCACATCCCGACATCGCCTCCTCGACCCGGCCTTGGGCCGCGAGATCGAGGGTCTGCCGGAACGTGTTGACAATTCGCTCTCTGACGTTGAGCGGAAGCGAAGCGTTGCCTGGATAGGTCATGACGGAGCGAGACTCTCCGAGTCGTGGAGCTGCCGAGGTCGCGGGGCCGACGACCGGAAAGGCCGAAGGAGGCGCGTAACGCGCGGCCAAAAACACCCGCGGAATTCTTTGGCATCGTAGCAAAGGCTCGGCGAGGCGACAAATCTTCGACGGTGCGACGAATCACCGTCGAGACATCATAGAGACAGCGTATGCAACCGCTCATCGAATGTATTCCGAACATCAGCGAAGGCCGACGCCAAGCGTTGGTCGCCCATCTCGCGTCGACCGCGGCGCGCGCTGGAGCGGCCCTGCTCGACCGCTCGTCCGACGCGGATCACCATCGCACCGTGCTCACCCTGGCGGCGCCCGTGAAGGTCATGGTCGGCGCCGTCGAAGCGCTCGCCGAGGCGGTGTTCACCAACGTCGATCTGCGCCGCCACCGCGGCGTGCATCCACGGCTCGGCGCTCTCGATGTCGTGGCCTTCGCACCCTTGGCCGGCGCCGAGATGAGTGATGCGGTGGAGGCGGCGCGGCTGACCGCCGAGCGCCTGGGCGAGCGCTTCGAGCTGCCGGTGTGTCTCTACGGCGCCGCGCTCGAACGCCCCGAGCTCGCCGCGCTACGACGTGGCGGCCCGAAGGCATTCGCCGAGCGGCTCAAGACCCGTGAGCTCGTCCCCGACGCCGGACCCCCACGCTGGGATCCACGTCGGGGCACCACCGCGGTCGGCGCGCGCTTTTATCTGGTCGCCTTCAACGTCGTGCTGAAATCCAAGAATCTCGACGTCGCGCGTGACATCGCCCGCGCCATCCGCGCCTCCGCCGAGGACGGCCTGCCCGCGGTGCGCGCCCTCGGATTGCCGCTCAACAGTCGGCGATGCGTACAGGTGAGCATGAATATCCTCGACTATCGCCAGACGTCGCTCCACGCCGCGTTCCGACGCGTACGTGATGAAGCGGCGAAGCTCGGTGTCGAAGTCGAAGGCAGCGAAATCGTCGGTTTGGCGCCACGCGCCGCGCTCACCGGCGGCCCGCTCGCCGAACTCTCGTTGCTGCACCAGGCGGCGCCACGCGTGCTGGAAAGTCGCCTTTCGGCGTTGGGATTGCCAGCCGAGCTGGTGACCTAAGACTCCCCGGACTCGCGACCGCCGAGGGCTTCGAGCACCCGCCGTGGCATGCCCTCGAAGCTACCCGACGACATGGTGACCACGACGTCTCCGCCACGGGCGTGCGTCAACGCGCGCTCGAGAAGCAGGTCGTTCGACTCGCACGCCTCGGCATTCACCCCCGCCGCAACCAGCGCTCCGACCAATGCCTCGCGATCGAGCCGCTCGTCATCACTCAGCCGACCGGCGTGAAAAATCGGCGCCATGAGCACCACGTCGGCCCGGGCGAAGGCCTCGCGATAGGCCTCGAAAAAGAATGCGCGGCCAGCGGTGAGGCTACGTGGCTCGAACAAGGCGATCCGACGCCTGCCGGGATAGCGATCGGCGAGCGCCGCGAGGGTCACACCCACCGCGGTCGGATGATGGGCGAAGTCGTCGATCACCGTCACGCCATCGACCTCGCCGAGCACCTCGAGTCGTCGCTTGACGCCTCGAAAGCTCGACAGCGCCGCCGCCACGTCGACCGCCGCGTGACCGTCATGACGCGCCACCGCCCACACCGCTAGAGCGTTCTGCACGTTGTGCCGACCCGACACGGGAAGATCGATCGATACCGGCCCGTCGGCATCGTCGATGACGAAATGGCTGCCAGCGGTATCGGCGCGAATCCCGTCACGGGGACATACCTCGTTGTGCGGCTCGAGCCCATAGGTGACGACCGGCGCCTTCGCCGCTCCATGCACCAGCTCGACGAGCTCGGGGTGATCGCCACAGGCGACGATCAAGCCGTCCTCGGGCACCAGCTCGACCAGGGAACGATACGCCGCGAGCAAGCGCTCGGGCTCGGGATAGAGATCGGCGTGATCCCATTCGACACTGGTGAGGATCAGCGCGTGGGGTCGGTAGTGGAGGAATTTCGGCCCGCGATCGAAATACGACGCGTTGTACTCGTCCCCCTCGATCACGAAACGCTCTCCCGAGCCGAGACGAAAGCTGTGATCGGCACCGATCGGCACGCCTCCGATCAGATAACCCGGGTCGGCGCCACAGGCGGTGAGCACCCAGCTCGCACACGCCGTCGTGGTGGTCTTGCCGTGCGTTCCGGCAACCACCAGCGGCCGGCGACCGGCGAGAAAGAAGCGCCCCAGAGCCTCGGGCATCGACATCCGAGGCAGCTCGCGCTCTTCGGTGGCGCGCGCCTGGGGATTGTGCCGGGGCACCGCGTTGCCGACGATCACCAGATCGGGTGGCGGCTCGAGATGCGCCGGTTCGAAACCGACCCGTGGCGTGATGCCGGCATCGGCGAGAAGCGTCGACATCGGTGGATAGAGCGGTCCATCGCTGCCCCGCACCCGATGCCCGAGACGGTCGAGAAGACACGCCAGCGGCGCCATACCGGTGCCGCCGATCGCAATCATGTGAATGTCGAGAGGAGAGTCGAGACGACCCTCGTACGGTCGCCCGAAAGATGTGCTCACGTCGCTGAATGCCCTGTTTTACTCGCGTTTTACGGCGGATCGCCGTGGTCCGAGTATACCCTAGGTGACGGTCGTCGCAGGAAGCGTCGGCCGCTCGGGAAAACGTCATCCATTCTCGCTGGTGCTGCCACCGGCCACGTCACGTCGGTCTCGTCATCACGACTCAGCCGAGACCTCACAAGGAGCCCATCATGCGATCCGCTTTCCTTTTCACCCTCGCCGCTCTCGTCGCCATGCCGATGATGGCCGCTCCGACAGCCACCGTCGTCGAGTCGATCCGCGACTTCGAGGTCGTCGCCAAAGGTGATCATCTCGTCCATTCCTTCGAGATTCGCAACGATGGCGACCAGCCGCTCGAGATCACCGACGTGCGCCCAGCCTGTGGCTGCACCGTCACCGAATACGACAAGGTGATCGCTCCGGGTGCCACCGGCAAAGTCCACGCCGATGTCGACACCGCCACCTTCGACGGCCCGATCGCCAAGTCGATCGCCGTGTTCACCAACGACACCGAGAATCCCAAGCTGCAATTGGTGGTCAAGGCCACCGTGCAGCCCTACCTGGCGATCGATCCCGGCTACGCGCGCTTCAACTATGTCCAGGGTGAAGCGATGGGCACGATCAACGAGCTGATCTTCGCGCCCGACTTTCCCGAGCTCGACATCATCGACATCACGAACCCCTTCCCCTTCCTCCTCGTCGAGCATCGCCCGGCCACCACCGAAGAGCGCAACGGCGACTACGAAGGCAATCAGTGGGTCGTCTCGGTGACCATCAACGAGGACGCTCCGGTCGGCTCGCTCGGCGACTACATCAAAGTGGCCACCAACCACCCGAAACAGCAAGTGGCGATGTTCCCGGTGTCCGGCTTCGTCCGCCCGCGCCAGCACATCACCCCGAACGAGCTCAACCTGGGTAGCGTCGAGAGCGCCAACCTCCCCGTGCAGCGTCTGCTCCACGTCCAGAGCTTCGCCGTCCTGCCGATCGAGGTGAAGTCGATCGAGACCGGCCACGAGGCGCTGACCACCACGCTCAAGACCGTGCAGGAAGGTCACCGTTTCAACCTCGAGGTCGAAATCGGCCCTGGCATGCCCAAGGGTCCGGTGAACGGCGTCATCAAGATTCACACCACCGATGCGCAGAACCCGGTGATCGAAGTGCCGCTACGCGGCAGCATTCTGTAAGACACGTCCGACAGTCTGACGCTCCTTACTTCTCCAGGCCGATCCGCCCCCTCCCTCGTCAGGCGGATCGGCCCTTTTCGTTTGCCTTGCCGCATTGCGGCTGCGCCGTTACAATCCCACCGAGCGGGGCTCTATCGCCCACCGCGCCCGATTCATCATTCCCCCATAGCGACGCCGCGCGTCCGCGAGCCAGGAGACGATCCCCATGGCCCATGCCAAGTTAATCATCGACGGACAAGAGTACGAGCTCCCGGTCATCACCGGCTCGGAAGACGAAGTCGCGGTCGACATCGGAGCGCTCCGCAAGAACACCGGCGGCGTGATCACCATCGACCCGGGTTATGCCAATACCGGCAGCTGCGAAAGCGCCATCACCTTCATCGACGGCGAGCGCGGCATCCTGCGCTACCGCGGCTACCCGATCGAGCAGGTCGCCGAGAACGCGAGCTTTCCCGAAGTCTGCTTTCTGCTGATCCACGGCCATCTACCCTCGGCCGAGGAGCTGTCGGATTTCGAGCATCGGCTGACCTACCACAGCATGATCCACGAAGACATGAAGAAGTTCTTCGAGGGTTATCCGCCGAACGCGCACCCGATGACCGTGCTGTCGGCGATGGTGGCGTCACTCTCGGCGTACTACACGCCGTCCGACAACTACATCAACATCATCCGCCTGCTCGCCAAGGTGCCGACGCTGGCTGCCTTCTCGTACAAGAAGTCGATCGGCCAGCCGTTCATCTACCCGCGCAACGAGCTCTCCTACACCGCCAACTTCCTGCGTATGCTGTCGGCGGTACCGGCCGAGGAATACACCGTCAATCCGGTGCTCGAGCGGGCGCTCAACCTGCTGCTCATTCTGCACGCCGACCACGAGCAGAACTGCTCCACCTCGACCGTGCGCATGGTGGGTAGCTCCCAGGCCGACCTCTTCGTCTCGATCGCCGCCGGCATCTGCGCGCTCTCCGGCCCGCTCCACGGCGGTGCCAACCAGCGCGTCATCGAAATGCTGCGCATGATCCACGAAGACGGCAACGACTACCAAAAGTACGTCGAGAAGGCCAAGAACAAAGAAGACGGCTTCCGTCTCATGGGCTTCGGTCACCGCGTCTACAAGAACTTCGATCCACGCGCGCGCATTCTCAAGAAAGCCGCCGACGACGTGCTCGAAGATCTCGGCGTCAACGATCCGCTGCTCGAGATCGCCAAGAACCTCGAGCGGGTCGCCCTCGAAGACGAATTCTTCGTCGAGCGCCGTCTCTACCCGAACGTCGACTTCTACAGCGGCATCATCTACAGCGCGATGGGCATCCCGGTGAACATGTTCACCGTCATGTTCGCTCTCGGCCGTCTCCCCGGCTGGATCGCGCAGTGGAAAGAAATGCTCGAAGATCCACGCAGCCGCATCAATCGTCCGCGTCAGGTCTATACCGGCGCGACCGAGCGCGACTGGGTGGCGCTCGACGAGCGCTGAGCCACGCGTAGCCTCCCACGCCGAGCAAGAGGGCGAGCACACCGCCGCCCACCACCAGCCACCTGAGATCTGGGCCCACCAGCCACCTGAGATCTGGGCCCACCAGCCACCCGAGATCTGGCCTCCGACCACCGGGACGGAGCGCCAGATCGCCGTTTCCCACCACCACGATCCGTCCCCAGACCGTGCTCGGCTCGCCCCGCGCGAGCCAGTCGCGCTGGGTCGTGGCGAGCGCCCGTCGCAAGCTGTCACCGCGGCTGAGATAGCGGTAGAAATCCTCGAAAAAACGCTCACCTTTCTCATCTGGCAATGGGCCGAGCGTGGCCACGACGGCATGCGCCCCCGCCTGGAAAAAAGCCCGCGCCAAGCTCATCACCCCTTCGCCACGACGCCACGCGCCCCGTGCGCTATCGCACGTCGACAGCACGACGATCTTGCCCTCGAGCTCGAGCCGCGCGATCTCCGAAGGACGCAACCAGCCATCGTCGCCCGGCTCACCCACTGCCAGAAGCACACCGGAAAGCTCGGGCTGCTCGACGTTGGCAACCGCGTGGGCGGCGAAATGGATCAGCCCGTACGGCGACAGGTCTGCCCGACGCAAAAAAGCCTCACTGGCCTTCGCTCCGTCGACCAGCCGTGACCCACCGCCGACGAGACGAACGACTCGGCGCCCTTCGCGACGCGCGAAGGGCAACGGCGCCGGTCGGTCACGCCAATCCGCCGGCAGCGCGGTCCGCTCCACGTCCCAATGATCGGGAAGGGTCGGATCGGCGATGACGAGCGCTGGACGAGTGATCGTCGGCTCGGATCGCTCACGCCACTGCAACCACAGCGTCGCCGAGGGCGCCACGGTGAGCTCGTGGCTCGAGCTCAAGGGCCCGGTGGCACGCGTGTCGAGCAGCGCGAACGGCACCAAATGCAGAATGCCATCGGGAATGATGATCAGCTGCTCGATATCGGTGGGCAGCGCTTCGAGCACCGGCGCCAACAGCACGTCGCCGAGCAATCGTAAATCGGCGACATTCCATTCGCTTTGGTCCTGGTCGATCAACATGTCGACCTGTCTCTCGAG
Organism: Acidobacteriota bacterium; assembly: GCA_039184055.1. Taxonomy (GTDB): domain Bacteria; phylum Acidobacteriota; class Thermoanaerobaculia; order Multivoradales; family J023; genus JBCDBH01. Next base: position 9,588 of record JBCDBH010000108.1, read on the forward strand.
GGTATAGCGATCGATCGCCAAGGGTAGCGACCACGTCCCTTGACGGGTCGAGATCCACACGCGACACCCCGTGCTCGCGTCACCCAACCGAGGACCGATCTGAAAGGCCACCATCGCTTCACGATTGCCCAACTGAGACTCGAGAACGCGGGGCAGCTCGTCCGCGGATGTCATGTCCAAGGAAGTCATGTCCAAGGAAGTCACAGGTTCAGGCTCGACCCGAGCTTCGAGCGACTGGCGCAAATCCTGGGCGCGGAGACGTTCGAGTACCGCGAAGGCACGATCGTGGTCGTCCAAAGCCAGTAAACGCTCGGCGAGCCAATAGTAGGCATCGGACCGTGCGTGCACGATATCGGGTCGCGCCATCCCGGATTGTCGCCAGCGCAGCTGCTCGATGGCATCGAGCACAGTCGCGCTCTCGGCCCAGGCCTCGGCGGGCTCGAGCACCGCCCACAAAGCAGGAAAGCGATCGCGCCACGACTCCACGCGAACCATCAGGTCATGATCGAGCCGCGCTTCGAGTCGGTGCACGTCGTCGAGCAGCTCACGGGCTCGCTCCGGTTCCTCGACAGCCATTCGACGCGCCAGCCGAAGCCGGCAGCGACGCTCCTGCCGTGGGTCACGAGCCGCAGTGGCCAGCCCCAAACACCGCTCGAGGTGCTCCCGCGCCAACCCCTCATCCTCTTCCATGGCGGCGAGCAAGTAGTGCGTCTTGGCTTCGATACCGCGATGATTCGTGGCTCGAGCATCAACCAATAGCTGCCGCAACTCGGTGAGCACATACGGTCTGGGTTGCTTGTCGATGAGAAACGCGGCGCGGGTCAAGCGCAGATCGAAACGCGCCGACGTGACCACTTCGTCACGCCCTAGATCGCCGGCGACACGCTCGAGACGCGCGAACCACACACGTGCCTCGCGATATCGACCGAGGCTGAAAGCCAGCCCCCCAAGAGCTCGCAGACTTTCGAGACGGGCGTCGGTTGCCCGGTCATCGCCGTCGTAACGTGGCGCAAAGAGCTGGGCTTCGAGTTGGCGCAGCCGAGCATAGTCGGCCTCGAGATCGCCACCACGCCGACTCCGCAAGCGTCCGCGTACCAGCTCGATTTTGAGCAGCGGAAGAACCGGATCCGGCAAGGCCTCGGCTTGGTGCGCGGCGTCCTCGAGCCGCGACTCGATCGTCTCGATGGAGCGATCACACCGCGCCATGTTCCAAACCAGCGAAGTCGTCACATTGACCACATGCTCGGATTCGTTTCGCGTGGCGAAACGCTCGACGGCCTGTTGGTACGCCTCCTCCGATCCTCCGTCACAGCCGAACAGCGCGTGGCCGAGGTAGAACAACACCCACGGTCGGTCCGCGTCCGCGGTGAGTAAGTTCCGCAACACGACGGCACGGGTCGCGGCCGGCGCCTCCTCGAATACACACTCGGCGATCTCGCGACCGTCGCGTTCGAGGCCGTCACAGGCGGCAGGGATCGACGCCGGCTCCCGCGCCTGGATCGGCACGCTCGACACGAGCGGCAACAACAAAAGCGAACACACGATACCGACCCGGAGCATGCCCTCACTCCCCGAGCGTGACGGCAAAGGTCGCGGCATCGAGTCGTCCCGCCAACGGATCGAGCGCCTCGATCCGCACGTTGAGCACCGTGCCGGCGGCTAGAGCCTCGAGACGGCTCGGCTCGATGAGCAGCTCGAGCTGCTCGACATCACGTACGTCGACCAGCATGTCGAGCGAGCCTTGAGGCGACACTTGAATGTCGAAACGCACGTCATTGTCGACACGCTCGTCGGCATCGACACCCACGTCGCTCGACGCTGGTTCGTTGCGTACCAAGCGCCACTGGAGACGAAACGCGTCCCGCGGCAGGGTCGACTCGTTGAGCATCTGGATTTCGTACGCCCGCGCACTCCGTTCGACCGTGACACCAGACGAGGGATCCCCGGACGGAGCGAGCAAGAAGAGCGCATCCCGCAACACGAACGGCACGGCCAACGCGAGCAGCAGCAACGCGGCGGCGAGCCACACGAAACGCTGGGTGCGGGATCGTCGTGGCGACGAGAACGGCAGCACATCGCCCTCGGTCTCGGCTTCGAGCATCTGCGCGAGACGCCACGATTCGGTGCACACCGGACACTCGGCGACATGGAGCACCACCTCGCGGAGCGCGCTCGGACTGAGCTCACCCCGTACCGCGAGCCAAAGCTGTTCGGGAGCTGGACAGTCGGGACGTGGTCGCGCATCGTCGGGCACCGTCGCGAAGGCACGCTGGAGCGCCTCGAGATCGTGTTCTCGACTCATGGCCGCATACCCTTCTTGGTCAGACAACGTCGAACTGCATCGAGCCCGCGATACACCAGATTCTCGGCTCGCTTGCGTGACCACGCCATCCGCGTGGCGATCTGCGGCACCTTGTAAGCCAACAAATGAAGCGTCACCGCGGTACGTCGTGACGGTGCCAGCTGCGCCAAACAGGCCCGGACACCGGCCGAAATCTCACGGGACAAGGTGCGTCGTTCGGGGTCTTCGTGCGTGGCGGCGGGGATACGAGGCTCAGCGTCGTCATCGAGCGGCACCTCGCGATCGGTGCGCAGACGACGCATCTCATCGACCAGCGCCGTATAGGCGGCCCGTCGAAGATAGGCATTGGGAAAGGGTCGATCGGTGTCGAGCTTCTCCTGCTGTCGGAGCACCGCCATCATGGCGATCTGCACGAGATCCTCTTGACGATCCACCATCCAATACGGGCAGATCGCGCGCACGGCGACAACCAGACGCTCACGGAGCCGTGCGTGACTCTCCGTCGCCGCCTGATCGTGACGTGGGCTTGGCTGATCGGAGATCTGCTCCCTCCCGCGTGGGCCTTTCTGCATAAATCGCTGGCCAAAACTATACCAGTGCGTCAACGAGAGCTCCGGGATCACGCTGACTTCGTGTGTGGTGTGGTCGTTCAACCCTGCCTCCTCGGTCGTGTCATTCCGCCCGCATGGACGGAAGATAGAGGCCATCTCCCTCACAAAAATTTCTCCTGAGGGACTTTTGTTCGACACCCCGTCCTAGTGCACGGTTCACGTTAGTTCTGTTTTTCACGATCCATCGGAAAGGAACGATGATGTTCAATCTCAGGCTCCACGACCCGATCTTGTTCAACCGTCGCGACGCACGCCTCCTCTGCCTACTCGTCGTCACTGTGCTCCTGCTGGCCACCGGACCGGCCCAGGCCCAGCCTGACGACGGCACCAGCGAATGGGGCCACCTAGGCTCCGGCATCCATTGTGGGGTCACCGAGTCCAAATTGGTGGCTTGTGGCGTGGTTCTCGAATTCTTCGATATGCCGAAGCCGCCCATGACGCCACCGGAGAAACCGTATAGCGAACGCGCGACCGATCCCGACCACGACGACGCCCCCAGCGTCGACGTCGCCACAGCCACGGCCACGGATCGCGGCGCAGGGTCGACCCGCGGAACCATGCGTCCTGGCACGGGTCTACGATCCGCCACCTCCTTACGCCTCATGCTCGATTGGATCAACGTCGAAGACGACGAATCGAATGGTCTGGATGGTAGAGAGCTCGAGATCCTTCACCTCGGGGTGCTCGCCAGACGCTACGCCAAATGGCGTATCAGCCCCATCACGGCCGATGAGCATTGGCACGAATTTCGTCTCCACGCCGGTGGAGGTTTGGGTCTCTACTACCTCGACAACTCGAGCTTGGAAGTGGGATTTCAGCTCCAGGTGGGCGCCAGCTTCGCCTTTGATCGACACGCCAGCCGCTCGATCGAGCTCCACGTCGGCTATCACCGCCTGGCCTCGGAGCTCGACTTCTTCGACGTCCGCATCGGTTACTCGATCCGGCTACCCAAACGGCACTGATTTCGATTCAGCTCAAAAGAACATGAGGGAGTTTGCCTCGAGTCTCCGTCTCATCGGGCACGCAGCGCACTGAACACGCTACGACGACCAAGGAGAACGATCATGACGAAGCCCGACGGCACTCTTCTTCTCAGCCTTGTCCGCCCCGACGGTACGCCCCTTGGCGGGCGTGCCGACATCCTTCTCGAGCACCAGGAAATCGACGATCGTCACGTCATCCGTGACGCCGACGCCTCGAAGCGGCTCCGCATCACCGGTTTGCACCGCGCACCCAAGGGCTTCTACAGCCTGCGGATCGATCCGGAAGACTTCGCTCCGGTGGGTCAGTTCATCAACATTCGACCGAGCGGCGACACCGAGGTCGAGATCTCCTTCGGCACCGCGATCACCCGCCCGTCCCAGCCGCGATTCACGGTCTTTGTCGCTGACTACGCTTCCAAGGTGGTCGACGACGCCACGGTCACGTTGCACCCTCTGGAGAACCAAAACCTCACCGATCGAAACTCGATCGCTCTTCGTTTCGACGCCCGGAGCCAGGAGTACGGCACGCGCGAAGCACGTCCCGGCGCCTACCGTCTCGAGGTTCGCGCAACGGGCTTCGAAAACGTCGAGCGCGAGGTCGAGGTCCAGCCGGCGGGAGGCAAAGAAACCGTCATCTTGGGCAAAAAAGGCATGCCCAGCTACCAGCGTGGCAAGGTACGAGTTCCCTTCGAGCCCGAGCCTCGGCTCATCGCCTGCACGCTCGATAGTCGCGTCTCGGACCAAGATCTCGCGAGGCTCGACGAGCTCACCGGCGCGTTGACTCTCGAACCCGTCGACGTGCCCGAAGCAGCCTGGAACGAAGGCGTCCGTCTCTTCACACTGCCGACCTCCGCCGGTGAAGACGAGCAAGAAACCACCTTAGGCCGCTTGCTCGAGCTTTCGTTCGTGCTCCATGCCGGCGCGGTGATCCAGGTCGGCGAACACTCCGTTTCCTATCTCACCGCCGAGCTGATCGTCCGCTTCGCCGCTCACGTCACGCGTGACGACGCCGAACAGATCCTCGGGCGTCTCGATCTCGACGTGTTGCGCACCGTTCCCTACTCCGCCAACACCTTTCACGTCCGCTGGTCACGACCGGGCACCTACCGGCTGCTCGACCGTGCCGCCGAGCTCACAGCACAAGACGACATCGAGTGGGCCGAGCCCAACCTGGTGAGCACCGCCGAGCTCGACGCCATCGTTCCCACCGACTTCCTGTGGTCCGGGGTGTGGGATCGCCAGCTGGTCGGCACCCCCGACGCCTGGCAGGCCCTGCAAGACGACGGTCTCGAAGCCTATGGCGATCCAAGCCTCATCATCGCCGCGATCGACCAGGGCATCCAGTCGACCGGAGGCGTACCCGCCCACCCCGACTTCCAAGGCACGGTCAGCGACGGTAGCGACAAGGTCTACCAGCTCTACGATTTCCGCACCCTGGTGGCGCACAACGACGCCCCTCCCGGCGATCACGGTATGGGGGTCTCCGGCGTCGCTGCGGCCAAGGCTGGCAACGCGTCGATCATCGTCGGCCAAGAAGAAGGACTGGCCGGCGCCGCGCCCAATTGTCGTCTCATGGGGTTGATCTACCCCGTCACTGAAATCGACCGCGCCGACATGTACATCTGGGCCGCCGGCTTCGATCCCAACAGTCCACGCGTCGGTTTTCCCGCGCCGATTACGCCGGGCGCCGATCTCTTCACCACCAGCATCGGCTTCGGCGCGGGTGCGCCGATCTCGGGACTGGCAGCCAACATGCTCGACTACCTCACCACCTTTGGTCGGGGCGGCAAAGGCTGCGCCTGCTTCTTCTCGGCCGGCAACGCCAACAACAACTTCACCAACTACCGTCCATGGGCGGCCTACGAAAAAACCTGGGGCATGGCCGCATCGACCCTCGACGACGACGGCACGACCGAGATCCGCGCCCCGTACAGCGGCTTCGGCCCGGTCGAGCTCTGTGCACCGAGTCATGATCGATACGATGCCGATCCTCCTCAAGTCGAACACAACCCCCCCGACCGCTACGGCACCTGGTCGGCCGATCTGGTGGGTACGGGTAATCTGATCGGTCACGTCGCCACCGAGACCACCCTGACCGCGGCGGTCAACGCCGGCGACACCACCCTGCCGGTGGTCTCGAGCGCCGGCTTCTCGGTTGGCGACCGCTTGCTCATCGAGCTTCCAGGTGCCGACGGTAGCGAAACCGCGGTCGTCACCAACGTGCCCTCGCTGACCGAGATCGAAGTCGACGCCCTGGTCAACGACCACGACAACGGTGACCCCGTCATGACCGGTGCCGCCAACTACAAGAACAACTTCGGTGGCACCTCCTCGGCGACGCCACTCGCCGCGGGCGTCGCCGCGCTCGCCCTGTCGGCCAACCCCGACCTCACCTGGATCGAGCTTCGCCACATCATGCGTGAGTCGGCGATCAAGATCGATCCGGCCAACAACCACCCGATCGGTCGATGGCTCGACGTCAACGGTGATCCCTCGGAGATGAGCGGGCTGCCTCCCGCGTACAGCGCCTGGTACGGCTACGGCCGTGTCGATGCCGCTGGCGCGGTGAACGCCGCGCTCGCCTACCCGTTCTCGCGTGACCTGATGATTCGCGACAACCTCGCCGACGTCGGTACCGTGCCGGTGGGCTCCCCGTTCTGGACAAGCCCCGACATCTGGGTGCGCAACACCGATCCGGCGATCGAAGGCGCCGCCGCGTTACCCGCGTTCGACCCGTCA
>JBCDBH010000109.1:0-16146 GCA_039184055.1 Acidobacteriota bacterium
CGAGCGCCGGTGGCAGGTCGGTGGTGAAGCGCAGCCGGCCGGCTTCCATGTTCTTGCGTACCAAGGTCTTGAGACCGGGCTCGAAGATCGGCACCTCGCCACCGGTCAACATGTCGACTTTGGCGGCGTCTTTGTCGACTCCGGTGACGTTCATCCCGAAATCGGCCAGACAGGCGCCGGTCACCAGACCGACGTACCCACTACCCACTACGCAGATGTTCATAGCTGCTCCTATCGCGGCGTGTTCCCGTCTCCGTTACCTGGGGTCGTTCGTGGCGAACGATGCGGGACTGGGGGATGGAGGGGAGGGAGATGCCTGTGACGGTGGCTCGTGAGCCACCGGAAGTCTTGTTGGAATCAGTCGCTCGAGGCGGCGTGTGTCCGCGTCTCCTCGTACCAGGCGACGAAGCGCCGGAGGCCTTCGCGGATGGGAACCTTGGGCCGATAGCCGAGCAGCCGAGCGGCCTTGCTCACGTCGGCGTAGGTGATCGGCACGTCGCCGGGCTGATCAGGAAGATATTCGATCCGTGGCTCGACGGCAAGCTCGGCCGCCAGGATCGTCACCAGGTCGCTCAGCTCGGTGGTTTCGGCACCGCCGAGATTGATGATCTCGAAGCCCGGTGAGAGGTCGAGCGCCGCGACCACGCCGTCGACGATGTCGTCGATATAGGTGTAGTCACGGCGGCTGCCGCCGTCGCCGAAAAGCGGAATGGTCTCGCCACGGGCGAGACGGTCGGTGAATTTGGCGATCGCCATCTCGGGGCGTTGACGCGGTCCGTAGACCGTGAAGAAACGCAGGCAGGCGATCCGCATGCCGTAGAGATGGTGGTAGTTGTAGCAGATCAGCTCACCGGTGCGTTTGGTGGTGGCGTAGGGGCTGATCGGCTGGTCGATCGGATCGTCTTCGGCGAAAGGCACCTTCTCATTGATGCCGTAGACCGACGACGACGAACCGAAGATGAAGCGGTTCGGGCCGTGACGCCGCGAGGCTTCGAGCAGACGCAGGGTGCCGATGCAGTTGACGTCTTCGTAGAGCACCGGCTCGGTGAGGCTCGGCCGCACGCCGGCGCGTGCCGCCAGGTGGACGACGGCGTCGAAGCCACTGTCTTCGAAAAGATCGTCGACCAGGGTGGCGTCGCGAATATCGCCTTCGATCAGCCGCGCGCCCCGGTCGAGCAACCGTTTGGCGTTGTGTCGTTTCTTGGCCGGATCGTAGAAATCGTTGAAGTTGTCGAGAAGGGTGACCACGTCACCACGCTCGAGCAACCGCTCACCGAGATGCGAGCCGATAAAGCCGGCACCGCCGGTTATCAGAATATGAGCCATCGAGATCGCTTGCTCCCCATCCAGGCTCAGCGTTGCGGCGCCGCTGGATCTTCTTCCGGTCCGGTCTCGCCGACCGTGTCCTCGTAACGTTTTTCGATGCCCGCTTTTTGACGATTACGGATCAACCAACGCAGCATCCACGATTCTTCGATGCCGACGATAACATCGTTGAGCGCTTCGTACACCGAGGGGTCGTGGAGCAGACGGCTGACCGTGCCATCGCCCTCGTCGACGTCTTTGACGATGCTGTTGAGACGCTCGAGCAGCGCGTCGAGCTCGTCGGTCACCGACTCGGCGTAGGCTTCGTCGTAGAGCAGCTTGGGCAAAAGACCGTCGGCTTCACGGACGTCGACCGATAGGGCTTCGATGCTCTCCGAGGCGGCTTCGAGATGCGCCAGGGTGTCGTCGATCTTGGTTTTGAGACTCGGGTCGTGGATCAGCGCGGGCAGCAGACCGTCACCCTGATCGACGTTGGTCACCACGACTTCGAGCTGGGCGAGGGTGCGCGCCAGCTGATCGCCCATTTGGCGGTCGTAGAGCAGACGCCCGATCGGCCCACGGGCTTCGTCGAGCGCGTCGAGATGGCCGTCTATCCGGCCGAGAATGCTCACCGTTTGCTCGAGCACCGAGACTTCGCCTTCGGGAATCGGCTTGAAGAGCTCGCCGGCCAGACCTTCCCCCTGTTCGAGACGATCGAGAATCGCTTTCAAGCTCGACGAGATGGCGACGACATTGTCCATCACGTCTTCACCCGAGGCGATCAGACGGTCGACGTCGGTGGCGTCGGCGGCTTGAATGTTGCCCCCGTCGGGCACCTGCTCGGCGTCGCCCGAGCCCGAGGTGAGCTCGACGAATTTGTCGCCCAGCAGACCGAGCGTCTTGATCCGCGCGCGCGAGTCTTCGCGGATCCGCGCGGCGTAGCGGCGGTCGATCTCGACCTCGACGATCAGCTTGGTCTCGGTGGGGTTCTCGGGCAGCCGCACGTCGGCGACGTCGCCGACATCGACGCCGTTGAGCTGCACCGGGTTGCCGGCCTGCAGTCCGCCGACGTTGTTGAAATAGACCTTGTAAGTATTGGTGTCGCGAAAGACGTTGCTACGGTCACCGACCAGGAAGATCAGCACCGCGAAAGCGATCAGGGCCATCAAGACCAGCAGACCGACTCGCGCGACCGGGATTTTCTTACGTGGCATCTTCGACCTCCGCGTCTCCGGCGAGAAAGCGCCGTAAGACATCGTCGTCCGAGGCGTCGGCTTCGGCCCAGGTGCCGAGAAAACGGAATCGGCCGCCCTCGAGAAAGCCGATCCGATCGCCGACCGACCGCGCCAGGGGTAGATCGTGGGTCACCACCACCGCGGTGGTGCCGAGCTCGCGTTGCGCGGTGAGCATCAATTTGCCGATCGCCGCGCTGGTCACCGGGTCGAGACCGGTGGTCGGCTCGTCGTAGAGCACCACCTCCGGGTCGAGGGCCAGCGAGCGCGCCAGGGCGACCCGCTTTTTCATTCCGCCGGAGAGCTCGGCGGGAACTTTGTCGTCGATATCGCGCAGCCGCACCATGGCGAGCTTTTGATGCACCCGATCGGCGATGCCCTCGGCGTCGAGATCGGCGTGCTCGCGGAGCGGAAAGGCGACGTTTTCGAAGACGGTCATCGAATCGAAGAGCGCGCCGCCCTGAAAGAGCATGGCGATACGTCGACGGATCGGGTAGAGCTCACGCTCGCTGAGCGTGCCGAGATCGGTACCGTCGAAATGCACGCTGCCGTCGTCGGGGGATTCGAGCCCGTTGAGCTGACGCAGAGTGACGCTTTTGCCCGTGCCGGAGCGCCCGAGGACGACAAAGCACTCGCCACGCTCGACGTCGAAATCGAGCCCGTCGAGCACGATCTTGTCGCCGTACCCTTTCTCGAGGCCGCGGACTTCGAAAAGGGCCGTCATGAGAACAACACCGTCATGAGAACAAACCCGCGATCAAGTAGAAGACCTTGGTCAGAAAGAAGTCCGAGACCAGCACCATGATCGACGCCAGGACGACGGTATCGGTGGTGGCGCGGCCGACGCCGTCGGCGCCACCACGTGCGGTGAGCCCGTTGTGACACGCGATGATGGTGATGAAGAAGGCGAAGACGAATGATTTGCCGAGCCCGGAGAGGATGTCGTCGAAGGTCAGCGACGTCAGCACATCGTTGATGTAGAAGCCGGCCGAGACCTGGAGCTGGCCGACCGCGATCACCAAGCCGCCGAGGATGCCCAGGACATTGCCGATCACGGTCAAGGCGGGCAGCATCACCAGCGCGGCGATCAGCTTGGGCGCGACGAGCTTTTTCACCGGGTCGGCGGCCATCGAGCGCAGCGCGTCGATTTGCTCGGTGACCTTCATCGTGCCGAGCTCGGCGGTCATGCCGGCGCCGATCCGCCCCCCGACGATCAGCGCCACCAGCACCGGACCGAGCTCGCGGGTGAGCGATTTCGAGACCACCGTGCCGATGTAGTACTTGACCCCCAATTGCGGCAGGCTGTACGCGGTTTGGAGAGCGAGAACCATGCCGGTGAAGATGGTGGTGATCGACGCCACGCCAAACGACCGAACGCCGATTTGCTCCATCTGATGCACCCAGGTGCGCCATTCGAACGGTGGCCGCAGCATGGCGAGAAGGCTCTGGAAGCTGAGCAGCGCGAGCTCGCCGGCAAGCTGCACGGCGTTGGTGATGAACCCCGGGACGAGGCTGCCGCGTGATGAGGTCGATTCGCTCATCTTCGTAGCGGCCACCAGAACACCGCGTGCGCCAGCGCGAAGGCGACATCGCTCGCCGCCACCACCCACAGCCCGCTCAGATCAGGTCGTTGCAAGGCCACCCACGCGAACATCGCCGCCCCGGTGGCGCGGCCGACGATGGCGATGACGATGATGCCTTTGTAGGCCACCGGATCGTAGGCGGCGAGCAGATAGCAGCCGCCGATCATGCACAGGAAGATGGCCATCAAATAGAGCCAGAACGGCTCACCGGGAAGCGGCAAGGAGAGCAGATTCGCCGGTACGTCTGGGGCCACCACCATGACCACGGCGAAGAAGAAATCGTAGGCGGCACCTGCCCAAAGCGTCCAGCGCAGGGCGGCGAGGGCACGGGAGCGGCCGGTCAGGCCACCGGATGCCGGCGAAACGGTCATGGCTGGAGCATAGTACACTGCGTGGGTGCGAGCGCCCGCCCCTCTGCCCACCGACCCCGTTCCGCGACGAACCATCCTGACCCCGATCGGTAGTGTCATCGCCAATGGCTACCTCGTGGTGGCGACGTTGTTCTTCGGCTCCCTCGCGGCGGTGATCGGCTGGCTGCCACCGCGTGGTTTCTGGATGTATCAGCTGGCGCGGATGTGGAGCTGGGGCTGGCTGATCTTCGCCGGGATTCGCTTGCGGATTTTCGACCGACCGCCGCGCGAGCTCGGTGGCGCCATCTACATGTCGAATCATCAGAGTTATTTCGACATTCCGACGCTGATCGGCACCCTGCCCGGGCAGACGCGCTTTCTCGCCAAGCGCATGCTGTTCAAGATTCCGATCTTCGGTTGGGCGCTCTACGCCGGTGGCTTCATTCCGGTGGATCGTGGCGATCGACAGGCGGCGCGCAATACCTACGCGGCGGCGCTCAAGACTTTGGAGAAAGGTCATTCGATTCTGATCTTTCCCGAGGAGACGCGCTCGGCCGACGGCAAGCTCAAACGATTCAAACGCGGCGGCGCGGTGATGGCGCTCGAGACCGGTTTCCCGATCGTACCGGTCGGTCTGCGTGGCACCCGCCAGGTGCAGCCGCGTGATCGCTGGACGGTGACTCCCGGGCGGGTCGAGATTCGCTATGGCGAGCCGATCGATCCCGGGGCGTTCGATGGCGACGATCCCCACGCTTTGCTCGACCGAGTCCGGGCCGAAATCGCCGCGCTCGCCGGCTTGGCCGATGACGACGCCCCCGAGGCGACGAGGAGATGATGAATCACGAATTGAAAGATCAGGTGACCAAGGCGTTGCGCGACGTGAGCTACCCGGGCATGAGCCGCGACATCGTGTCGTTCGGCTTTGTTCGTTCGCTCGAGGTCGACGACGCCGGACGGGTCGAGGTCGTGCTCGAAATGTCGACCCACAATCCCGAGGCCGCCGAGCAGGTGCGTCGGGAAGCGGCGCTCGCCGCGGCGGGCGTCGAGGGGGTCGAGGCGGTCAACGTGGCGCTCGAGATGCAGCGTCCCGCCCGGCCGGCGCGGACCCAGCAGGCGGCGATGAGTCAGGCGGTCGATCTCGTGCCTGGCGTGAAGCACATCGTCGCGGTGGCCAGTGGCAAAGGCGGGGTCGGCAAGTCGACGGTGGCGTCGAATCTCGCCGTGCGGCTGGCGCACATGGGTAAGAAAGTCGGCTTGCTCGACGCCGATATCTACGGTCCGTCGTTGCCGACCATGTTCGGGATCACCGAGAAGCCACAGCTCGATGGCGAGACGCTGCTGCCTTTCGAGCGCTACGGTGTCAAGGTCATGTCGCTCGGTTTCATTCTCGAAATCGATACGCCGGTGATCTGGCGTGGACCGATGGTGGTCAAAGCGCTCGAACAATTGCTCGGTGACGTACGCTGGGGCGATCTCGACCTGTTGATCATCGACCTGCCACCCGGAACCGGCGACGCTCAGCTCACCCTCACCCAACGGGTGCCTTTGGCGGCGGCGGTGATCGTCACCACGCCGCAGGACGTGGCGTTGATCGACGCTCGCAAGGGCCTGGCGATGTTTCGCAAGGTCAACGTGCCGGTGGCCGGTATCGTCGAGAACATGTCGGGCCTCTGCTGCCCGCATTGTGGCGAGGTCACCCATATTTTCAAGAGCGGTGGTGGCGAGCGCACCGCCGAGGTGCTCGGCACGGATTTTCTCGGTTCGATTCCGCTCGATCCGGCGGTGGTCGACAGTGGCGATACCGGTGAGCCGATCGTCGAGCGTGACCGCAAAGGCGTGCATGCCGAGGCGTTCGGGGTGGTGGCGCAAGGCGTGCTCGACGCTCTCACGAAACACAGCCGTCCCAAGCTGACCATCGTTTGAGCGTCGGGATGTCTGGAGTCGTAGCGGTGGTCGCCGACTCGCATCTCGGTGGTCCCGGGGGCGAGGCGCAACCGTTGATCGAGCAGCTCGATCGGGTGGTCGACCAGGGCTGTCGCCACCTCGTGTTGCTCGGCGACATCTTCCAGGTGTGGGTGGGGCGCGCGCAATTCGTCACCCCGGAAATCGAAGCCTTGGTGCCGGTGCTGCGACGTCTACGCGCGGGGGGGGTGCGGATCGACTATGTCGAAGGCAATCGCGATTTCTTTCTCGCCGGTGGGCCGTGGGCCGATTGCTTCGATTCGATCGAGCTCGAGACCTCGTTCGAAGTCGGCGGGCGACGCTATCTGTGTGTTCACGGCGATGGGCTCAACGATCGGGATCGGCAGTATTTATTCTGGCGCTTCTTGTCGAAGAGCCTGCTCTCACGATTTTTGATTACCCGTTTGCCCGGTGCTTTGGCGCGGCGCGCCGTGGGCTCGACCGAACGTCAGCTGTCGCGCACCAATTTCAAGCACAAATCGAACCTTCCCGAAGAGGCCATCGTGCGTTACGGCCGCCGACGTCTCGCCGAGGGGTGGGACGTTTTGTTGCTCGGTCATTTTCACGAGCCGCGGACGTGGCGGGTCGAGGAAGGTGAAATCCGATTGCTCGATGCGTGGTTCAACGATCGGACGGTGGTCGTATTCGATTGACCCGGATGCGGCTGACGCGGGGTAGGTGTGAAAGGTGGGCGAGGCCTGTGCGACAATCGAGCCTCCATGAATCGTTTGTGAATCCGACGCCGCGACGAGATCGGTCATGACGTCGCTCAAAGTCACCGTGCTCGGCTGTGGCACGTCGACCGGGGTGCCGCTGATCGGCTGTACGTGCGTGGTGTGTACCTCGGAGGATCCGAAGAATCATCGTTTACGACCGGGTTTGGCGTTGGAATTCGAGGGTCGAACGGTGCTCGTCGATACGCCGCCCGACCTGCGTCAACAGGCGATCGAGCATCGGATCGATCGGGTCGACGCGGTGCTCTATACCCACGCCCACGCCGATCACGTGCTCGGTTTCGACGATCTCCGCGCTTTCACCATGCGTCACGGTGGCGAGATCCCGATCTATGGCGCCCGCGAGACGCTCGATCGTCTCTATGGCTGGTTTCGCTACGCCTTCGACGGCAACGCGACGACGCCCGGCACCAGTCGACCCCGTTTGGTGGCGCGCGAGATCCAAGGCGTGTTCTGGCCGGTGGAGGGTCTCGAGGTCGAGCCGATCGAGGTCTGGCACGGACCGCTCTCGGTCTTGGCGTTTCGCATCGGACGCTTCGCCTACGCCACCGATTGCAATTACATTCCCGACGCCGCCATCGAACGACTGCGCGGGGTCGACGTGTTGATTCTCGACGGGCTGCGCTATCGACCTCATTCGACTCATTTCGCGATCGCCGAGTCGATCGAGGTCGCGGCGCGGATCGGCGCGGCGCGTACCTATCTCACCCATCTCAGTCACGAAGTCGACTATACGGCGCCGGCGATCGACATGCCGGCGACGGTGGAGTTTGCCTATGACGGCCTCGTCCTCGAACTCTGATCCCTACGTCGTCCCCGCCGGACGACGCGTCGACGGCCGGGTACGGGTCCCGTCGTCGAAGAGCATCACCCAACGGTTCTTCGCCCTGGCGCTGGTCGGTAAGAGCGAGGTGGTGGTGCACCGACCGCTCTTGTCGGAAGACACGCGACTGTTTCTCGGCGGGCTCGCCGCCTGTGGCTTCGACATCGAGCATGGCTCGGCGCGGGTCACGGTACGACCGCCGACCGGTGAGCCGCCGATCGAGCGCGAAGTCTTTTGTGGCGCTGGCGGCACGATGCTGCGGTTGCTCACCGCCTGTCTCGCCGTGGTGCCGGGGCGATCGCGTCTCGATGGCATCGCGCGGTTGCGGGAGCGGCCGCTCGGACCGTTGATCGCGGCGCTCGAGGAGCTCGGCGTGCGGATCCGTAGTCTCGAGGAGCCGGGGCACGCGCCGCTCGAAATCCGCGGCCCGTCGTTGCGGGGTGGTACCTGCGAGCTCGACGCCAGTCGCTCGAGCCAATTCCTCTCGGCGCTGTTGATCGCCGCCCAGGCGGCGCCTCGTGAGACCCACATCACCGTGCCGTCGCTGACGTCCGAGCCCTATGTCGACCTCACCCTCGACGCGATTCGCGCCTTCGGTGGGGAGGTCGAGGTGACTGGGCCCGATGAGCACGGCGTACGACGCTATCGGGTCTATCCGACCAACCTCGGCGCCTCGGAGGTGTGGGTCGAAGCCGATTATTCGGCGGTGGCCTATCCGGCGGCGGCGGCGCTCGTCACCGGTGGCGTGGCGCGGATCGAAGGCGTGGTGCCCGATTCCAAACAGGGCGATCGGCATTTTCTCGAGCTGCTGCGTCAGATGGGCGCCGAGGTGACGTGGGGTGAAGACTTCGTCGAGGTGCGCGCTGGCGCGGAGGGTCTACGTGCGATCGAGGCCGATCTGTCGACCATGCCGGATCAGGTGCCGACCCTCGCGGCGCTGGCGCCGTTCGCGCGTGGCACCACGCGGATCGACAACGTGGCGCATCTGCGCATCAAAGAATCGGATCGCCTACGCGCCATGAGCACCGAGCTGCGGCGGCTGGGTGCCGAGGTCGACGAGCGGGACGATGGCCTGGTGATTCCGGGGGTGTGGGCCGATGCCGCGCCGCCGTCCGAGCCGGTGGTGGTCGATAGCTGGGGCGATCATCGGATCGCCATGAGCCTGGCGCTAGTCGGGCTGCGTCGACCGGGTGTGTCGGTGGCCGAGCCACGCGTGGTCGCCAAGTCGTATCCGGCGTTTTGGCAGGATGTGGAGACCCTGATCCGTTGACCGGACGAGGGGACGGCGCGGCGCCACGATCCACCCTGATGCACCCCGCGTTGAGCGTCGGGGAAGGGACGCCGCTCCGTCACGCGCGACTCAACGATCAACAGCGGGTCGGGGTTCTACTCCAGGGCGCCGCGGTCTTGGCGCATCTCGATCAGACCGGTGGCGCCTTGGCCAACGGCTGGTCGGGAGCTCGGCTCGCCGACGATGGCTGGCTGCGGGTCGGAAAAGTGCGGACCGGACGCTCCGAGGCGCTGCCTCAAGAACATATGCGCGATCTCTTGGCGACGCTCTTCGGCGCCACCGAGGTCGCGGGGCGCGGGCGGGCACGGCGCAGCGCGCGACGCCTTGCCAATCGCTGGCGTCAGACTCTGCTCGGGGTCGATCCTCAGCACAATGTCGCGGCGATTCTCGATGCCGCGCCGTTTCTGTGGGAAGACGCTCACGGCGTCGCCCGTCGCTCCCTGGTCGGTGAGCATTGGCGTGGTGACGCGTGGCGTGTCTGGGTCGCCGGGATGGCACCGGATCGACGACGGGTGCTGTGTCGTGATGAAGACGCACGGGTGCTCGCCGAACGACTCGCCGGTCCCCAGGCGCGGCGTTTGTGGTTCGGTGGTGAGAGCGCCGAGGATCCGGATCGCATCGCCGCCGCGGGACGGAACGAGAAAGCGGTGCGGCTGTGGCAGCTGACGCCACCCAAGTCGGCCCGCGCCGCCTTGGCGTGCGCGCGGTCGCTGTGGAATTTGGGCCGTTTCGAGGCCGCTCTCGATGTGGTGGCGCGTCGCCGTGGGGTCGATGCGGTGATCCTGCGCGCGGCGTGTCAGAGCCAGCTCGGTCAGTGGGGGCCCGCCAAGATCACCCTAGGTCGTTTGCTCGATGTCGAGCTGTCGTCGACGCAAGCGGTGGCGGCGGCCGAGGTGGCGATTCGCGTTCACGCCAACCGGCACGAAACCGATGAGGCGCGAGATTGGGTGGCGCGCTGTCACGCCAAGGCTCGTGGCCCGGCGCGCTGGCGCGCCGAGGTGGTGGCGGCGCTGGCGGCGTGGGATCGGGGCGCGGCCGAAGAGATGGCGGACCGTCTCGAGGCGGCGACGCCGCTCGCTGACGACCCCGTCGACGGTTGGCGCTACTTCCACGCGCGAGGCCTGGAGGCCTTGGCGCAGGCTGATGGTGCTGGCGTGGTGCGCGGGCTCGCTCGAGCCTTGGGTGCGTTTCGTCGCGTGTTGTCCCGGCATCGCGCCGGTCGTTTGTGGAACGACCTCGCGATCGGTCGCGTATTGATCGGAGATCTCGCCGGCGCCGAACGCGCCTGTCGACACAGCTTGCGTTTGTTGAGCGCTTGCGACGGTCCGGTGCCGATCACCCTGGCGTTGACCAATCTCGCCGAGGTGCGGATCCGTCGTGGCCGGTTCGAGGGCGTCGCCGACATCATCGCGCGCTCGGCGGCGACCAACCGGCGCGACGGCAATCGACGTGGCCTGGCGCGCGATCTCATTCTGGCGACCCGCTTCGAGCTCGCTCAAGGACGCGCCGAGGCGGCTTTGGCCCGGGTGCGGGAAGCGGCCGATATCGCCGACACCGACGATCTCCGCGCCGTGCTGGCGGTCTTCGCGGCGCGCGCGCTCGGCTGGCTGGGACGACGTTCGGAAGCGCGGGCGCGGCTGCACGATGTGGGTGACGCCGCGGTGGCCGAGCTCGAACCCGAGGAGCGCCCGGCGCTGTGGGCGCTCGCCGACGCACCCGACGAGGCACTGGCGGTAGCTGGTGATTTCGAGCCCTTGTGGCGCTCGTTGCTCGACGATCGGCCACCGAGCGATGCGGCATGGCAGCCGGCGGCGGAGCTCGACGCCTTTCGTCGGGCTCGTTTGGTGATCGATGCCGCCCTGGTGGCGCCCCGCCTCGTCGAGCCCGATCGGCTCAGCGCGGCGGTGGTGAAGCTGATCGGCACGGGCGCCGAAGCGCTCGCCAATCGGGTGGCGCACAGCGGCCCGTGGCCGGCGATCGGTCGATTCTTGGCGCGTGCTTCCACGTCACGGGTCGAGGACGACGATGCGGCGGCGGCGGGTCGTCTGCTCGCCGCCACCGGTCACGGTGAGGCGCGCTTGGCATGGCGCCAACACGGCGAGACGATGCATGTCGCGGGAGGCGCCGGTGGGTCGGCGGAACGCACCGCGCCGGTCGGTGATGGTGCCTGGGTGATCGCCGCCGACGAAATCGATGGCGCGCTCGAAACGCTTCTCGCCCTCTTCGCACGCTTCTTGCCACCGCCTCGACTGGCCGTCACGGGCGCCGTCCACGAGCCCGGCATCATCGGTTCGAGCTCGGACCTTCTCGCTGCGCTCGAACGAGTTCGCAAGCTGGCGAAGGTCAATGTGCCAGTGTTGGTGCTCGGAGAAAGCGGCACCGGCAAAGAGCTCGTGGCGCGGGCCGTGCACCGGCGCAGCCCAAGGGTCGAGGCGCCGTTTCTCGCCGTCAATTGCGCCGCGCTGTCGGAAACGCTGATCTTGTCCGATCTCTTCGGTCATGTGCGCGGTGCGTTCACCGGGGCGGATCGGGACCGGCGCGGAGTGTTCGAAGAAGCACGTGGCGGGACGGTGTTTCTCGACGAGATCGGCGACTTGCCCGCCGAGGCCCAGGGGCTGTTGTTGCGCGTCTTGCAAGAAGGAGAGATTCGGCGGGTCGGCGAGAGCACGCCACGCACCGTCGATGTGCGGATCGTCGCCGCCACGCACCGGGATCTCGCCGCGCAGGTCGAAACGGGTGCGTTTCGTCAGGACCTCTACTTTCGGCTCAAGGTGGCGACGGTCGAGCTGCCACCGCTCCGCGAGCGGGGCGACGATCTCTTCGCGCTCGCCGATCATGTGCTCGCCGGTCTGCGGGATCCATCGACCGGCGATGGGCCACGGCTGTCGACGGCGGCACGTGAGCGGCTGCGCAGCCACAACTGGCCGGGCAATATTCGCGAATTGGTCAACGTGCTCGAAGTGGCTGCGGCGCTCGCCGACGACGACCGGATTCTCCCCGAGCATCTCGATCTGCCGACGGTCGATTCGCGACCGGTGGTCGACTATCACCGTCAGGTGGAGGAGTTCCGGCGGCGTCTGGTTCGTGAAGCGTTGACCGGAGCCAAAGGCAAGCAGGCTGAGGCGGCGCGTCGTCTCGGGCTCAGTCGGCAGGCTCTGTCGTATCTCGTTCGTCAGCTCGAGATCGAAATTTGATCGATCCGAGCGGGGTTGACAAAGATCCAGACCCAGCCGGAGAATGTCCCGGACTGATCGGTCGAAAACCGATACCTTCCGATAGACGACTCTACTTTCGACATCACAAACCCATACGAAGGAGAATCGCCATGGCGATTGCAGTTGGTGAGTCCGCACCTGATTTTTCGCTCAAGGGCACCGCGGGTGACGAACCGGTGAGCCTTTCGTCGTTTCACGGTGAAAAGAACGTCGTCGTCCTTTTCTTTCCCTTTGCCTTTACCGGCGTGTGCACGCAAGAGATGTGCACCATTCGCGACGGCTGGTCGGAATATGAGTCGCTCGACGCCACGGTGCTCGGAATCAGCAGCGCCGACAGCCCGTTCGCTCTCGGCGCCTGGGCCAAAGAGCAGGGTTTTTCGTTTCCTCTCTTGTCGGATTTCAATCGCACCACCGCCACCGCTTTCGATGTGCTCTATGAAGACCTCGGTGGTTTCCAAGGTGTCTCCAAACGGGCCGCGTTCGTGATCGACAAAGAGGGTGTGGTGCGTTACGCGGAAGAGTGTCCGACCCCGGGTGACCTGCCGAGTTTTGACGCGATTCGGGAAACGCTGAGCGGTCTTCAGTGACGTCCTTCGAATGACGAAGGGGTTGGCAATATTACCGTCGCGGCGAAAAATGTCGCTCGAATGCTTGACAAAGGATCAGAATCTATTCTAAGAAAGGGATGTTCTGATCTTTACCGTCGGGAAACGATCGCGATCACATCCGGTCGTTTCCCGTGCGTCGAAATCCTTTTCGCAAATCCGACGATAGATCAGTGGGTCGGATTTTTCTCGGTGAGGGTACCGGGGCGGCGGGACATCAATGGACATAGGAGGCAAACCCATGGCAGAGGCGGAACTGGATGACATCCAGGGGGAAGAAGGCACGGACGGTTCGTCCGGTGTGGCAGGCAGATTGTTGACGTTGACCGAAGTATCACGGTTGAGCGGTATTTCGATGCCGACTTTGCAACGCTATAAGAAGATGTATCAGGACCGGATTCCATCGGAAGGCCGAGGCCGGACACAGCGTTACTATCCCGAATCGATCGCTATTTTCCGTGAGCTCAAGAAAGAGAACATCGGCCGGCGTGGTCGACCCCGTAAGAAGCAGGTCGATGAGCTCCCGCCGGCGGTGGCGGCGCCACCGAAACGGCGTGGTCGGAGCAAAGAGAATCGCGCCGGCATGCTCACCTTGACCGAGATCTCGAAGCGGACCGGTATCTCGTATCCCACCCTGTTGCGGTACGTTCGTCGTCATCTCGACGAGATCCCGCACATGGGTGAAGGACGCGCGCGTCGGTATCCGGACGAGGCGGTCGAAGTGTTCAACCGTCTGCGGTCCGAAAGCGGTCGTGGTCGTCGGCGCCGGACGCCCGTCGAGGGTGGTGGTGCCGTGGGTCTCGATGCCGCCGCCACCGAGCGGATCCGCAACCTCGAGCGGCAGCTCCGCGAGCTCGAACGGCACATCAAGCGTCTCGAAAAAGAGATGTACAAGCCGTTCAAGGTCACGCTCCAGCGCTGACCGCCGCTCAGAAAAGTGGGCTATCCGGGACCGTCGTCGAGATGGTCCCAGCCCGCGGCCGCGAGCGGCGTGCCGTCGGCGAACGCAAGCTCGCCACGGTGCGCCGTGATCTCGCCGATCGCGACACAGCCGATCGGTGGCCGCACCCCCTCCGGTAGTGTGAAAAGCAATACATAGTCTTCACCACCCGTCCAGGCCGCGAGGTCGGGACGGATCCCGAGATGCTCGGCGAGTGGTCGTGCCCAGGCTGGAAAGAGCGGGGCATCGTCGAAAAGACGAGCGCCGACTTCGCTCTTACGACACAGCCGGTGGAGATCACGCGCTACGCCGTCCGAGACGTCGATCGCGGTGTGTCCGCCATGCTCGATCAGCCAGGCGGAGAGCCGGAGCTGGGGGCGGGGGAGAAGATGACGGACGAGCGCTCGTCGAATACTCGGCCACAGCGTACGCGGTGCCTCGATGACGCGGCGTTCTTGAAAGACATCGTCATCGAGCCAGCGAGTCATGTCGTGCCACGTCGCGGTGGCGGCCCAGTCCTTCGCATCAACCGTGGCGAGAAGCTGTTGCCCGAGGTGCGACACACCCACCGTGCCCCCGAGCCAGATCACCTCACCCGGCTGCGCGGTGTCACGACGCAGCGAGCGTCCCGCTTCGAACGCTTCGCCGAGCAGGGTGAGCGTGGCCGCTGGATGCGCCTGGCGCGCCAGATCGCCACCGACGAGCCGCATGCCGACGTGGCGCGCGCTTCGTAGGAACGAGCGGAAGAAGCGTCGATGGGGAAAGTCGCCGGGTGCGGCGACGGTGAGCAGGCCCCAGCGGGGACGCGCACCCATCGCGGCGAGATCGCTGACGTTGACCGCCAGCAGTCGACGGGCCATCACCGCTGGATCGAGCGCCGGAGGGAAATGGGTACCGGCGATTTGGCTGTCGACGGTGGCGATCCACGCGCCGTCCGGCAGGCTGGTGGCGTCGTCACCGATCCACGCGCCGTCCTCTCCGAGCTGGTCGCGTAGCCAGGCGATCAGTGCATCTTCGTCACGCATCGGCGTGACGGGCTCAGTCGCCCTCGGGGAGCAGCGCGGCGTCGATCAGGTCGTCCATGTGCGCGAAGAATTTCAACGCCAGGGTGCGGCGAATCGATTGCGGCACCTCGCCGAGGTCGCGTCGATTGGGCTCGGGTAGGGCGACGGTATCGACCCCGGCGGTATGTGCCGCGAGCACCTTCTCTTTGACTCCGCCGATCGGCAAGATGTCGCCACGCAGGGTGATCTCGCCGGTCATCGCCAGCCGTGGATCGACCGGGCGACCGGTGATCACCGAGATCACCGCCGAGGCGATGGTGACACCCGCCGACGGACCGTCTTTGGGGATGGCGCCGGCCGGTGCATGGACGTGCAGATCACGATCGGTGAAGAACGTATCGTCGAGCCCGTGACGCGCCGACCAGGCGCGCGCATAGGAATGCGCGGTCTGCGCCGATTCCTTCATGACGTCGCCGAGCTGACCGGTGAGTTGAAGCTTGCCCTTGCCGGGATGCGCCACCACCTCGATGAAGGTGACGTCGCCACCGGTCGCGGTCCACGCCAGGCCGGTGGCGATCCCGACCCGAGCCTGCTCGAGCAGGGTCTCGTTGAAATGTCGTGGCGGCCCGAGAAAGCGCTCGAGCTTGGTGGGGGTGATGCGAACCTGAGTGGATTTGCCGTCGGCGACCCGTACCGCCACCTTTCGACACAGCGCGGCGATCTCACGTTCCAGATTGCGCAGCCCGGATTCCCGCGTATACGTGCGGATGACCTTTTCGAGCGCCGGGTTGGTGATGTGCAGATGCGCGTCGGTGAGACCGTGGGCTTCGAGCTGTTTCGGCAACAGATGCTGACGGGCGATCTCTTGTTTTTCGGCGTGGGTGTATCCCGATAGGCGGATCACTTCCATGCGATCGAGAAACGCCGGCTGGATCGGATCGAGCAGATTCGCGGTGGTGATGAAGAGCACCTGCGACAGATCGTAGGGAATGCCGAGGTAGTGGTCGCGAAACGTGCTGTTCTGCTCGGGATCGAGCACTTCGAGCAGGGCCGACGACGGATCGCCCCGATAGTCGGCGCCGATCTTGTCGATCTCGTCGAG
>JBCDBH010000110.1:0-15874 GCA_039184055.1 Acidobacteriota bacterium
CGCGACGCTCGCCTTTGCCGGTCGGGTCGAGGCTGCAGCTATTCGACAGGATGCGACCGGAGGGTTTGTCGTACACCGAAACGACGATGTCGTGCACCTCGCGACGCATGTTGAGAATGGTCTTGTAGCTGCTGTAGCCCTGTTCGGTGGGCTCGGCGTCGAGGGTGAGGGTGAGCGGAATCACCGGGATTTCGGCGATGTTGCCTTCGTCGTCGAGCACGGCGACGCGGAGCTCGACTTCGGAAGTCCAACCGTTACCGGTGGGCAGGAAGGTGAGGTCGTGCACCGGTAGGGCCACGGTGATCGGCACGGCGACTTTGCCCCAGCCTTTGCGCTCGGCTTCGCCGAACGCGATCGGCAGCCCACCCGCGGAGGGGGCATTGCCGAAGAGCAGGGTCGATTCGACCATCATCGACACTTCGGTCTCGCGGGAGAGATCGGAGTAGCTACCCCGCGCCCGGACTTCGTAGTCGTCGTTCTTGGCCACCAGACGCACGTCACGACGTTCGTCGTCACCCACCCAGTCGGGGGTGAAGCCGAGCGAGTAGTAGGAACGGGTGTCCTGCACCACGGTCTCGAAGGCCTGACGGCTGCTGCTGTTGATCATCGCTTTGCCACCGGTCTCCTCGGCGACCCGGTTGAGGGTGAGGTGGAGGTTGCGCTCGCGATCGAAGCCCAGCCGGCGATCGAGCGACGCGGTGGCGATGTCGTTGGTGCGCACGTCGACATCGGTGCCGGCGTCGAGACCGGGCATGTCGACCGTGTAGAGGGTGAAGCTGAGCCGGTTGGCGGTGTCGATCAGCGGGCTGTAGAGCTCATCACCCGTGGCGATGCGGCTGGCGAAGACGGTGCGATCGGGGTCCTGGGTCACCAACTCGGCGGGGTTGTAGGGCCAGCCGCCGGCGAGCAGCATCATCACTTTGCGTCCCGACGGGCCACCAAAGCCACGCAGGGTGGCGGTGGCGGCCATGACGACACGCTCGACCTGATTCTGGATCAGCGCCGCTTCGTTTTCTTCTTCGAGATCGAATTCGCGCGACAGGGCGTCGGCACGCTCGCCGTCGAAGGCTTCGAGACCGTCACGGAGACGACGGGTTTCGTCGTAGACCCGACGCTCGGCGCGCCGCTGGAGGCCATAGGACGGACGATCCTTGGCCTGCATGAGGATTCGCTCGAGCTCGTCGGGCGATTGGCTCCACGAGCTCAGCATGTCGAGATCACGACCATCGAACGCGACGATCGCCATGCGGTCTTCGGGAGTGAGGAGCGGCAATTGTTCGATCATCCGCTCGATCAACCGGTTGCGGTCTTTGGCAATGCCGAAAAACTCGTCGATGAACACCAGGTAGCTAGTGCCGACCGGGGTGCCGGGCGCCATTGCTGGCACGGTGAGATCGCTCGACGCCGCCTCGGCGGGCACGGCGGTGCCACCGAGCACTTCGGTGAAGTATTCGACCGGCGCTTCCCGTCCATCGATGGTGAGAATGAAATCATCGGGGCTCAGGCCGGTCACGCGATTGCCGTCGCGATCGGTGACCACGACTTCGAGATTGATCACACGAACGTCGATCACCTCGCCAAAGACACCCGGTTGCTCGTCTTGCGCCACGGCTGGGGTGACGAGAGCGAGAACGAGGGCGACAAGGCCGACGATGCGGACGAGGGTGCGGAATGTATTCATAACGGGGCCTCCCATCGGGGCTTGTTCGGGGGGTTCCTCATCGACCAGATCGCTTCAGGTGTTCCGGAAGCGATCACTGTATGGCTTCGTGGCTTGACCGTGGTCGGATCCCACGATCCTCGGAATTCGTGGAAAGACTCCTGGAAAACGGGTCAATCGGGGCTGGTCGTGCGCCGTTCTTCGTTGATCGGTCCGAGCGCGCGCTGCTCGACGCCGAATCGCTGCGCATCGGCGAGCAGCTCACGGCGCCACTGCTTGGCATCGGGATCGGCGATACGCGTCGGGGCGCGGAGCTCGGCACGCGCCGATCCGTCGGCCAATCGGATGTCGAGCGGTAGAGGGTCACCGTCCACGTTGGTCGGCCACTCGAGCGCGACGAAGTAGGCGTCGCGATGATCGGCGAGCACGGTCGGCAACATGTCGGCGCCCCGGCCATTCTCCAGCTGCCGCCCACCGCTGGTGGCGGCGAGCCATTCGAGCATGTCGTAGGCGGCGGCGTCGCGGCTCGCCACAGTCCGACCGGGAATGTCCCAACCCTCGACCACCATGGGATAGATGCCGTAGCCGAACCGAACGGCGGTGTCGACGATCGGTCGGAAAAGCTCGCGCGCTGCGGCGCGCCCGGCGGCGGGGCCATCGCTACCGTCGACCACCCAGGCTTCCGGCGAGATCGGCCAGGCGCCGAGCAGCGGCACCAGCACCTTGCGACGATGAGTGTCCGTGGCGGGCCGGTCGACCGCCACCAGGGCGGCGCGCATGCCCCCGACCAGGTCGGCGATCTGCGTCGAGACCTCGTTGGCGCGATGCAAGCCGACGCTGCCGAGCTCGCGAGGCGCCAAGGAGTAGCCGCTAAAGCCGATCGACGAAAAGTCGGCCGGCGTGCGGGTGACGGTTTGGTTCTCGCGTTGCCGTTGCTCGCCGAGCCGTTCGAGACCATGGCTGGCGCGATCCTGCGCGGTGTCGATGGCGGAACGCAGCAAGGTGAGGGCGCGGGTCCAACCGGTGAGCACGTCGACCTCGTCACGGTCGCCCACCACGATCGCGACGCGATCATCGGGACCGAGCTGGTCCAACTCACGACTCAAGCGACGCAACACCTTGTTGCGACGCGGCGCGATGAGAAAGACCTCGTCGATATAGATCAAGACGTCGGTGGCGACCGTGGTGGCGTCGGAGAGACGACGACCGTCACGGATTTCGTCGACGCGAACCGGGATCTCGCGATCGGCGAGCGTGACGACGAAGTTCTCGGCGGTCAGCCCTTGGATCGGCTCGCCACGCTCACGCACCACCACTTCGACTTCGGGTGGCGTCGCCGCCGCCACGCCGGTGAGCGCGAGCATGAGAACGATAACTAGGCAACGTAGTGAAGTCATGTGTGGTGACGTCATGAATGCGAATCAATCGGGTGCGACTGTGTGAAGAGCTTGCGTGGAATGACCGCGCACCCGCATATCGACAAAGCAAGGGGCGTACCAACTTCTTCCTTGCTGGTTGCGGAGACTTTCGTCATCCACCGTCCTCTGGATGGGACGCACGCTGCCTAGCTCCGGTTACATCTAGCTCCGGTACATAGAGCCTGCCGCTTGTTCCTCATCACGACGCCTTGCTATCCTGCGACGCCATTCATACGCCGAGGAAAAACCGACTATGCGATACAACCCCCACGAGATCGAGCCCCGCTGGCAGCGGATCTGGGATGAACGTGACGCGTTTGCGACGCCTCGGGATCTCGAGACGCTGCAGGCCAAGCCGAAGTATTACGTGCTCGATATGTTCCCCTATCCGAGCGGCTCGGGGCTTCACGTCGGTCATGCCGAAGGCTATACCGCCACCGATGTCGTGGCGCGTTTCAAACGGATGACCGGGCATCACGTGCTCCATCCGATGGGTTGGGACGCCTTTGGTCTGCCGGCGGAACGCGCGGCGATGCGCGAGAACATCCACCCGGCGATCATCACCAAGAAAAACGTCGACACCTTTCGTCGCCAGATCAAACGGCTCGGCTTCAGCTACGACTGGTCGCGTGAGGTGTCGACCTCCGAAGCGTCTTATTACCGCTGGACGCAGTGGATCTTTCTCAAGCTCCACGAGCAAGGCCTGGCGTATTTGGCCGAGGTGCCGGTGAATTGGTGTCCGGCTTTGGGCACGGTGTTGGCCAACGAAGAGGTCCACGAGGGCGTCTACAAGGAGACCGGCGATCCGGTCGAACGA
Source organism: Acidobacteriota bacterium (assembly GCA_039184055.1). Lineage (GTDB taxonomy): Bacteria > Acidobacteriota > Thermoanaerobaculia > Multivoradales > J023 > JBCDBH01. The sequence goes on from JBCDBH010000110.1 coordinate 3,896, forward strand.
CGCAATATGCGTCAGTGGATGCTCAAGATCACCGCCTACGCCGAGCGTCTGCTCGACGATCTCGAGGCGCTCGATTGGCCCGAGAGCGTCAAGGAGATGCAGCGGCATTGGATCGGCAAGTCGGTGGGTGCCGACGTGACGTTCCGGATCGCCGAGCGTGAGGAATCGTTCACCGTCTTCACCACCCGTCCCGACACGCTCTTCGGCGCCACCTATTGTGTACTGGCCCCGGAGCATCCGCTGGTCGACGTCATCACCACCGACGCGCAAAAGGCAGCGGTCGCGGCATACGTCAGCGGCGCGACGCAGAAGTCGGACATGGCGCGTACCGAGCTGGCCAAGGAAAAGACCGGTGTCGATACCGGCGCGATGGCGATCAATCCGGTCACCGGCGAGCCGGTTCCGGTGTGGGTCGCCGACTATGTGCTGATGAGCTACGGCACCGGCGCGATCATGGCGGTGCCGGGTCAGGATCAACGCGATTGGGATTTCGCCGAGGTTTACGATCTACCGATCATCCGCACCGTGCAGCCGCCGGCCGATTTCGACGGCAAGGCGTACACCGGTGAGGGCGAGGCGATCAACTCGGGTTTTCTCGACGGTCTGCCGGTCGACGAGGCGAAAGACAAGGTCATCGCCTGGCTGGAGGAACGCGAGCTCGGGCGGCGCGAAGTGCAATACCGGCTGCGTGACTGGCTCTTCTCCCGTCAGCGTTATTGGGGCGAGCCCTTCCCCATCGTCCACCTCGACGATGGCTCGGTGGTGCCCTTGCCCGTCGACCACTTGCCGGTCGAGCTGCCGCCGATCGATGCCTACCGCCCCACCGAGGACGGTCGACCGCCGCTGGCGCGCGCGGGTGACGAATGGTTGATGGTCGAGCTGCCCGACGGTCGCAAAGGAGTCCGTGAGACCAACACGATGCCGCAATGGGCCGGTTCGTGCTGGTACTACCTGCGTTATTGCGATCCCGACAATCTGGAGCTGCCGGTTGCCCTCGAGCTGGAGAAATACTGGCTACCGGTCGATCTCTATGTCGGTGGTGTCGAGCACGCCGTGCTCCATCTGCTCTACGCGCGCTTCTGGCACAAGGTGCTCCATGACTGTGGCGTGGTGAGCACGATCGAGCCGTTCCAGCGGCTGTTCAATCAGGGCATGATCCTGGCCACCAGCTATCGCGACGCCCGCAACAAATATTGGCATCGTGACGACCTCGAAGAGCGTGACGGCGAGTTCTTCGCCCCGGGTGACGACAAGCCGCTGATCGTCCGGGTCGAGCGTATGGGCAAGTCGAAGCTCAACGGCGTCGACCCGATGGATGTCGTCAACGATCTCGGTGCCGACTCGCTCCGTCTCTACGAGCTCTTCTTGGGCCCGCTCGATCAGGACGCGCCGTGGCAGTCGGAAGGCGTCGAAGGCATGCATCGCTTTCTCAGCCGCGCCTGGCGACTGGTGGTCGATGCCGACACCGGTGAGCTGCCGGCCAAGGTGAGCGACGAGCCGGGTGCGAGCCAAGAAGCTCTGTGGCGCAGCCTGCACAAAACCATCAAAAAGGTCGGCGCCGATACCGACGGGCTGCGCTTCAACACCGCGATCAGCCAAATGATGGTCTTTGTCAACGACGCCACCGCCGCCGACAACGTGCCGCGTGAGACGCTGCGGATCTTCGTGCGTGTCCTCGCGCCGTATGCTCCGCATATCGCCGAGGAGCTGTGGGCCAAGCTGGGTGGTGAAGACCTGGTCTCGACCACCGACTGGCCGGAGTACGAAGAGGCGTTGACGGTCGAAAACCTGATCACGGTCGTGGTGCAGGTGAACGGCAAGCTACGCGACCGCCTCGAGGTGGAGCGTGGCACCGATCGTCAGGTGCTCCACGACATGGCGCTGGCCTCGGAGAGCGCGCAGCGCTTTATCGATGGCAAGACCCCGAGGAAGGTCATCGTCGTTCCCGACCGGCTGGTGAATATCGTTGTCTAGGCTGAGTTACGTGGTCGTGGGATAGATCCGCATGCTCGGGGCGGTATCGATTTCGGCGAGCGCCGCCTCGAGCGCCCGACGTGCGGCGTCACGGGCCTCGGATGGTGGCTGGTTCTCCAAAAGCTCGAGCCCACGAATGAAGTGCCCGCGTGCCTCCAGGCTGCCGTGCATAGCGGCGCGTTGACCGGCACGGGTCCAATAGTGCACCGCGTCCGGGAAACGCTCGGCTTCGGTGAAATGGTGTGCCACGAGCTCGGGTCGCGCGGTCGCCAGATCGGCGAAACTGTGCACCACCACTTCGGCGATCCGCTCGTGGTAGCGCCGTCGCTGTCGCTTGAGCAAGGAGCGGTAGGCGACCTCTTGGAGCAGGCCCTGGCGAAACACCAGCGCGCCGTCGGCTTCGACCCACAGACCGGCGTCGATCAGCCGTTCGACCGCCTGATCGATCGCGTCTTTGCCGATATGGGTCACCGAGGCGAGCAGCTCGCGATCGAAACGACGTCCGAGCGTCGCCGCCCATTGCACCAAGGCCTTGTCGCCACCAAAGCCGTCGAGACGAGACAACAAGAGCTCGTGGAGCCGTACCGGGATGTTGCCGGTGCCGGCGCTCGCCCCTTCGATCTCGAGCACCGCGCGGGTGAGCTCTTCGATATATAGCGGCACGCCATCACTCCGCGCCACCAGTTCACGTACCCACGCCGGCGGCAGACGATCGCCATCGGGAATCGACAGGATCATCGCGGCGGCGGCCTCGTCGTCGAGGCGGCCGAGACGCAGACGGCGCGCCGGCAGCTCGGAAAAGGCCTCGAAGGCGCCACCGGGGCGGCCGGTGAGGATCACCAGAATCGGTGTCTCGGCGATCTTGCGTCCGAGCTCGTAGAGCAGCTCGACGGTCGAGGCGTCGATCTCGTGCACGTCTTCGATCACCAAGACCAGCGGCCGGCGCGTGGCGCGGGCCAACAGCCAGCGGATCAACGCCAGATTGGTGGCGGCGCGACGCTCGTCGGGCTCTTTGGGCGGCGGTGGCCGGTGCGTCGGCGGGTCGAGCGCCAACAACGTCGCCAAGACGGGCACGGTCTCGTCGAGCGGTAGCGCCTGACGCGCCATTTCCAGCTCGAGTCGATCGATGTCGAGCGAAGACTTCCCCTGCCCGACCACGTGACGAAGGATTTCGACCAGGGGCGCGAAGGCGCTTTCACGATCGTAGGCCGAGCATTGAGCCCGTAGGACCCGATGCGAGGTCTTGCTGATGGCGTGGAAGAAAAGCTGCAAAAGCCGCGTCTTGCCGATGCCGGGCTCGCCCTCGATGAGCAGGACCCGCCCTTCACCGTTACGGACGTCACGCCAGATACCGAGCAGCTCGTCGAGCTCTTCTTCACGACCGACCGGTGGCGTCGGTCGGCGGGTGACGCGGGCGGGCGGGGTGTCGGTGCCGCCGGCCGGAAGCACCTGGTAAATGTGGACCGGCTCGTTGACACCGCGTAGCGTTCGCTCCCCCATCGAACGGCAAAAGACCTCGTCACCGAGCAAGAACCGGGTCGGTTGACTGATCAGCACGGTGTTGAGCTCGGCGAACGCCTGCAGTCGCGCCGCGACATTCGGAGTTTGCCCGAGCGCCAATTGCTCACGACGCTGACCGGCGCCCACCTCACCCACCACGGCCAGCCCCGTGTCGATGCCGATCCGCACCGCGAGGGGCTCGCCGCTCGGGGTGGTCAGCTTGGGAATCGCGTCGATGATCTCGAGGGCGGCGAGCACCGCTCGTTGCGCATCGTCACCATGGGCTTTGGGATAGCCGAAATAGACCAGAATGCCGTCGCCGAGGTATTGGGCGATGGTGCCGTCGAACCGTTCGATGATGCGCGCGCAGGTGCTCTGGTACGCGCGCACCACCTCGCGTAGCTCTTCGGGATCGAGCCGTGCCGAGAGCTCGGTCGAACCGGCGAGATCGCAGAACATGGTGGACAACCACCGACGCTCGGCCGACGCTCCTTCGACCCGCGCGGGCTCGTCGGCGGCGGGGGCGGGAGCGGGAGGCGTCTCGGCGACCAGTGGCGTGCCGCATTGCCCACAGAAACGAAATCCGCGTGGATTCTCGAAGCCGCATTTCTGACAACGCATCGTTTTGGTCGACTCGACGCTGACGCCTAGACGTCGCGCCCGAGACGCTTGCTCAGGTCGCGACGATCGTAGGTCACCGACAACGCCTCTTCGAAGGTCACCCTTTCACCCCGCACCAGCTCGGTGAGGGTCTCGTTGAGGAGGAGATTGCCATCGGCCTTGGCGGTCAGCATAGCGCTCTCGATCTGCATGGTCTTGCCGTCACGCACCATCGAGCGGGTCGCCGGCGAAGCGATCAACAGCTCCATCGCCGGGAGACGTCCGCCACCCCGTTTCTTGACCAGGTGCTGGCAGCTCACCGCGCGCAACACATCGGCCAGGTTGGAGCGTGCCTGACTCTGCTCGGTACCCGGGAACATCTCGACGACCTGATCGAGCGTGCGCGTGACCGTCGAGGTATGCAGGGTTGCGAACACCAGATGACCGGTTCCCGCGACCTTGAGCACCAGGGCCATGGTCTCGGCATCGCGGATCTCACCCACCAAAACGATGTCGGGATCTTCACGCATCGCGGCGCGTAGGCCACGGCTGAAGTCGGGCACGTGGCTGCCGAGCTGGCGCTGGTCGATCAGCGAACGACGGTCCTGATGGACGAATTCGATCGGATCTTCGAGGGTGATGATGTGGCGACGACGACTGCGGTTGATGTGATCGATGAGCGCCGCGAGGGTGGTCGTCTTACCGCTCCCGGTCGGTCCGGTGACCAACACCAGGCCGTGGGGATAGTCGCAAAACCGCAGGACGGTTTCAGGCAAGGCGAGTTGACGCGGGGTGAGAATCTGGCTCGGCACCAGACGCACCGCCGCCCCCGTACCCCGCGAGGTGCGGTAGAGATTGACCCGGAAGCGACCGACGTCGGCGACTGAAAAGGCCGCGTCGACGTCCTGGTGCTCTTCGAGCTCCTCGACCTGCCACGGCTCGAGCACCGGACGAAAGAGCTCGACCACTTCCTCGGGGCCGAGCGGTGGCAAATCCTCGAGCTCCCGAATGTCGCCGTCGATCCGCCAATGCGGCAGGCGACCCGGCGAAAGATGCAGGTCCGACGCGCCTTCGGCGACCATCCGTTCGAGCAAGGCGGAAAGCTGGGGCACCACGGGTGAGAGGTGGACCGGCGGCACCTGGGCGCGTGCTTCCCACCCTTCGACTCCACCGCGCGAGCGCATCAATTCGCTGTAGCGCTCGGCGTCGACGGTGACCGGTTGAATGGTCACCCCCGGTACGTGTTGACGAATCCCCGCCAGAACCTCGGGCGTGACCTGCTCGACGAAGCCGACGGTGAAGTCGTTGTCCTCGACCGCCAAGCCGACGACGCGGTGACGCAACATGAAGGGTAGAGGCAAGAGGCCAAAAGCCTGCGGATCGATCGGTCGACCTTCGGTGTGATCGGGCAAAGGCACCAGCTCGGTGACCTTGGCGAGTCGCGATGCCAGGGTGCGGATCAGCGACAAACCAAAACCGGGCAGCGTCTCGATCATCCGGCCGAGATCGTTGGCCTGAAGCTCGAGCGCCAGGGCCGGGCTCATCGCCACGACGGTGGCCGATCGCTCCTTGTCGAGCAAAACGCCGAGCTCACCGAAGCTGAACGGCGCGCGGGCACGACCGAGCTCGATCGGATCGACACGCTCGCCACCTTCGAATCGCACCGCGCCTTTGACCAGGAGAAAAAAGACGTCGGACGGGTCGCCTTGACCGACGATCACGTCTTCTTTGTCGAAACCGACCAGAGTGCCGAGCTCGAGCACCGAATCGAGCTGCGCTTCGTCGAGCGAGCCGAACCAAATCGACTTGCGCAACGCATCGCGGACTTTGTCGCGGGTATCACCGTCCAGCGGCCAGGTTTTCCTCATCGTCCCCTCCTCCGTTGTCGATGCCCGTCAAACGAGCTCGGCGTTCCTCGATACTGTCGGCGCGCGCCAGGCAAAAGGAGCGCAGCACGTCGCGCACCCGTGGATGGCTGGCGACGATCGAGCGCACTGTTTCACGGTCGAGCTCGAGCACCTCGCAATACTCGCTCGCCGTGATGGTGGCGGTACGCGGGCCTTCGGCGATCATGGCGATTTCACCGAAGAAGCTGCCGGCACCCAATTGTCTCACTTCTCGTTGCACGTGACGGTCGTTGGCGACATACACCCGCACCGTCCCGCTGGCGAGCAACATGAGGCTGTGACCGAGCTCGCCTTCGGCGAAGACGATCTCACCCGGTGCGAAGTTGCGCAACGCGAGGCCACGCACCAGCGCGACCAGCTCTTCGGCATCGAGATCACGAAAGAGTGGCGTACGCGCCACCCCGCTCAGGCTGGCGACCGAGGAACGACCGTTGTTGGCCTGATCCTCGGCAACCTGACGCATGAGGAGGTCGGCGAGATAGACCTCGAGATCGCCACGATCCGGCGCCAAACGCTGCATCTTCTTGACCACCGCGACCGCTTTGGCGAAGAAGCCTTCGGTAGCCAGCTCGTCGGCGAGCCGCGACAGGATCTTGATCGCTTCGTCGGTGCGCCCGGCGCGTGCCAAGAGATCACCGAGCAATTGCCGCAAGCGTCGATTCTCGGGCTCGTCGTCGAGCAAGCCTTCGAGCCTGCGGATCGCCCGATCCCATTTGCCGTCGGCGATCAGCTGGTCGACATCCGGTGCGCGGAACCAAGACAGTTTCATGTGACCAAATCTTTTCACATTCCTCGGTGCATCGCGCGATGCGCTGGCCGGGCTCGGATCAGCTACGGCTGCGTCGCTTGAACGACCACGTGAACGAGAAACGAGCCACTTCGGTGCCATCGGCCATCTTGCCGATCGTGGTGACCGTCGCGGTGGCCGCCTCGCCCGTCTCGACGGTGCGCGCCACGGCGGCGAAGAGCTCGTCGCCACCGGTACAGGTAAAGAAGGCACGGTCCGTCGCCTTCTTGCCGAACTCGGCCTCGAGCCCGGTGATCAGCATCGCCACCGACGCCGGTGCGCTACGCACCGCGAGCATGGCGAGCGCGCCGGTCGACATCTCGGCCGCCATCGCCTGGGCGGCGAAATAGGTCGAGCGAAAGGGATTGGTGGTCATCCAACCGTAGGGCACGCTCGCCGTGCAGCGAGCGGCATCGAGCTCGTCGACCCGCAACCCGGCGAAGAACCCGAGCGGCAGCTTGCTCAGCATATAGCTCCGCATCAGCCAGCGATTGGTCATCTGGCGAGTGAGCTTGTTGGCCTGGTCGGTTCGCCGGGGCGCGGTCTCGGCGCTTTGGGTGGCGGTGGCGGTGGTGGTCATACGCGAAATCTCCAATCGGTTCGAACGATGGCTCAGGCACCGACGTGGGGCGCAACCGTGGCGCCCGCGAAGCGGGCCAAGCGAAAACTATCGAGCGGGACGGGCGTGGGCTCGTCACGGCTCAAGGCGGCGAGCACCTCGGCGACCGCCGGCGCGAATTTGAATCCATGACCCGAGAATCCAGCACCGATGACGATCGGTGTCGACCCGGGTAACCGATCGAGCACGAAGTGATGGTCAGGTGTGTTGGTGTAGAGACAATCGACCACCGTCGTGGGCGGGTCGTCGAGATGGTGGAAACGCCGACGGGTGAAGCCCGCGATCGCCTGGAGAAACTCGGGACGCGGCGGACGTGGCGACAGATCGGGATCCACCGGCGCGCCGCTACGATGCCAACCGATTTTGACCCCGGCATGAGATCCTTCGGCGCTCATCCGTGGCAGCGAGTAGAAAAGCGGGGTATCGAAGTAGTCGATGACGGTCGGAAGACGGTCCGGGCCGTGGGACACGGGCGCTTCGCGGGGCGAGAGGTACGCCACCTGCTCATGAGTCGTCTCGAGAGGCAAGGTCGGCTCGTCGAGCATCGTCAAGAACTTGTTGGTCCAGGCACCGGCAGTGAGCACCAGACGCTCGGCGCGCCACGACCGACCGTCGGCCGCTTCGACGGTCACGCCGAGTCCGGTCTGCATGGAGGTGATCTCGACTCCCTCCTCGACCTCGGCGCCGTCCACGATCGCGCGATCGACGTAGGTACGCCAGGCGGCCTCGGCTCGAATCACTGCCGTCGCGGGCTGGAAGAGCGCGTCGGCCGACTCAGAGGCGCGTAACTGTGGAAAGCGCTCCGTCATCGCCGACGCAGTCAGGAGCTCGCATGCCACCCCGGCCTCGCGCATCATCTCGTGGATCGATCGCACGACCTCGTGCCCTTCAGGCCCGATATCGAGACCGCCACAGGTGACCAGCAGCTCTTCGCCCGAAGCTCGTTCGAGCTTGCGCCAGCCGTCGTAGCCACGCAGAGCCATGGCGACGTAGTCGGGCTCGGCGTAGGTCAGTCGAACGATCCGGCCGTCGCCATGAGAGCTGCCACGATCGTGACCGATCTGGCGTCGTTCAAGCAGGGCGACCCGCTCACCACGTCGGGCGAGCGTGGCGGCGGTGGCGGCACCCATGATGCCGCCACCCACGATTACGACGTCGACTTCAGTCTTCAACAATGCCGTCCCTCAGGGATCACCGGAGGTGCGACGGAACTGCACCAGCCAGATCGCCTCGGTGGCTTCTCCACCCAACGGCCGAGACAGCACGTGCGCGGCGAGAGCATCGCCTTCGGGTGATAGTACGAAGTCGTCGATCAAGGCTTCGTCGAGATAGTGATCGGACGCCGGGTCGTTGAAGAACGTCAAGCGCTCGGCGATGCCTTTGCCGTTGGCGGGCATGATCCACAGATCGCTACGGTAGGGCAAGCCGTTCGGCCGACCTTCGAGACCCCGGTTGGTGGCCCAGATCAGCGACTCGCCGTCGGCCGTGTAATGCGCCGCGCCGTCTCGTTCACGGGGGGTTCGGGTCAGGACGTCGACCGTCTCGCTTTCGATGTCGAAGACCATCAAATCGAGACCGGTTTCACCATAGACCTCGTCGGCGGGAACACCCGAGAACAGCACGCCACGTTCGTCTGGGGTAAAACCGTGGGTCATGAGATAGCGATCCTCGGCCGCCGGGCGATAGAACTCGCTGTCGCGCAAGCGAGCGATGCCACGACGAAATTCGAGATCGGCAACCACCAGAGCCCAGCCGCCAAAGGTACTCCGTCCACGATTGGTCTCGCGTTCACTCCAGACGATGCGCCCCGGCTCGGCCGAAAGATGTGGCTCGTTGAGAGCACCGCTGAGCGGCTCGGCCAGCTGCCAGGTGTCACGGTCCGCTTTGCCATAAGCCCAGACTTCGGCATGGAGACCGCGATACGGCGTCGCCATCATCCCCGCGTCTTGCTTGAGGCGACGCGCGGCGCGCGCGGGCTGTACCTGGAAAACGACGTAGCTGCCGTTGCCATACCAGCTCGGCGAGGTCTTGTGCGCGCCCCGGAGCTCGCGGTTGTCGCAGGTCAGGCAGATGTCCCCGTCACCGGTGGCGCTGGCTTGATGGATCTCGTAGACCCCGTCGACCTTGCGGTCGAAGACGAGGTTGCCGTTGCGATGCCAATCGACGCGTCCGGCGTCCTCGATCAGCTGACGGACGATCCGCACTCGTCGATTGCCCGGTGGTCCTTTCATCCGGGCGGTCACGACCTTGTCGTCGGTAGCGACCTCGGTCGCCACGGGAGCCGCCTGAACGGGCGGTGTCTCGGGTTCGGCTTCGGGAGCCTCATCGGTGGCGAGACGGGCTCGCTCGACAATCGGCTGAGCGTCGTCGGCCGGCTTGTCGTCGGTCGGTTCTTGCGCGACGACAAAGCTCGCCACACCCACACAGAGGGCGACGACGAGCAACCAAAGAGACACGGGGAAGAATCGACGAGAGGGAGAGGAATTCGTGATGGACCTAAACATGATGGATCTCCACTGTCGAAGAACTGTCGCTCCTAGGAGCGCAGTGGACTGTGCTGAAAATAGCCTCTGGCTATTTTCGCAAGTCACGGATCGCTCCGAAGGAGCGTAGTGGCTGTGCTGAAAACAGCCTCTAGACTGCTAGCATTCCCGCATGGACGACGCACCGATCCTCCGGGCTCATCCTTGGAGTCGCCGCATCGTGCTCGCGAGCCTCATTGTATTCGCGGGTCTCGGCGCGGCGGGTTTGCACCTTTTCCAAGTCTACCTCGATGATCTCACCCGCTTGGCGAATCACGATACCGCCGCGGCGGCGCGTGCGCTCGCCGACCTGGCGCGATGGATTTTCCTACCGGCCGGCGCGCTTTTCGCGCTGCTCGGCGCTTATCTAGGCTGGCTGGCGTTTCGGTCCTTGCGCGCGGGCATGTTTCCGCCACGGGGCACGCTCGTGGTCAAAGACACACCGATCCTCTCGGGGCCACCGGCTCGGCTACGCGCCTGGGTACTCCTGGTAATCGCCATTCTCTGCCTGGTCGTGGCGGTGTTCGTTCCGCTTCAAGCGCTCGGCACCACCGAGCGCCTGATCGAGCGGATCGAATTCGAACGCGAGCTCGAGGAACAGCGTTAGTTGAGGAGCGGCGTTAGTTGAGGAATAGCGCTAGTCGAGGAGCGGCGTTAGCTGAGCCTGTACGCTAGCGCGCCGGTGGCTCGGGCGCGCGTTCGAGCCCCGGTTCGACCGCCGCCAACACCCAAGCCAAGGTGGCGTACGCGGCGACGTTGTGGGTCAAACCCTCGGGATCGATTCGATCGAGCGTGTCGTTGATGGTGTGATGGGTGTCGAAGTACTTCGTGCCGTCCTGGGACAGATCGAATACCGGAACCCCGAGCGGACGTAGCGGAATCAGATCCGCGCCACCACGACCGGTATTGCCATCGTACGGCACGTCGAGTGGCTCGAGCAGCGTGGCGATGTCCTGGATCAGCGGCAGGTCGCTATCGGCCACCCACGAGCGGAACGAGATCACGTGATCGGCGCCGAAGTCGGCTTCGACTGCGCCGACATGACTCGCCATGTCGAGCTCGTAGCGTTCGGCGTAGGCGCGCGCGCCCGACAAACCGAATTCCTCGTTGGCGGTGAGCAACACGCGCACGGTGCGTTTGGGGGTCATCGACAAGAGACCGATCTGACGCGCCGCTTCGGTGACGATCCCGATTCCCGAGCCATCGTCGATCGCACCGGTGCCGAGGTCCCAGGAATCGAGATGCGCGACCACGAGAACGATCTCGTCGGGGTACTCGGCGCCGACGATCTCACCGATGACGTTCGCGGACTCCTTCTCACCGAAGTATTCGCAGCCGAGATCGAGACGGAACACCACCGGTTCTCCCAAGGCGATCTGGGCGGCGAGCACATCGGCATCGGGATTCGAAAGCGCGGCGGCTGGAATCCTCTCGACCTCGTCGCTGTACCTCATCGTGCCGGTATGGGCGATGCGATTGATCGACGTACCCACCGAGCGGATGATGACCGCCACGGCGCCTTTCTCGGCCGCCGCCACCGCTCCACCGACTCGCTTGGCCACCGCCGGCCCATACCCCGCGCCGGTCGCGGTTCGCTCCATCTCCTCGTCGATGAAGACGATCCGGCGCGCCACCGCGGCGCGGTCGAGGGTCGCCAACTCATCGAGCGACGTCACCCGCACCACCTCGGCCTCGATACCGCCCGCCGGTGTTCCCACACTGCCACCGAGCGCGGCGACCACCATGGGCTGCGGATACGGTGAGACCGTTTGCGCGATGGCGTGACCCCGTTCCCAATGCGGCACGGTGACCGGCTCGGTCCGAACATTGGCAAAGCCCAGATCACGCAACTTGGCTTCCGCCCACGCCACCGCGCGACGATCACCCTCCGAACCCGCCAACCGAGGCCCGACCTCGACGGTCACCGACTCGATTATTTCGTAAGCGCGGTTGGCGGTCTGGATTTGCCGCTGGAGCTCACGCGTGGCGTTCGCGACGTCCTCCGGAACCACCTGGAGCGTTGCCGCGGCCTCGGCCGGCGCGCTCCCATCCGGGTCGGCGGCGCAACCC
>JBCDBH010000111.1:0-15812 GCA_039184055.1 Acidobacteriota bacterium
AGCCGGCGGGCTGGTGAGAAATGCGGGCCAGCGAGACGTTCAGGAGTTGGCTCTTCGAGACCTATCTGCCACGGCATGTCGACGACGTGGCACCGTTCATCCACCTGCTCGACTTCGAGGAGATCGCGACGATGATCGAAGGCTACCGACCGTATTGGAAAGAGTCGGTCAAAATGGAGAGCCAGCAAGAGCTGATCAGCGAGCAATTGACGCACAAATTCGGTGCGCTCGATCGAGCGACGCTCGACCGGCTCACCACCGCTTCGCTCGACGATCTCTCGATTTGGGCACGACGCTTGCTCGATGCTCGAACGATCGACGAGGTTTTTGGCTAACCCGCGCCTTCTTTACTTCCCAGACCGACGCCCAAAGGTCTGCGTCTCGTACTGCGCGATCGACGGGAAGTTGCGAAACGGCTGGCCCGTGACGCCAGCGGCGTCGGGTAGCGGTTGGCCTTTGCTGCCACGCAAAACGTAGGTGATGAAGAAACGGATCGGATCGGGCTGTTCGCCGACGATGGTCTGCGCCTGGAATTGATCGCTACGCATGCGGACGGTGCGCAGACGCTGTGGGTTCCGTGGTGGATCCATCACCAAATCGATGACGACGACGCCGTTGATCTCGGCGGCGGCGACGGCGTTGATTTTGGCGAGCGGCAAAGCACGCGCGCCCTGACCGGGAACCTGGAAGCGGATCTTTTCGGCGGTGAGCTGTTGCGGCACGGCATCGTAGACGACCAGCTTCGGTCCAGGCGTCGCGGCGGCCACGACGGGCCGGGTCTGGAACGAGGCACGGTCGTTCATGGCCGCGGGTTGAGCGGGTACCGCTGGCGGTGCGGCCGCTGGGGGCGCTACAGCTCGCGGCGCGGAGGGCTGAGGCGGCGTGAGTGAAGCCGCCCGAGGCGCTGGTTGGGGCGGGGCCGCCGGTGGTGTCGGGTCGAGAAAGGACTGCGCAGCCGGCGCCGCGGGCCGAGGCGGCGGCACGGGCTTGGCCGGCGGCGCGTCGAGCGCCGGCAGGTCACCGAGCGGTGGTAACTCGTCGACGACGAAAGAAGGTGGGGCCGCTGGCGGCGCGGACTGCACAGGCGGGGCCGCCGGCGGCGCGGCAGGCATAGGCGGGGCCGCCGGCGGCTGGGGCGCCCTCGGCGGGGCCGTATGCGGCACGGCTGGCGGCGGCGATCCGCCCAAAGCACCGTCGATCGATCCGAGCTGGTCGCCGTTCGGCGGCAGAGGCGGTGGCACGAAGCCCGGCGCGGGCTGGGCCCTCTCGTTGCCCAACGGCTTGAGCGCGATGATGTCTGGATCGTGCGTCACGCCCTGTATGGGCGTGGCAACGGCTGGCGGTACGGCTCCCGCGCTCACGCCGCCAGCGGGCGGTGGCACGGCGCCCGCGCTGATCGGCGCTTGACCGGCGAATCCCATGGCTTGCGACGCCATGCCGGGCGGCTGGGCGCCAGTGATCGGCGGCAGCGCGGCACCCGCGTCACCGGGAATGGGCGCGAGCGGGATCACGTCGGGTTCGGGCTGCGCCGGCTGAGGGTCACTGACCGGAGCCAGGGGAATGATCTCGTCTCCAGCGCCGAACTCACGATGCTCGACCGGCGCGGCGTTGGGGTTGTGAAACGCGTTGCGCGCGTTGATCCGGATCAGGGAATCCTCGAGATCGGCATGGACGTCGGGTGGAATCTCGCGCTCGAGCGCCTGTTGGATGAGCGGCGCAGCGTTGGGTGGCTGAGCGATGGCGGCGGCACGCGCCAGGTGGATCCGGGGGCCGATCGGCAACTCGTCGGGGATCTCGTATTCGATCCCGGAGAGCAGCTCGGTAGCCAGCTCGTAGTCTTCTTCGTAGGCGGTGGCTTCGGCCAGCCGGGTTTTGGTCTCGAAATCGAGCTGGTTCTGGATGTCCGGGAAGGCATGTCGCAAGTCGCGGAAATAGCCCGCCGCGACATGCGCGTCGCCCCGGCGCGCTTCGTGCGCCATGGCGCGCATGAAAGGTTTGACCGCCTTGTCGAGCGTGTTTCTCTGTCCACCCAGATCCCACAACATGACGGCGAGATCGATGTTGTTCGGTTCTTTGGCCAACGCACCCACCACCAGGTTCCAGGCCTCGTCGAGCTTGCCCTGGTCACGTAGCGCATGGGCCTCGTCGATGGTCGGGTTTTCGAGCGACGGCCCGAGCGTCTTCTCGACCTGTTTGGCGAGAAAGGACTTCTCGAATCCCGAGACGCTGATCAACACCGCGACATTGAGCCCGACCACGAAGCCCGCCACGTGCACCAAGAACGCCACGCCGCTATCGACACCGAAAGCGCTGGCGATCAAGGTGTTGAACACCTCACCCGCGAACCACATACCGAGCACGACCCATGCCGGGGCCTCGAACACACCGGTGAAAATCCGCAGGATGATCCAAAAGAAGTAAAAGATCTTCATTTTGGTCTTCCAATAGCGCACCGCAAACGCCCCCATCACCCCGGCGATCGCGCCGGACGCACCGATCAGGGGCGACATGGATTGGGGATGAGCGGCGATCCAGATCACGCTACCGACGACACCGGCGAGGATGTAGAAGCCGGCGAAGAACGGCCGGCCCCAAATATCTTCGAGCGGCGGCCCGACCAACCAAAGAAAGAACATGTTGAAGAGCAGATGCGACCAGTCGGCATGGGTGAACATCGAGGTGAGAAGCGTGAGCGGCTGAAAATCCCCCGGCACCACGCCTCGTGACCACGCCGGATGATCGTTCTGCTTGTCGAGCCACGCCTGCACCAGTTCTTCCAAGCGCTGCTGCTCGCGCCGTTGCTCGGTGCGGCTCGGTCCGAGCTCGTCCATCGCCGCGTCGAATTGCTCGGCGGAGCCGATGCCCCACATCGCGGGTGGCGCGACGTCGAGTTGTTCGGGCGGGTCGAGATAGGGGCGCTCGTTGTAATAGCGGATCGCCTCGTAGTAGGCCTCCTGGGCGTCTTCCGCGAGATCGCGTACCTGAAACGTGTCGACGACGTGCAGCGCGACACAGATCACGATGATGGTGATCGTGACCCAAGGTAGGCGACGAACCCCATCCTCGTCGTGACCGATCGGGATCAACATGGCTTTCTCCCCTGAAGCCTGGCGCGTGAAGTTCTCTGCAGCACCCCTATTAACTGCTTGCTTCGCGCACCGATTCTTCGGTGTTTCTTTACAAAAGTATCACGCGCTCGAACGCCGATTCGGACGGTCCACCCCGCCAGACAATCGGTTGACACGTCTCAGGGGGTGACGTAGCGTGCCCACACCATGTCGGACGCCCTCTTCCGCAGGATCGAGCTCACACTCGAAGAAGGTCGTCTCGGCGATGCCCGGGCGTTGCTGAGCCAAGCGCCGGCTGGACCGGAGCGGGATCGTTGGGCGAAGCGGTACAACGAGCTCGTGGCGATCGCGACCGAAGCCAACGACGAACGTCTCGCCAACGAGGTCGAGGCGGTGCTGGTCGGTGATCAGCCCTCGAGTTCTATCGGCGCGGAGCCACGGACTCTCGTTACACACGCGCAACGAGCGCTGCATCGCGCCGACTACGAGCGCGCGCTCGAGTACTTTCGCCGCGCCGTCGAGCTGGCCCCCCACGACACCTCGATCCGTCAGCAATTCGACCAGACCGAAAAGGCCGCGCGCCGGCATCGCGCGGCCGTGGCGCGCAATCAGGCGGCCACCGAAGCGGCCGGACGGATCGCCGCGGCGATCGACGCCGAACGGCTCGACGAAGCCCGTGAGCTGTTGCGTCGGGCCGGGGAGGCGCACGGCAAACACAGCGCCTTGACCGCGCAACAAGAGCGGCTGGCGTCACGGCTCCGCGACGCCGACCGGCATCGCGCCGAGGATCGCGTGAGCCAGGCCCGCCAGCTGCTCGATGACGGCCAGGTCGACACGGCACTGCAAACGCTCGACGAAGCCCGCCGGCTCGACCCACAGCATCCCGCGCTCGACGAGCTCGGGCAACGCGCTCGTCAGCTCCGCGCCGAGGAGGAGAGTCGACGCGCCCGCGCCGATCTGATCGACGAAACCGTCGTGGCGATCGAACGCATGATCGAAGCCGGCGCGTCGCGTCAGGCGGCGACCCGGCTCCAGGGCGCGATCGCCAAGATCGGTCGCGAACCGCGACTGCTCGAGCTCGCCAGCCGGATCGACGCCGCCACCGTCGACCGTCAAGCCAAGGCTCGTCTCGAATGGGCGGAGCGCCGCGCCAACGAAGCGGCGGCCCTGGCCCGCGCCGCCGACGGCGCCATGCTGCGCGCCGAATATGCCGACGCGGTTACCAAGCTCGAGCAGGCGCGCGAGCTCGATCCGCAGGTCGCGATCTACGGCAGCAAGCTCGAAGCGGCGCAGCAGGCGCTCGCCAAACAAGAGACCGAGCAGCGCCGGATCGCGGCACGCAACCAGCACATCGCGCTCATCCGCGCTCGGCTGGAAGCCTTGCGATTGGTGGAAGCCGAAGCGCTGATCGCCCGGGCCGAAACGGACTTCGGTGAGCACGCCGACTTCGCCGCCCTACGCGCCCGTCTCGAGCGGCTACGCGACACCGGCGACGGCGAAATCGCCACCCGGCCGACCAACCCCGAATCGGCGCTCGAGCGTCAACGCGCGTCGGCGAGCGCCTATTCGTGGCAGCAACGGCTGCTCTTTCCCATCCGTGGCGGCGCCTTGGCGCTTTTTCTCGGCCTGGCCGGTGGCGCGATCGGGCTCGACCTGCTCGGCTCGGTCGACGCCCTCGATGGCGTGTTGTGGATCGCGCGACTGCTTCTCCCCGTGATCGCGCTTCTCATCCTGGTGCCGGCGATCGTCCGCGAAACCGCGAGCGGTGAGAATGTCTTCACCGTCGACCCGAAGCGTCTCGCCCCCGACGCCGCCCTCATGATCTCGATCGTCGTGCTCACCGGCTGGCCGCTCGTGGTGTGGCTGAGCGGTGCGTCCTGGCACGGCGCCTTCACCCCTGACGCCGGCTTTGCGGGATGGTTGTTGACCTCGGCCTTGGTGATCGCGACCTTGATCGCCGTGGCGACCCTGCTCGCCGCGACCACCTTCGGGATCCGTCAGCTGCCTCGGCTCGGTCGCCATGTCGGCTTGCTATCGAGCGCCCAGCCCGATCTCGCAACGGCGGTTCACATCGGTTTCATCTTGGTCTTGGCGATCATCGCGGTGCGTGTGTGGCTGGTGCCGATCACACCGTTTCTCGGCTACCCGGTGGCCGCCGTGCTCGAGGCCTACACGCTTTTGGTGACGGCGCATCTGATCGGTCTCGCGGTGCGTCATCACCGGATCGAGCTCGGCGCGCTGTATCGTTGAAATCCAGTGTAAATCGCTAAAACGACGATCGTCGTCAGCCGTCGGCGGGATCGTCTTCCTCGGCCCCGTCTTCTCCGTCCACTTCCTCGTCTTCTTCGGGCGGGGGCTCGAAATAGCGTTCGAGCACGGTGACCGCCCCATCGATACGCGCCGTGGCGTCGTCGTAGGTCTCGGCGCTCGGGATCGAGGCGAGCAGCGCGAGACTGCGTTCGAGCGCGTCACAGGTCGGGCGGAAGTCGAATTGCTCTTGGCATTGATCGAGCGGTGGCAAGGAATCGACGAGCTGACGCACGCGGTTCTTCCACACCCCTCCCCAGCTGCGCCATCGATTGGCGATCACCTGGGCACGCACCTCGTCTGCGGTACCGAGCTCGGTGAATTCGGGAAGCTCGTCACGACCGGCGAGCGCGAGATCGAGGGTGCGCTCGGGCAGACCTTCGAGTCGTAGCGCGATCTCGTCACGGGTCAAGGGCGGTGGCGGCGCGGGCTCGGTGTCGGCCGGCGTGGTGGGCGCCACGGCGAGCGGCGCGGGCGCGACGTCTTCGATTTCCGGTTCGGGAGCCGCCAGCCAGTCGCTGAGCGGAACGCGGGCGAAGTAAAGCAAGACGCCACCGGCGACGATCAGGACGATCGACGGCGACCAGGCTCGAATCAGACGCATCGCCTTCTCGGGATCATGACGAAAAGCAAGCTACCACACGTCGTAGTACGATCAGCGTTCAGAGCACAGTCCCTGCGCTGCTTCGAAAGCATCTGGGATGTACAAACCGAATCTGAGGTCCCTGCGCTGCTTCGCGTTGTGGGACGTAACGAATGACAGTCCCTACGCTTCTTTACGAGGCGTTACGGGACTTACGGGCAAATCCGGTCCCTACGCTCCTAACGGAGCGTTACGGGACTTACGCAAATCGCCAGAAGCGATTTGCGTAATCGGCGATTTGCGTTACAGGAGCCCTTTGATGTCCGACACACGTATCGAGCACGACAGCCTGGGACCGGTCGAGGTTCCCGCGGGCGGCTATTACGGTGCGCAAACCGAGCGCGCGCGGCAGAATTTCCCGGTCAGCGGGCTACGGTTTCCGCGCCGCTTCATCGCCGCGATGGCCTTGATCAAGCGTCATGCCGCGACGGTCAATCTCGATCTCGGCATTGTCGATGAGGAACAGGCACGCGCCATCGTCCAGGCCGCCGACGAGGTGATCGCCGGGCGTCACGATGGCGATTATCCGCTCGACATCTTTCAGACCGGCTCGGGCACCTCGACCAATATGAACACCAACGAGGTGATCGCCAACCGCGCGATCGAAATCCTCGGTGGCGAAATCGGCTCGAAGAGCCCGGTGCATCCCAACGATCACGTCAACGCCGGACAGAGCTCGAACGACACCATTCCCACTGCCACCCACGTCGCCGCGTATGGCGCGGTGGTGGAGGATCTCGAGCCGGCGCTGCGTCACCTCGCCGACACGCTCGAAGCCAAGGCGCGGGAATTCGACGAGGTGGTGAAGATCGGTCGCACCCATCTCCAAGACGCGGTGCCGGTGCGACTCGGTCAGGAATTCTCGGGCTACGCCCAGCAGATTCGCTACGGACTCGACCGGCTCGACGCGGTCAAGCCACGACTCGCCGAGCTCGCCCTCGGTGGCACCGCGGTCGGCACCGGTCTCAACGCGCCGCCGGGATTCGCCGATCGGGTGATCGCCGGCATCGCCGAGCAGACCGGTCACCCCTTCGTGCCGGCGCCGAATAAATTCGAGGCCCTGGCCGCCAAAGACGCCTGTGTCGAGACCTCGGGCGCGCTCAACACTCTCGCCGCCTCGCTCACCAAGATCGCCAACGACATCCGCTGGCTCGGCTCGGGCCCGCGTACTGGCCTCGGCGAGATCGCGCTGCCGAGCCTGCAGCCCGGTAGCTCGATCATGCCCGGCAAGGTCAACCCGGTGATTCCCGAATCGGTGCTGATGCTGTGCGCGCAGGTGGTCGGCAACCACACGACGATCACCGTCGGTGGCATGAGCGGCAATTTCGAGCTCAACGTCATGATGCCGGTGATCGCCTACAACCTGTCGCAGAGCATCGAGATTCTCGCCAACGGCAGCCGCATGCTCGCCGATCGCTGTGTCGCCGGTCTGACCGCGAACGAAGCCCAGGTGCGCGACATGGTCGAACGCAGCCTCGCCATGGTCACCAGCCTGGTGCCCAAGATCGGCTACGACCAGAGCGCGGCGATCGCCAAGGAAGCCTTCGCCACCGGTCGCACGGTGCGCGAGCTGGCGCAGGAGAAGGGCGTGCTACCCGAAGACGAGCTCGAGCGCGCCCTCGATCCGCGCGGCATGACCGAAGGCGGGATCCAAGAGTGAGCCTCACCACGCTTGCTTTGGCGAGTGAAAAAGGCGGCGTCGGCAAGACGACCCTGACGCTCAATCTGTCGTATGCGCTCGCCAAGCGCGGTTGGAAAACCCTGGTGGTCGACACCGATCCCCAGGGTGGCATCGCCTCGTCGACCCACCAGAAGCTGCGCGCTCATCGCGGCCTGGTGGGGGTGATCGCCGGCGATACGACGGTCGCCGAAGACATGGTGGTGACCCGAGAGCCGCAGCTGGCGCTGCTGCCGGTCGGGCCGGTGGGCGTGTCGATGATCTGGTTCGAACAGCTCGCCAACGGCGACGCCATCCGCGCTTTTCTCGACACAGTGCCCGACGACTTCGACATCGTGATCTTCGACACGCCCCCGGGCGCCAACGGCGCCACGCTGGGCGTGCTCCGTGCCTGTCAGCACGTCATCTCGCCGCTCCAGGCCGAGCCGTTGGCGGCCCGCTCGATCCCGAGCTTTCTCAAGCTGCTCGGCGCGCTCCGTGGCAGTGGCGAGGCGGCGCGTTTGGCCGGCTTCGTGCTCACCATGCTGCAGAGCCGTAACGAGGATTCGCTCGGTGTCGCGCAGGAAAGCTGGCGTCTGCTCGAAGAGCAGTATGTCTTCGATTCCGCGGTGCCGCGCGACCCGGCTTTTCTCGCCGCCAGCACGGCGGGGGCGCCACTCGCCCTGTTGCGCAAACGGCCCCCGGCGGTGGCGGCCATTTTCGATCAGCTCGCGGCCGAGGTCGAAACCCGTCTCGGTATGGAGCTGGAGGAGGAATCGGGTGCCATCCCACTTCTGGATTGATCACACCGAGCTCGACGCGCTCCTACGCGCCGTCGAGAATCCGGCCGCGGCCCCGGTGAGCGCGGTGACCACCCCGGTGGTCACGAGCACGCCGACGCCGGTCAGCGCTGCGAAACCGACGCCCGACTCCTTCACTCCGACCTCGAGCTCACTCGAGCGTCGACTATCCGAGCTGAGTGATTGGTTGACCGCGCGGGTCGCCTGCGACCAGGTGTTCGTCGCCGGTCCGGAAGGTCTGGCGCTGTTCGAACGAGACGCCGACCCCGAGCTGGTGGCCGCCGCGTCCTCGCTGACCAATCTCTGGGGCTCGCTCGCGGCGTCTCTCGATCTGGCGAGTCAAACTCGCATCGAAGTCGACCTCGACGCCGATCGGGTGCTCTCGCTGAGCCTGGCGAACGCGACGTGGGGGATGTCGAGCCTGGGAATCGTCACCACTGAGCGACTCGACACCGAGATGGCCCACGCGGTGACCCGCGCCTTTCGTATGACGGTCGGCACGGAGTAGGACGAGAATCAGGGAGCCGGTCGGGTCGCGCGCAGATACGCCACCGAGCTCTCGATCAGCTCCTTCAGCACATCCATATCGACGTCGGCGAGCTTGTTGACGTACAGACACGATTTGCCGGTCTTGTGCTTGCCGAGCCGACCGAGCTTCTCGTCGAAGCCGCCGAAACCGGACATGATGTAGAGCGTCATCGACTTCTTGCGAGGTGAGAAGCCGGTCAAGAACCAATCACCCTCGCGACCGCTTTCGTAAACGTAGTGGTACGACCCGAAACCGACGATGGTCTTGCCCCACATGGTGGGTTCCTCACCGGTGATCTCGGCCATTACATCGCGTAGCACCAGGGCATCGGCGCGCCGCGTGTCGTGCTCGACGCCGTTCAGGAATGCGTCGACGTCATCGTTTCCGGGACGAGTCTTGAGCTCGGCCATGACGTAGTTCTCCTAATTGGATTCGAACTCTCGATGGCGGCGAGCGTATCGTAAACTCCTGGCTCGATAATTCTTGGCGCGATTGAACACGGAGTGTGAGACATGAAGGGAACCTTCAAAGCGACGACGATTCGTAGCGCGTTCGGTGACGGGCGAAGTTTCTCGATCGATCGTTTTGTCGATCGCCCGGCCAGCGACACCCCGGGCGATGTCGGGGTATGTCTGAGCGGCGGTGGGTCACGCGCGCTCAGCACGGGAATGGGTCAGCTACGCGCCCTGGCGCACATCCAGGTGGGCGATTCGACCCTTCTCGGCCAGACCAAAGCTCTGTCGGTGGTGTCGGGAGGCGGCTGGTTGGCCATCCCCTTCACCTACCTCACCGCCGGCACCTCGGACGACGACTATCTCAACCGTTTCGTCGCCGATCCGGGTCGTCTGGTGCCCACCGAGACGCCGGGACACACGCCCGCGGAAGTGCTCGATCATCTCCCGGAAGGCAACGTCGCCAACGCGGTCACCGACGAATTCTCCTTGCTCGATCTGGCCATCAAAGCCGCGCTCTTGTGGTTCGACGGCACCCCGGCTCACTTCCTGTGGCAGGCGTTGATGGCGACCGCCTTTCTCGAACCCTACGGGCTGAGCAGCCCACACCGCGATTCGTCGCTGCCGACGACGACCTTTTCGTTCGACGCCAAAACGGTGGCGCGCGACATCGTGGTGCCCAATCCGGATCTCGGCTTCGTCACCGCGCACGTCGTCGACCAGGGGCCCGAGCGTCACCATCGGCCTTTCTTGATCAGCAACTCGGCGATGTTCGTCAACGAAGAAGATCAGGATTTCGAGCTCCTCGTGCCGGTCCAGGCGACCCCGTTCGTCACCGGAATCGTCGGCGCTCCGTCACCCGGCACCGACGCCAACGGCCGCGCGCCAGGGGGCGGCGGCGTCACCAGCTTCGCCTTCAACTCGGCGCTTCGCCGAGTCGACTCGATCGGCGGCATGGTCACCGGCGAGGTCGACGTCGAGCAACAGCGTCAATGGTCGCTCGCCGATATTCTCGGTGTCAGCAGCGCCGCCTTCGCCCAGACCCTGCAGAACCTCTTCACCCGTTGGCGCGCCAATCCGCGCGAGTTCCTCGAGGCCTATGCCGCTCGCGCTCCCCGGCTCGAGGTCTGGCGCGAAACCCATCTCAGCGATCGCGCCCAGGTCGAAGCGACCCTCGAAACCCTCGCCGATCCGACGCAAGAAGGCGTCTTCGATCTGCTCGACGGGCTCAAAGACATCATTCCCGAATATCGCTATTGGCCGGTGCTCGACGCCCAGGCCGACGTCGACATCGAACCGACTCGCTTCGCCGACGGTGGCAACCTCGAAAACACCGGGGTCGCCGGTATGCTGACCTACAGCGACATTCGACGGGTGATCGCCTTCTTCAACTCATCGGTGGCGATCGAAGCCACCAAAAAGGGCGCTTTCGACGCTTCCGGCAAGGAAATCCCGGGCACCCGCGTCAAAGTCGATGCCGCGCTGCCGCCGCTCTTCGGCTACCAACCCTTCGAGGAAAACGTCGGCTATCGACTCTACGCCGGCGACGCCGAGCCCAAGGATCCAGTACTGCAACACAATCAACTCTTCCCCGCCGAGCGCTTCGCCGAGCTGCTGCGTGGCCTGTGGCAAACCCACGAAGCCGGTGCCGGTACCGTCGTGGCGCAAAACGAGCTATCGGTGCTCGACAACGCCTGGTTCGGGATCGAGGGCGATCGCACGGTCGATCTCCTGTGGGTGTATTTGGACAAAGCCTCGGTGTGGGAGAGCGAGCTGAGCAACGACGTTCGCGCGCTGCTCCGGCGCGACGAGCTGAGCAGCTTTCCCAACTTCTCGACGCTCGACACCGAGCTCGATCCGACCCAGATCAACCTGCTCGCCCATCTCACCTCCTGGGTGGTGGCAAGCAGCGAGAAACGCGAGCTCTTCACCGACATGTACCGGGACTGACGGTCGATGCCGACGAGTCGTGGAGCAGGTGACGCCTGGGCGAGCACCCCTCGCATCGTCGCCGCGACTCTCGTTGCCGTGCTGCCGTGGCTCGGCTGCGATCGACCGGTGGCCGAATCGACCGCGACTCCGACCTCCGCGACGACGGTCGAACAGGGTCTCTCGACCGACCAGGCCACCGCCCTGGGCATCGACTTCGTCCATGTCAGCGGTCGCGCCGGTCAGTTCTATCTCCCCGAGATCACGGGCTCGGGCGTGGCGCTCTTCGACGCCGATGGCGACGACGATCTCGATCTCTACCTGGTCCAGGGCGGCTCGGTCGACAATCCAGGCACCGTGAGCGATCGGCTCTTTCTGAACCAGCTCGCCGAAACCGACGCGCTCGCCTTCGTCGACGCCACCGAGACGTCGGGAATCGACGCGCGAGGCTATGGCATGGGGGTCGCGGTGGGCGACGTCGACAACGACGGCCACGCCGATCTCTACGTCACCAATCTCGGCCCCGACGAGCTGTGGCGCAATCGTGGCGACGGCACCTTCGAACGGGTCGACGGACCGTGGTCGAAGCAGGATCTCTGGAGCGTCAGCGCCACCTTCGTCGACATCGACGGCGACCGGCATCTCGACCTCTACGTCGTCCACTATCTCGACTTCAGCCTCGCCACCCACCGCATCTGTCCGACCTCACGCGGTGAGGACGACTATTGCGGACCGGTGTCGTTTCGCCCGCTCCCCGACCGGCTCTACCGCAATCGCGGCGACGGCACCTTCGAAGACGTCACGGTCGCCGCCGGCATCGGCGGGCTTCCCGGATCGGGTTTGGGCGTCGTGGCGAGCGACGTCGACGCCGACGACGACCCAGATCTCTTCGTCGCCAACGACAAGATGGCCAACACCCTGTGGCTGAACGCCGGGAACGGCACCTTCGAAGACGCCGCCGCCCTGTGGGGGGTCGGCGTCAACCGCGACGGCGTCGCCGAGGCCGGTATGGGGGTCGACGCGGGCGACATGGACGGCGATGGCGACGACGACCTCTTCCTCGCCCACCTCGCCGGTGAAACGCACACGCTCTATCGCAACGACGGCGGTTTCTTTCGCGACGTCACCGTGGCGGCCAAGATCGCCGGTCCGAGCCTGTCGATCAACGGTTTTGGCGCGCGCTACGTCGATCTCGATCTCGATGGTTGGCTCGATCTGGTGGTGACCGGAGGACACGTGCACCGTATCCCCGAGCTGGTCGAAATCGGCGATCCCTTTCCCTACCACCAACCGAGTCAGCTCCTACGCAATCAGGGTGACGGCACGTTCGAAGACGTCACCGAGCCGCTGGGTGGCGACCTGGTGCTATCCCGCGTCGCCCGCGGCTTGGCGATCGGCGACCTCGACGACGATGGCGACGCGGACGTGATCACCACCGCCGTGGACAGCGCGCCCCTGGTGCTTCTCAACCGTACCGATCCCGACTCGTGGATCGGCGTCACCCCGATCGAAGCCGGCCGCGTGGCGATCGGCGCGCGCGTCCGCCTGCTCGGATCCGAACCCGTCCAGACGAGGCGTATCGACCGGGGTGGCAGCTACGCGTCGTCGAGCGATCCGCGGGTCAGCTTTGGCATCACGACGAGTCCTAGCGACATCGAAATCGTCTGGTCAGACGGCACGACGGAGCGTTACGCCGATCTCGACCCGGGCCACTACCACCGTCTCGAACGGAGCTCGTCACCATGAACCAGACCTGGCGGTCGACTCTCGCGGCAGCGCTGCTCGCCTGCTGCCTTGGCTGTGGCGACGCGTCGCCGCCACCCGACGACGCACGGCTCTTCGCCGTCTCCCTCGATGGTTTCGAAGATCAGGTCGTCCGCCAGATCGACGAGCGTCAACAGGCGGTGCGTGACGCCACCCCGGCACAGCGTGTCGCGGCGCTCGGCACGCTCGCCACCACCTACCACGCCTACGAGCTGCCGATCGCCACCGAGGTCTACGACGTGCTCATGACGCTCGAGCCCCAGAATCCACGGTGGCCCTATGCTCGCGGCCGAGCCTTCACCGACCAGGGCGAGCTCGATGCGGCCCGCCAGGCGCTCGAAATCAGCACCACACGGTTCGGCGCGAACATCTCCGACACGCAACGCCTCGCGGTCCATCTCGCCCTCGCGGAAAACGCCCTCGCCACCGGTGATCTCGACCGTGCCACAAACCGGGTCGAAGAAGCCCGCGCCCTGGAGCCCGAGCATCCGGCCGTACTCTTCTTCCAGGGCCGACTCGCGCTCGAGAACGATCGTCTCGACGACGCCCGCGCCATCCTCGAACGGGTCCTCGAGCTCGACCCTCGAGCCGACGCCACCCATCATCACCTGGCGCGCATCGCCCGGCGCCAAAACCGCGCCGACGACGTCACCCACCACACCGAACGCGCCGGCTCGACCCCGCCGCGGATCGACGATCCTTGGCTGGAAAGCGTCGCAGCGTCACGCATCGGTACCCAGAGCCTTCTGCAATCGGCCCAGGAAGCCCTGCTCGCCGGTCGGATCGAGGAAGCCCGCGCCACCTATCGTGCCGTGCTCCACGTGAACCCCGACACCGTCGACGCGTGGATCAACCTGGGCGGCATCGACTCCCAGCTCGGTCGACGCGACGACGCCCGCGCGGCATTCGAGCGCGTTCTGGCGATCGAACCCGCGAACGCCCGGGCGCACTTCAACCTCGGCGTGCTCGCCCTCCAAGAGGCGCGTTGGGCCGACGCCCGCACCGCCTTCGACACCACCCTCGAGATCGATCCACGCTTCGTCGACGCCCGGCTCAACCTGGCTCTCGCCCTCCACGGCCAGGGTGAGGTGAAACGTGCGCGAGCGACGCTGCGTGAGGTCGCCGAGGCGCGTCCCGACGCCGCGATGGCATTTCTGTGGCTCGGCATCTGGGCACTCGACGCCGCCGAGTACGACCACGCCTTGGAGTGGTTCGAACGTGGCCAGCGCAACCAGGCCGACAGCCGGCTCGACCATGCCCTGGCGCGTTTTCTCGCCGTCTGTCCACGCGCTGATCTGCGCGACGGTTTGCGCGCCGCCACCCTGCTCCCCGCCGCCGAAAACGCGGGGGTACCGCCGTGGCAGCTCGCTCGGACCCGCGCCATGATCGCCGCCGAGCTCGGCAACTTCGCCGACGCGATCAAGGCACAGCGCGACGCCCTGCGCAGAGCTCCCCGGCGCCAAGACCTTCGCGAAGCCCTCGACCGGGAGCTCGAGGGTTACAGCGAGGGTCGCCCCGTCAGACTGCCGACGTGGAACCCGCTCGGCGTGTGAGCCCAGGCCCGCATGGCTCACCAGCCCGCTGGCCGCGGCGCTTGGTGAGCAGGGCCAGGCTTTTTCTGACTGTTTAGGATGTTGACAGGCTCCGCGACGGCCGATAGATTTACCCACACGCCGAAGAGCGACCTGCTATCGCCGTTGCGACTGCTAATTTGCCGCGCGCTCGACCCGCGCGAGCGCCAACTGATCGGGAGATTTGCTGTGAAAACCACCGGTAAGGTTACCTTGACCCTCCTCTCCATTGTGCTGTTGCTCGGTCTCGTCGCGACCGGCGCGCTCGCTGGCGAGCGGAAAGCCGACGGCACCGAGCCGGTCGGTACCTCCAAAGCCAACCCCGGCGGCACCAGCACCTTGGGTGTCGGCACCATCACGTTCGACAACAACACCCCGTTCAACCGTGACGGCACCGACGGTGGCACGGTCGGCAACCTCTTCGACCCGGCTCTCAATCCGCACTCGATCGCCACGGTAAGCTTCGCTCTCGCCGGCAACTACTCGACCTCGGTCGTCATGACCGTGTGGGATGTCAACGCCGGTACCGCCGCCGTCTTGCAGCGCCAGCTGATCAGCGGCGCTTCGCAGTCGCCGAACTCCGCCGCGCGCTTCTCGGCCGCGCTCACCGCGCCCGTGGTTGGCAATAGCGGTGCCTTCATCGCCGGTATCCGCAACACCGATTACGATCCCTGCGCCGGCAACACCGGCCTCGGCTCGACCTGCGACGGCGTCGCGCTGACCAACAACGTCGCCCCGCCGGTCGCCTCGCGTGGCGCGCGTATCAACTTCACCAGCCCGAGCTTCGTGCCGACGATCACCGGCGTCGCGTCGAGTGGCCAGGCTCTCGGCGCCACCAACGCGATCTTCCGCGTCACCGGCGACAACCTGCCCGTGGAGCTGATGAGCTTCTCGATCGACTGATCTTCTCGGTGCACACGCACCGGAACATCGACCCATGAACACCTCGCTTCGGCGAGGTGTTCGTGTATACGGGACCTCCCATTCAGGACGATCCATGCCGTCCATCCTGACTCTCATCGTTCTCGTGCTCGCCAGCGCCATGCCCGCGGCAGGCGAACCTGCGGCAGGCGTACCTGCGGCAGGCGTTCC
>JBCDBH010000112.1:0-15773 GCA_039184055.1 Acidobacteriota bacterium
ACCGCTGTCGTCGTCATCGGGTGAGACGAACATACTCGCCCGGGTCTCCGACCAGGGCTCGAGCACGTCGCTGCTCGGGTTGAAGGTCGACGGCACCAGCACCTCACCCGGCGCCAAGGCGCCGAGCGCGCGAATTCGTGGGCGTTGATTCTCTTGACGGTACGACAGCCACACCGCATCGACCCGAGGCGACGTGTCGCCATCGCCCTCGAGGGTCAGCTTCCACTGGACGTAACGCGCTGGCGCCACGACCTCGAGCGCCGCTTCACGCGCATCGCCAAAGCCCTGCCACGGCGTCCAGGTATCGTCGGGCTCCGCGCTCATACCCGTCCGCACCGCCAGTCGCACCGCGGTACCGGTGACCGTGTCGCCGCGCCATGACAAGGTACCGAAACGGCTGATCTCGGCGGTATCGAACACCGAGCTCACGACTTCTCCGCGTGGCTCGAGCCCCGGTCCCAAGGCATAAAGCGCGCCGACATTGGTGGTCACCACCGCCGGACGATCGATCGCACCCTGTCCCGGGGTCAACGCGGCGATCTGCTTTTCGTCGAGATCCTTGTCGAGCAGCATCCGCTCGTCCTGCCAGCGATACAGGCGACCATCGAGACCGGTGCCGACCCACAGAGCGTCGTCTTGCCATAGCAGGCTGTGAATGGTCGTATCGTCGAACGCCCATACTTCACGCGTGATGCCGCTCGCCGGATCGAGATAGTGCAGGGTGCTACGCGGACCGTTGAAACCAGCCGGTCGCGAGCCGACGCTGACCGCGCCACCTTCCACCGACACGCTGACCTCGTTGTCGGGATCGGGGCCACCACCCGCCTGCGTGGTGCTACCGAGATCCACCTGGCTGGCCTCGGAGGCCACCGCCGCGATCCACAGTCCGCCGTCGGGATCGAGCACCAAATCGACGATCTCGGGCTCCCGCGCATCGAAAAGCGTACGCACACGGCCATCGAGCGAGACTTCGAAGACCATGCCTCGGCCGGCGGTACCGACCACCACCGAGCCGTCGTCACGCACCGCCAAAGATCGCGCGTGCACGTCCACCCCGCTCAACAGCACCCGCTGTCGACCTTCGGCGTCACGGTGAATCAGCTCGCCGGGAAGCCCGGTCGCCACCCACAAACCGCCACGACCATCGGCGGCGAGATCCCAAATGTACGTCCCGCCGGGCGCGAACAGCGTCTCGACCGCGCCGTTGTGAAGCCGCTCGATCGCGCCATCGGGTGACGAAGCGACCAGAACGCTACCGTCGTCGAGGGCGGTCACCGCGAACACAGCGGGCGCTTCGGTGGTGTGCAGCAGGCTGACCGTGCCGTCGGCGCTCACCGCCAGCACCTCACCGGTATTGCCGGTGCCCACGACCCAACCATCGTCCGTGGCGGTGGCGCTCAGCACATAGGCGACGTCGAAACCGGTGAGGCGCTCGATCCGGGGCGCCAGCGTCACGACACCGAGCGGATCGACGCTGACCGCGCTCACCTCACCGCCGACAAAGGCATCGGCGCTATCGACCTCGAACAACCGCACCTCGGCGGCAAAGACCGACGACACGACGAGCATCATCGACACAACCGTAAGCACTACTCTTTTCATCGCCACCTCATCGCTGCATCGCTGCGTCACTGCAACCCGCGCCGTACGTCGAAATCTACTCGAACAACACCTTCGATCGGAAAAGACGACGGCCATCGCTGCTCACCGAGCCGCGCCAGGCTGAGCGCCGTGGCGCGGCCGTTGTCGAACACTCCTCGAACCGAGCCGGGCAACGCCGGCAACACCGTGCCGTCGAGCGACCAGCCCGACGCGCGCATGGCGGCGAAGGCGACCAGGCTGTCGCGCGCCGCCAGAGAACGAAGATAGTCGAGACTCTGCTCGAAGGTCCGTGGGGCGGGTCGGTCGAGCTCGAGCGCCACCGCATCCATGCTCGTGCCGTCACCGATCAAGACCGGCAACAAACCTTCGCTGGCGGTGGGCGGGATCGTCACCGTCACCGTCCGCTGCTCGATCTCACCGCGCCACGCCCGCAGATCGAGCACGACGTCGACTTCGTCTCCAGGACGCACCACGAGCCGGCTCGGTCGCGCCGCGACCAGGTCGTGTACCCGGGGTCGCGCATATTGCGTCGCGACGATGTCGACCCCGGTGAGGCGAACCGATTCGAGCTCGTTGAAGATCAGATAGTTGAGAAAGGTGAGCAGATCGGTCATCGCATCGATCACCGCCGCGTCGCCACCGTAGCTTTGTCGCAACACCAGATCGTCGTGACCGTCGATACCGATCCGCGCCTCGAAATCGAGCCCCTGATCACCACCCATGTCGTGGGACGCGGTCTGAAAGGTGCCGAACGCACCGCTCGCCACCAAGAGCGGCACCAGTGGACCGGCGTGCGCCACCTGCATGGCGTAGCGCTGGACGCTCGTGCCGTGGACCTCGACGCTCATCGGCAGCGTCGGTGCCTCGAGCCCGACACGGCCGCGTGTACCCGTCACGCGATCGACGTCGAAAGCACCGATCACCTCACCGACCGTCGACAATTTGAATGATGAGGCCAAGTTGGGCACGATCATCACCACCGATGCGGTGGCCATCGGCAGCCGCATCTCGCCGAGCGAAAAGACCGGATGACCGATGGCCAAAATCGAATCACCATCGACCTCGGTCACCGTTCCGGTCGCCGCCATGCTGAGATCACCCCACACCAAGGGCATGGCGACCGCACCGCCGGCGACCAGCTCACCGGTCGCGCCATCGCTCGACGTCGCGTCCGTGGACCGGCTCGTCATTCCTCCCGGGCCGATCGAGCCCACCGTGCCCAAGACCTCGTCGAGCAACCGTCGCGCCTCGGGTTGAAAACCCGCCACGTGCCATTGCACCGCCCCCTGGGCATCGTCACGGTTCGCGCCGAGCCAGCGCAGCCACTCGTCACGCAAAGCGGTGCGTGGAAAATCTCGTTTCACCAGCGTAGCCAGATCCGGGGCCTCACCGCGTGGCATCGCGCCCGACGGTAGCGGCCCCACTTCGGGAAGCTCGAGCAGCCGACGCATGCCAGATATGGGGGTGATCCCGGCGATCGCGCCACGGGTGAAATTCCAACTAAAGGCCACCGCGCCGACCAGACGACCATCGATATAGACCGGGCTGCCGCTCATACCGGCCGCGACGCCGCTCTCTTCGAGACCATGCCCCGACAAGCGCGCGATGACGTAGTCGAGATCGGTGCGAAAGTCGGGCAGCACGCCGATGATCTCGACTTCGAACCGCTCGGGCTCGGTGCCGCTGAACACGGTCAAGCCATAGCCGGTTTGTCCGGGTCGAAGCTCGCTCGGCTCGATGCTCGGTGTCGGCTCAGCGCTCAGCGTCGCCGCCATCAACGCGATCCAACCCGCGACCAGCCCCCACACCCAGCGCCGCGTCACGCTTCGTCCTCGGGGGTCCACGGTGGCGGCTCGACTGCGCCGGCGCGAATGATCCTCAACCCCTTCGGTCCGCAATGCACCAGGGTCGACGGCGGTCCACCGGGTAGCACCCCGCCATCGACGATCATCACGTCTTCACCTTCGCAGATCGTGGCCAGATCGGCCGGGTCGACAATCGACGGCGAGCCGCTCAGATTGGCGCTCGTCGCGGTCACCGGATGACCGAGATCGGCGATCAGCTGTTGCAGCTGTTTGTGCGCCGGAACGCGTACCGCCAGGGTCGCCTGGCCGGCCGAAGCCGGCATCGGCTCGGCGAGCGGCAGCACCACGGTCAACGCCCCCGGCCACGAACCGACCGCCCAGGCCACCGCCGGCGAGCGCCGTTCGATACCGAGCATGCGGAGCTGACCGATACCGGCGATCAGTACCGGGAGCGGCAAGCCTTTGCGTCGTCGTTTGATGCGATAGACCGCGTCGACCCCGCGTTGATCACGCGGATCGACCGCCAGCCCGTACGAAGACTCGGTGGGAATGGCGAGCACGCCACCCCGTGCCAAGACCGCTTCGAGCGGTTCGAGCGGCTCACCCCACCGCCAAGTAGGAACACTCATAGGCCTGCTGCTCCTTCGATCATTTCGCTGGCGTGTGACAACGACAATTCGGTGATCTCACTACCGGCGAGCATCCGTGCCACTTCACGAACCCGTGCGTCAGGGTCGAGCGCGTCGATCATCGTGCGGGTGCGTCCGTCGACGATGTCCTTGCTCACCTTGAAGTGCTGATCACCCGAGCTCGCCACTTGGGGCATGTGGGTCACCGCCAACACCTGACCACCCCGCGCCAAACGACGCAATTTGCTTCCCAATACCGCCGCTTCGGCGCCACCGACGCCGGTATCGACCTCGTCGAATACCAGGGTCGCCACCGACGCCTGATGGACTTCGTCATCACCCCGTGAGGCCAGCTGGACGGCGAGGTAGAGCCGTGACAGCTCACCACCCGAGGCGATCTTGGCCAGCGGTCGTGGCTCTTCACCCGGATTGGGCGCGAAGCGATAGACCACGCGATCGTAGCCGTGACGGGTCATCTCGACGGGTTCGCCATCGATCTCGAGCGCGCTACCGGCGCGGCGGCGCTTCTCGATCGCAACGTCGAAACGCGCGTTGGCGAGCGCCAGGTCGGCGAGCTCACCCTGGAGCCGAGCGCCATAGTCGACCGCCCATTCGCGGCGCGCCGCCGACAGCGCCGTCGCCACCTCGCGATAGTGGTCCAATGCCTGGTCGACCTGCGTCTGGAGCTCGGCGTGACTGGTCTCGTCGCCCTCGAGCTCGGCGAGCTCGTGCTCGATCTGGGCCCGTCGCGCGAGCACCTCGGCGACGCTCGAGCCGTGTTTGCGCATCAGACGTTCGAGCGCGGCGAGCCGGCTCTCGACCTCGTCGAGACGACCAGGATCCGCTTCGACCACGTCCAGCCGATGTCGCAACGCGGCGCTCAGCTCGTTCACCCGAATACCGATGTCGGCGAGCTCACCCACCCACTCCTCGGCCGCGGGCTCCCAGGCGGTGATGCGGGCGAGCGCCACCCGTGCCTGCTCGAGCGATTCGTACGCCGCCGTCTCGCCTTCGAAGAGCGAGCTCTCCGCCTGGGTCAACGCGCTGACGATCGCTTCGCTATGCCGGAGCACGTCACGTTCGGCACGCAGCTCGATCTCCTCACCCGTAACCGGACGCACATCGTCGATCTCGTCGAGCTGGAAACGCAGAAAGTCGATCCGCTCACGCCGTGCCTGATCGTCGCCGGTCAGGTGCTCGAGACGCTCGCGCAAGCGGCGTTGCTCGTCCCAGGCGCGCGCCACGTCGGCGAGCAGCCGGGCGGCCGACTCGCCACCGGTGCGATCGAGCCACGAGCGCTGCAATTCAGGATCGACCAAACCGAGCTCTTCACGTTGACCGTGGATCCTCAAGACATGAGGCGCCAGCTTGGCGAGCAGGCCGACCGTCGCCGGCTGATCGTCGACAAAGACCCGATTGCGTCCATTGCGCGCGATCTCTCGACGGATCACCAGCTCGACTCCGGTCGATTCGAGGCCCGCCGCGTCGAGGGTGTGACGCCACGCCTCACCGGCCGGTTCGAACACGCCGGTGATGGTCAACGAGTCGGCGCCCGTGCGAATCAGCTCGGCATTGGCGCGCACCCCCGAAAGCAGAGCCAGCGAGTCGACGACGATCGACTTACCGGCACCGGTTTCACCCGAGAGCACGTTGAAGCCGGCATCGAAAGCGATCGAGGCTTCGGCGAGGACGGCGAGATTGCGTATATGGAGGTCGCGCAGCACGAAGAGATCAGTACCAGGCTATTGTCGGAACGTGGCCTCGAGACGGGCCGTGACGGGGGCCGGCCGACCAGGCCGGGGCGTCAAAAACCCCAGCGGGCCGGCAGCATACCAGAGGGTCGATGCCTATCCTGGTACCGTCCGGCCCCGTCAGCTCGCGGCCGATCCCACCCATCTCAGAACCGCTCACTCACCGCTCGGCGCTGTGCTTCGATCGACTACCGGTGGTGGCGTCAGACGCTCGCGTAGGTAGGTGTAGACCAGCGCCTCGCGAAACGCCGATTGCTCGTTGGTGCTGGCGCCGGCGTGACCACCCTCGACATTCTCCCAATAGAGATAGTCGTGCCCCAGCGACTCCATCAAGGCCGCCATTTTGCGCGCGTGCCCGGGATGGACGCGATCGTCACGCGTCGAGGTGGTGAACAAGACCCGTGGATAGTCGACCTCTTTGCTGCTCTTGACGTTGTGGTAGGGCGAGTAGCGACGGATATAGGCCCACTGCGCCGGATCTTCCGGATCGCCGTACTCCCCTTCCCAACTCGCACCAGCGAGCAGCTGGTCGTACCGCTTCATGTCGAGCAGTGGCACGGCGCAGACCACGGCGTCGAAGAGATCGGGCCGTTGGGTAAAGGCGACCCCGACCAAGAGACCACCGTTGCTACCTCCACGAATGCCGAGATGATCCGGCGACGTGATCTTGCGGGCGATCAAGTCTTCCGCCACGGCGAGAAAATCATCGTAGGCGCGCTGGCGGTTCTCCTTCAGCGCGGCGCGATGCCACTCGGCCCCGAACTCGCCACCACCTCGGATATTGGCGCGTACATAGACACCGCCTTCGGCGAGCCAGGCCATGCCGACCACCGAGCTATAGGCCGGTCGCAACGACACCTCGAAGCCACCATAGCCATAGAGCACGGTCGGGTTACGACCGTCGAGCTTCATGTCCTTACGATGGACGACGAAATACGGCACCTTGGTACCGTCCTTCGAGGTCGCTTCGTATTGCACCGACTCGAGCGGCGCGGCGTCGAAATAGGCCGGCAGGCTGTCGACCTTGCGCATGCTGGCGCCGTCGGCGTAGAAGAGCGTGTCGGGAACGAGGAAATCCTCGTAGATGTAGAAATAGCCCGCGCCCTGGTCGTCGGTGCTGACCACTCCGAGGCGACCGAGTCCAGGCGTTTCCACCGCCTCGCGTTGCCACGTACCCTCGGCGAGGGTGAACTGGAAGAGCTCGTTGCGCACATTGTCGAGCAGGCTCACCAAGAGCTGCTCACCGGTCGGAATCACCGAATCGATGCTTACCCGGTCCTCGGGCTCGACCAAAACCGCGAAGTCACGCTTGCCGTCGAGAAACCGAGCGTAGTCGATCGCGAGGAGCGTGCCACCGACGTGGGTCGCCCCTCCCACGGTCCAATCCTGCCGCAGCTCCAACACCAGCTGATCACGAAAGAAGGTCGCATCGGCGTCCGAGGGGATATCGAGCTTGATCCACTCATCACCCTCGATGACGTGCACTTCGAAATCGTAGAAGGTCATGTAGCGCTGAATCATCGTGTACGACCGGCTCGGGGTATGCATGGTGGCGGCCCACATGAAGGCATCGGTCTGCTCGCCACGAAACGTGACGGGAGCCTCGGCGAGCGCGGTACCTCGACTCCACCGACGCATCTCGATCGGATAACCCGCCGTGCTCATCGAGTCGGGGCCGTAATCCGTGCCCACCAAGACCGTGTCGCGATCGACCCAGGTGATCCGCGACTTCGCCACCGGCAAGGTGAAACCGTCTTTGACAAAGCTCTTGGTAGCGATGTCGAACTCACGAACCTCGCTGGCATCGCCACCACCGGGTGAGAGAAAGAGCAGGCACCGTTGATAGTCGGGCGCCAGGCAGTCAGCGCCTTTCCACACCCATTTCTCACCCTCGGCCGCACCCAAAGCGTCGACGTCGAGCAAGACCTCCCAACGCGGCTCGTCTGTTTTGAGATAACTCGCCAGAGACGCTCGGCGCCAAATCCCGCGCTGGTTGTTCTCGTCTTTCCAGAAGTTGTAGACGTGATCACCCTGCAGACTCGGATACGCGATTCGGGAATCGTCGTTGTAGAGCTCGAGCAACTGCTTTTCGAGCGTGGCGAATCCAGCGTCCTTGGTGAGCGTGGCCTTGGTCTTGGCATTGCGTTCGGCCACCCAATCGAGAGCCCGCTCACCGTCGACTTCTTCGAGCCACAGAAATGGATCACTCGGGCCGGGGTCGGCCATGGACGGCACGCTGAGAACCAAGCAAACCAGAGCGAAACGAAACACCATCGAACGAACGGAGTGGGAAGACATCACAACCTCCAGACCGCGACGCGGTCGGGTCACAAAAAGGAAGAGGGCCGATCAAGGCCGAGTCGAGCCTGACGCTCTATGCTATTCGACGACTACGCGGCAACGGGTGCAAGCGGTTTGCGACGGATCCGCCGATGGGAGCGACGGATGTAGCGCGAGGCGCGACGACTTCGTCACGCCGGAGCGCAGCTAGGTTGCGACGGGCGCCACGGTACGCGGCGCGGCTGCATGCGGCCCGGCCTGACGCGGCCCGGCCTGGCGCGGCCCGGCCTGACGCGGCCCGCCTTTCACCACCAGCTCGACAAAGCGTGGCAGCAGAGTCGCCGCGTCCGGCGTGTCGCTCACCGACGCGTGGACTTCTTCCAGCTCGGCGGCGTCGTCGACGTACTCCCAGGCGTACATCCCCAACCGCGAACGCAGCGCGTCGGCGTCCATCTCACAATGGAATTGCGTGCCGTAGACCAGCTTGTCTTCGAGACGCAGGATCTGGTTGCGACAGCGTTCGCTCCGTCCGAGCTCGATCGCTCCCGGTGGCAAGGTGATCACCGCGTCGTGATGCACCAGGTTGGTCGGGAAACGCTCGGGCAGGTTGCCGAAGAGAGGATCTTGTCGGCCGGCTTCGTTGACCGTGACATCGAAGGTGCCGACTTCCTCGCGCAGCGGGTCGGTTCGCACTTCGCCACCGAGCGCGCGCGCCAAGAAATGATGGCCCCAGCAAATGCCAAAGGTCGGCATGTCTTCGCTCACCGCGCGTTGCACGGTCGAGGTCAGATGAGGCGTGAAGTCGTAATCGCGGGTTACCGTGTGATCGCCCGAGCCCCCGATCACGAGCAGATCGGCCGACGA
Source organism: Acidobacteriota bacterium (assembly GCA_039184055.1). Lineage (GTDB taxonomy): Bacteria > Acidobacteriota > Thermoanaerobaculia > Multivoradales > J023 > JBCDBH01. Next base: position 8,932 of record JBCDBH010000112.1, read on the forward strand.
AATGTCACGCCAGGCGATATCGGCCTTGTGCACGACATTGACACAGACCAGCTGCGACCGGTCGATGCCCAGCTGGTCGATGATGCATTGTTGTTCGTGATGCTCGGTATCCGGGTGAGAGCGAATCTGGATCAAACCGACCCGGAGCGGCTCGGCGATCGTCGTCGTGGCTCGCTCCTCCGGTGGCGCGCTCACCGCGCTCATCGTCGCACCTTGGCCTTCATGCTCGCTCCTCCGACTCGTCGACCAGCTCACGCGCCCGGCGCGCCGCTTCGACCACGGCTTTGATCAGGGTGACCCGTAATCCACCGGCCTCGAGCTCGAGCAGACCGTCGACCGTGCATCCCGCCGGCGTGGTCACCTCGTCTTTGAGCAGGGCCGGGTGATGACCGGTCTCGATCACCAGATTGGCGGCGCCGAGACAGGTTTGCGCCGCCAGCTCGGTCGCCACCTGACGGGGCAAACCGACTTTGACCCCGCCTTCGGCGAGCGCCTCGATCACCACGTAGATGAACGCCGGGCCACTCGCCGACAAACCGGTAACGGCGTCGAAATACGTCTCGTCGAGCACCATGGCACGACCGATTCGACGGAACAGCGCCTGGGACAGGTCGATGTGATGCTTGGTGGCGTGACGACCGCCACAAATCGCGGTCATGCCGCTACAAATCCGACTCGGGGTGTTGGGCATCGCCCGCACCACCGGAACACCCTCGGCGAGACGGTCCTCCATCATCGCGGTGGTCAAACCCGCGACGATCGAGATCACCGGCTGCTCGGGGCCGACCACCGGCGCGATCTCCTCGAGCACCCGAGGCGCGATCTGTGGCTTGACACACAACAGCACCGCCGCCGCATCCTTGGCCGCGGCGACATTGTCACGCGTGGTCGACACGCCGTAGAGGTCGGCCACGCGCTCGAGCCGCGACTCGTGGGTCGCGGTCATGGTGATGCTGGCCGGATCGATCGCACCGGTGCGTAGGAGCGCGGACACCAACGTTTCACCCATCTTGCCGGCGCCGAGAATGGCGAGGCTGTCGATGAGCGTGGTTTCCACGTTCGGGGATGTCACATCGTCTGACTGGGACATGATGGCTCTCTCAAACGGAATCGATCGGTTACGTCTCGACCTAACAAACCGAACGTCGAACCCATAAATTCTAGGTTCGATCGTAGCACACGCCCGGTCGGCTCGAGGCCGTGGCGCCACGGCCCGCGCGGCCCGGTGACGCCAGCGATTTTACCTTGTCGTTGAACCGACATCGGTGACGCGACGAACCTGATAACGTCTTTGCATTGCAACCTCATGGCTACGTCAACGATACGCATCAACACTCTCTCGAGGAGCACATGACCTACGACCTCGATCCCCGTGAAACTCGCGAATGGCTGGAGTCTCTCGAAGCCGTCGTCGACCACGACGGTCCCGAGCGGGCTCGTTTTCTACTTACCGCCTTACGCGACCACGCGCTCTCGCTCGGCGCCGAGGTCCCCCAGCTCTTCACCACCCCTTACGTCAATACGATCGCCCCCGCCGACGAGCCCGACCTACCCGGGGATCCGGAGCTCGAGGAACGTCTTCTCCAAGCCGTGCGTTGGAACGCGGCGGCGATGGTGCTGCGGGCGCAAAAACGCTCCGATGGCATCGGTGGTCATATCGCCACCTTTCAAGCCGGCTCGACCCTTTTCGAAATCGGTTTGAATCACTTCTTCCGCGCCCCGGGTGACGCCCATAGAGGTGACCTGGTGTTCTTCCAGGGTCACGCTTCCCCGGGTATGTACTCACGCGCCTTTCTCGAGGGGCGCCTCTCGGCCGAGAAGGCCGATCGCTTTCGTCAAGAAGCCGAGCCGGGTGGCCTGTCGTCCTATCCCCATCCGTCATTGATGCCCGACTTTTGGCAATTCGCCACCGTGTCGATGGGGCTGGCGCCGCTCACCGCGATCTACCAGGCGCGTTTCCTACGCTACCTCCACCAGCGCGGCATCGCCGACACCTCGGACCGCTACGTGTGGTGCTATGTCGGTGACGGGGAAAGCGACGAGCCTGAAACCAAGGGCTGTCTCACCATGGCGGCGCGCGAGAAGCTCGACAATCTGATCTTCGTGGTGAGCTGCAACCTGCAGCGACTCGACGGGCCGGTGCGTGGCAACGGCAAGATCGTCCAAGAGCTCGAAGGCGTGTTCCGAGGCAGTGGCTGGAACGTCATCAAGGTGCTGTGGGGCGCGGAGTGGGACGAGATCTTCGCCCGCGACACCGAAGGCCTGTTGCAAAAGCGCCTCAGCGAGATTCCCGATGGCGAGATGCAGGCCTACGCCGCCAAAGGTGGCGGCTATATGCGTCAGAATCTCTTCAACACTCCGGAGCTCGCACGACTGGTCGAGCACCTGTCGGACGACGAGCTCAGCGCGCTGCGCCGCGGCGGCCACGACGCCAAGAAGGTGCATGCCGCCTATCGCGCCGCGATCGAGCACAAAAACGAGCCGACGGTGATCCTGGCGCAGACCGTCAAGGGCTACGGTATGGGTGACTCGGGTCAGGGTCTCAACATCGCCCACCAGGCCAAGAAGATGGACACCGACTCGCTCCGTCAGATGCGTGATCTGCTCGGGATCCCGATCGAGGATGCCGAGCTCGATGAAGACGGCAAGCCACCCTATTGGCATCCCGGCGACGACAGCCCGGTGATTCAATACCTCCACAAGCGGCGCGAGCTGCTCGGTGGCCCGATGCCCAGCCGACGCGCCGACGCGCCCCGTCTCGAAGTCCCGGCGCTCGATGCCTTCGGTCCGATGCTCAAGGGCTCGGGTGAGCGCGAGCAGTCGACCACCATGGGTCTGGTGCGCGCCATCAACATCATGGTGCGTGACAAGAACATCGGCCGTTACATCGTGCCGATAGTGCCCGACGAGGCCCGCACCTTCGGTATGGAAGGTCTCTTCCGTCAGCTCGGTATCTACGCCCCCGGTGGCCAGACCTACGAGCCGGTCGACGCCGGTCAGCTGCTCTACTATCGCGAAGCCAAAGACGGGCAGATCCTGCAGGAAGGCATCAACGAAGCCGGCGCCACTGCGTCGTGGACCGTCGCCGCCACCAGCTACGCCTCGAACGGCGTGCCGACGATTCCGATCTACACCTTCTACTCGATGTTCGGCTTTCAGCGGGTCGGCGACTTCATCTGGGCGGCGGCCGATATGCAGGCGCGGGGTTTCTTGATCGGCGCCACCGCCGGTCGCACCACCCTGAACGGTGAAGGCCTGCAGCACGAAGACGGCCACAGCCATCTGATCGCCGCCACCGTGCCGAGCTGTGTCGCCTACGATCCGACCTACAACTACGAGCTCGCGGTGATTCTGCAGGACGGTCTGCGACGCATGCTGACCGAGCAGGAAAACGTCTTCTACTACATCACCTCGATGAACGAGAACTACCCGCAGCCGGCCCTGCCCGACGGCGCCGCAGAGGGCATCCTCAAGGGCATGTACCGGCTCCACAAGTCGTCGAGCCGGGCCAAGAAAAAGCGCGTCCAGCTCCTCGGTTCGGGCACCATCCTGCGCGAGGTGCAGGCCGCCGCCGAGATGCTCGAAAACGATCACGGTATCGCCGCCGACGTCTGGTCGGTGACCAGCTTCACCGAGCTGCGTCGTGACGGCTTGAGCAGCCAGCGGTGGAACCTCCTCCACCCCGAGGCCGACGCCAAGACCTCGTGGGTCGCGTCCCAGCTGGGTGGCACCGACGGACCCATCATCGCCTCCACGGACTACATGCACACCTTCGCCGATCAGATCCGGCCGTGGATCGACCGCCGCTACGTCACCCTCGGCACCGACGGCTTCGGGCGCAGCGACTCCCGCGAGGCGCTGCGTGACTTCTTCGAAGTCGACCGGCGCTGGGTCACCGTCGCCGCGCTCAAAGCGCTCGCCGACGACGGGGTAATCGAGCAAGAGGTGGTCAGCCAGGCGATCGACCGCTACGGTATCGATCCGGAAAAACCCGAACCCACTACGTTCCATGGAGACTTGTGATGGCCACCCACGAGGTGAAGGTTCCCGACATCGGTGATTTCGACGATGTCGACGTCGCCGAGGTGCTGGTCGCGGTGGGCGACACCGTCGCGATCGACGACGGTCTGATCACCCTCGAAAGTGACAAGGCATCGATGGAAGTCCCGGCCGATCAGGCTGGCAAAGTGACGGAGATCCGGGTCAGCGTGGGCGATCAAGTCTCCCAGGATGCGGTGATCGTCGTGCTAGAGACGGATGCGGCTGCGGCCGACACACCCGCGGCGAAACCAGCTCCAGCGCCGGCCGAGACAGCGGCGCCGAAGCCGGCCGCTCCGGCCCCAGCGCCGGCTCCGGTAGCGGCCCAGCCCGCACCGAGCCCGGCGCCCGCGCCAGCTCCAGTCGCGGCAGCCCCAGCGCCTCAGCCCGGCGCCACCCTCGCCAGTGTTGACGAACAGGCTTTCGGCAAGGCCTACGCCAGCCCGGTGGTGCGTCGGCTGGCGCGTGAGCTCGGGGTCGATCTCGGCGCGGTGGCCGGTAGCGGTCGTAAAGGCCGGATCACCCGTGACGACGTCACGGGCCACGTCCGTGCCGCCATGCAGGGTGGCGCGGTGGCCGGTGGTGGCGACGTCTCCGGTTTCGCCTGGCCACAGCCTCCCGACATCGACTTCAGCCAATTCGGCGAGATCGAGGTCAAAAAGCTCAGCCGCCTTCGTCAGGCCTCGTCACGCAATCTCCACCGCAGCTGGCTGCACGTGCCGCACGTCACCCAGCACGAAGACGCCGACGTCACCGAGCTCGAGGCGTTTCGCAAATCCCTCAAGCCCGAAGCCGAAAAGAAAGGCGTCAAGCTCACCCCGCTCGCCTTTCTCTTCAAAGCCGTGGCGGCGGCGCTCGGCGATTTCCCCGAGGTCAACAGCTCGCTCAGCCCCGACGGCAAATCGCTGGTGGTCAAGAACTACATCCACATCGGCATGGCCGTCGACATCGGCGAAGGCCTGGTGGTGCCGGTGATTCGCGACGTCGACAAAAAAGGCATCTACGAGCTCGCCAACGAGATCGTCGCGGTCGCTGGGCGGATGCGCAAAGGTGACCGTCGCCCGTCCGACTTCCAGGGCGGCACCTTCAGCGTGTCGAGTCTCGGTGGCATCGGGGGCACCGCCTTCACGCCGATCGTCAACAGCCCCGAGGTCGGCATTCTCGGTGTCTCGCGTACCGAAACTCGCCCGGTGTGGAACGCCGCCAGCCAGAGCTTCGAGCCACGCAAGATCATGCCGCTGTCGTTCTCCTACGATCACCGCGTGGTCGACGGCGCCATGGCGGCGCGTTTCACCGTCCACCTCGCCGCCATTCTCGGCGACCTCCGACGCACTCTGCTCTAAAGGGAACCGCGACGATGGCCAAGCTGGAAGAAATCCGAGTTCCCGATATCGGTGACTTCGACGATGTCGACGTCGCCGAGGTGCTGGTGGCGGTGGGTGACAGAGTCGAGGTCGAGCAGGGGTTGATCACCCTCGAAAGCGACAAGGCCTCGATGGAGGTGCCTTCACCCGTTGCCGGCACGGTCAAAGAAATCAAAGTCGCGCTGGGCGATCAGGTCGGGCAAGACGCGGTGATCGCCGTAGTCGAGATCGAAGGCGAGGCAGCTGACTCGCCCGCCACCGACAGTCAGCCGGCCGTCGAAGCGGCACCGGCACCGGTATCAGCCACTTCGCCGCCCCCCATCGCGGCACCGGTATCAGCCACTTCGCCGCCCCCCATCGCGGCACCGGTACCAGCCGCACCGCCGACTCCCGTCGCGGCACCGGCCGCACCGCCGACTCCCGTCGCGGCACCGGCCGCCGTCGCCGCCAACACCCGTGACGACGTCGACCACACCTGCGACATCGTGGTGATCGGCTCGGGCCCGGGTGGCTACACCGCCGCGTTTCGCGCCGCCGATCTCGGTCTGAACACCATCCTGGTCGAGCGCGATCCGTATCTGGGTGGCGTCTGTCTCAACGTCGGCTGTATCCCGTCGAAAGCCCTGCTCCACGCCGCCAAGGTAATCGACGAGGCGGCCGAATTCGCCGATCACGGCATTCGCTTCGGCGCTCCCGAGATCGACCACGACAAGCTGCGCTCCTGGAAAGACGACGTCGTTGGTCGACTCACCGGTGGCATCGCCACGCTGGCCAAGCAGCGCAAGGTCAAGGTGGTCGAAGGCCTGGGTCGATTTCGCGACGCCCACACGCTCGTCGCCACCACGCCGGACGGTGAGACGACCATCGGCTTCGATCACGCCGTCATCGCGGTCGGATCCGAGCCGGTGCGACTCCCCTTCCTGCCCGACGATCCTCGGATCATGGATTCGACCGGCGCGCTCGAGCTTCCCGAGCCCACCGGTAGCCTGCTGTGTATCGGTGGCGGCATCATCGGGCTCGAGATGGCCACGGTCTACTCGGCCCTGGGCTGGCGAGTGAGCATCGTCGAAATGCTCGACGGCCTGATGCCCGGGGTCGATCGCGACCTGGTGCGACCGTTTCAAAAACGCATGGCGACGAAATGGGACGCGGTTTATACCAGCACCAAAGTGACGGCGGTCGAAGCGGGTGACGACGGGCTCACCGTTTCCTTCGACGGCAAAGATGCCCCTGAAACGGCTACCTACGACCGCATCCTGGTCGCGGTCGGTCGGGTGCCCAACGGCAAGAAGATCGACGCCGAGGCGGCCGGTATCGCGGTCGACGAACGAGGCTTCATCCGAGTCGACAAACAACAGCGCACCAACGTGCCGCATATTTTCGCGATCGGCGACGTCGTCGGTCAGCCGATGCTGGCGCACAAAGCGACCCACGAAGGCA
>JBCDBH010000113.1:0-15750 GCA_039184055.1 Acidobacteriota bacterium
ATGGGTACGCCTCCGGTCGCTCATCCCTGCGCTACCCAGATCTCACGCACGTTTCCGCGCCTCGCTTCAACGTTTGGTGAGAAATGGGGGCTATCGATCCTCGAGCGGCAGCCAGGTGCGTCGTTCGGCACCCGCGTAGGCGGCGCGGGGACGGATCAATCGGCCTTCGGCGCGTTGCTCGCGTGCGTGGGCGGTCCAGCCGGCCATGCGCGCGGCGGCGAAGATCGGCGTGAAGAGCGAGGATGGGACGTCGAGACCGTTGAGCAAGAGAGCGGTGTAGTACTCGACGTTGGTGGCGATGCGACGGTCGGGTTTGTGCTCGCGTAGAAGACGAAGTGCGACGTCTTCGACATGGCGGGCGAGATGGTAGAGATCTTGGTCGCCGTCGGTTTGGTAGAGACGCGAAGCGGCGTCGCCGAGCACGTCGGCACGCGGGTCGCGTACCCGGTAGACACGGTGACCGAAACCCATGAGACGTTCACCTCGCGCGAGGCGCTCACGGAGGACGGGCTCGGCACGATCGGGCGTGGCGATTTCACGCACCAGATCGAGCGCCGGGCCGGGTGCACCGCCGTGGAGAGGGCCAGAGAGCGCGCCGAGCGCACCCGCGCCAGCGGCGACGAAGCTCGCGCCGGTGGAGACGATCACCCGCATGGTGAAGGTGGAGGCGTTGAAGCCGTGGTCGGCGACGGTCACCAGGTAGGTGTCGAGCGCGCGGGTCGCGGCCGCGCTGGGCGTGTCGCCGGTGAGTTGATGGAGGAGAGCGGCGGCGTGGCCGAGATTCGAGGGTGGGTCGGCCAGGTCGTCGCCACGCATGGCCTGCGTGTAGGTCCCGAGGATCGACGGGATGGTGGCGACGAGACGGATCGCATCGGCGTCGTCGCCAGTCGACGGCAGGGCGGCGATTCCGGCACCCAGCGCGTCCATGATCGGACGCTCTTCCTTCGCCAGCTCGACGAGCAGGCTCGTCACGCTGGAGGGAAGCTGGCGATGCGTGGCGAGATTCGCGCGCAGCGAGTCGAGCTCCCGCGTTGTCGGCAATCGATCGTTCCAGAGGAGGAAGAGCGCTTCTTCGAAGGTGGCGTGCGGGGCGAGGTCGTCGAGACGAAAACCGGCGATGGTCAACTCACCGGCTTGGCCGTCGACACGACTGAGTCGTGTCCGGGCGGCGACGATGCCTTCCAAGCCGTGATGAATGGTCTGTTCGGTCGTGGTCATGGCGGGCTCCTTGATGATTGACAGACTCGACTGTCTGTAAATAAACAACCACGGCCGAAAAGAGCCTGTCAATCTTGATCCATCAATCCATGTAAGGGTGGATAAGTTGATGGAACGATCAACCTATCGTGAGATCATCGCTGCATGAATAAAGATGATCTGGATCAAAACGATACGGACATAGGCGATATCGACGGCTCGATCTCGCTCGATGGCGACGAGCGCTTTCTCGACGCGCGGCAAGCCGCCGAACGTCTCGGGATCAGCCGGAGCACGCTCTACGCCTACGCCAGTCGAGGACTGTTGCGTTCAGAGCCGATACCGGGCAGGCCTCGTAGCCGGCGCTACCCGCGTGCCGATGTCGAGCGTTTGGTGCTGCGACGCGAGGTGCGTCGTGACCCGCAGACCGCGGCGCCCAAGGCTCTCGATTGGGGCACACCGGTGCTCGACTCGGCGATCAGTCTGATCGACCGGGGACGGCTCTACTACCGTGGGCACGATGTCGTGGAGCTGGCGCGTCAGCGATCGGCGGAGGAGGTGGCCGCTCTGATTTGGTGTCAACGTTTCGATGCCGCGAGCGATCTCTTCGATCGATCGTCACGTCGGGTTCCGCGGTTGCCACGCGCAGCGCGTGATCTGGAGATCTTGGCGCGTTGTCAGATGATCTTGCCGCTCGCCGCCGCCGCCGATCCGGCGGCGCACGATCTGCGTCCCGAGTCGGTGGCGGCGACCGCCGCCCGCTTGCTGCGGACGTTGGTGCAGGTGGCCGCCTCGGCGCGTCGACGCGATTCGCTGGCCGCGACGCTTGCTAGCGGCTGGAAAACCGAGCGGGTCGAAGCGCTCGATAGCGCGCTGGTGCTGTGTGCCGATCACGAGCTCAACGTCTCGGCGTTTACGGCGCGCTGTGTCGCGTCGGCGCATGCGACACCGTATGAGGTCGTCGGCGCGGGTTTGGCGGCGCTCGCCGGGCAGCGTCACGGTGGTGAGATACGACGGGTCGACGCCTTGTTTCGCGAAGCCGGTGACGCGGCTGGCGCACGACGCGCGCTCGGCGAACGACTTCAGCGTGGTGAGGCCTTGCCGGGGTTTCTTCATCCGCTCTATCCGGCCGGCGATCCTCGTGGTCGGGCGCTGATCGAGCTCGCGCTTCCGCTGGCGTCACCCGAGGTGGCCGATCTGTCGACCGCGATCGTGGCGGCGGGTGAGGAGTTGGTGGGTGGGCGACCGACGCTCGATGTTGGTTTGGTGGTCCTGGCCCGTGCCCTGTCGTTGCCGCCCGGGGCGGCGATCGCATTGTTCGCGCTCGGTCGCACCATCGGTTGGATCGGTCACGCACTCGAGCAATATGCCCTCGAGCCGATGATTCGACCGCGAGCACGCTATGTCGGGGTCGCCCCTGCACACGGCCCGCCACCCAGTCTCTAACCCCCATTTCTCACCAGCCCATTGGCTGCGGCGTGGAAACGCACGCAATCTCTGGACGTGCTCGCTCTTCGCTCCCTCGACGTACCGATGGGTACGCCTCCGGTCGCTCATCCCTGCGCTGCCCAGATCTCACGCACGTTTCCGCGTCGTAGCGACGAACCGCTCGCTTCAACGTTTGGTGAGAAATGGGGGCTAATCGGCCTCGGATCACAAGTCCATCAAAACCTGCCGCAAGGAAAGTCGAGGGTGTGGGTTCTATCTCCTGAAGCAGTCTGGAGCTGCTCTGTCCCGGGTCATTCGGGACGGTCGAAGAACCCCGTCGTGTAACGAATCGGTTGCCGGCGACAACTCAGATAGGGAGAACTCATGAAAACCACCCTCACCCTCTTTGTCATGCTCGTGCTTTTCGGACTGCCAGCGGTCGCTGCGCCGGGTTGTGGCAACGGTCCCGATTTTCTGCCGCCGGCCGGTTATCTCGATCTGACGCCCGATCAGGCCGATGCGACTCGTGCACTCATCGCCACGTTGCAGGCGGATCTGGCGCCGATTCAGGACGAGCTCCGTATGCTGCGGCCTCAACTGGCCGAAGCTCTTGGTGGTGATGATCCGGATGCCGTCACGGTCGGAGGTTTGGTCATCGCGATCAGCGATCTGCGTCAAGATCGGCGCGATCGTCTGCAGGGGTTCGAGGTCGATTTCACCGCCTTGCTCGACAGTGGCCAGCTCGCCGAGTGGGAAGCGTGGAAGGAGCTGAGGCGGCTCGAACGGCGTCCCGCGGGTGCGGGGTCGATGGGTGCGGGGCCGGACGACTCCGGGCCGGCGGACGGTCTGTTCACGGATCGTTAGGGATCATCGACCGTCGTCGAGGAAGTATGCACTTCCTCCCTCGCGGGTTCTCACTGACCAGACGTTCTGTTACAGTACGTCTGTGGGGGAAAACCTGGAATTTTGGGAGTTGACAATGCGTGCACGAGTTTATGTGCGCTTCGACGACGGTCAAATCACTACCTTGGCGAGCCTCCACGGCATGGTTGCGGTGCGATACCAAAACGCCGCCGGGATGCCAGCCGAGTTGAGTAGCCATGATGACGGTCTACAAATCATCGATGAAGACGGCCGCCACCTAGCGTGGAAACGTATGCTGCTCAGCCGCGTGGGGCAGCGGACGATCGCCTTTCTGCAAATTCCCGAGCCACGGATCGACGATTGGCCCTTGGTCCGAGTGCATCGTCTGTGCCGACAGCAAGGCTTCGCTTTGCTCCGGTCGGATGAGCTGGAGGATCAGCCCGCACCGGTCTTCGAGCTGGTCGAGGAATTGGTCGCGTCCTGACGTCGAAGGGTTTGGAAAAACCCCCGTCGCCGCTGGGCGCCCCATCCATCACACACTCCCCGGGGGTGGTGAAAGTAAAGCACGACCGAACGGTCGGTATGTCGCGGTCTTTCTTGACGATTTGCTCATGAGTTAGGCGATATCGCTAGCCTGCATGTCTCGCCAGGCGCCGCAGCGAGGGTCGCAAACGTGTGTGAGATCTGGGCAGCGCAGAGATGAGCGACTGGAGGCGTACCGGTAGGTACGTTGAGGGAGCGAAGAGCGAGCAAGCCCAGAGATTACATGCGTTTGCGAGCCGCAGCCGGTGGGCTGGTGAGACACGCAGGCTGGTGAAATGCTGGTGATAGTCTGCCGCCATGACCATTTTCGCCAAAATCATCGACGGTGAGATCCCTTGTCACCGTGTCTACGAGGACGATCACGTTCTCGCGTTTCTCGACATCAATCCGTTGTCGCCCGGGCATACCTTGGTCATTCCCAAGGAGCGCAAGGCGCATCTCCACGAGCTGAGTGACGATGCCGCGGCGGCGGTTGGACGGGTGCTGCCACGGATCTGTCGCGCCGTGCTCGCGGCCACCGGCGCCGAGGATTACAACGTCCTTCAGAACAACGGCGCCGCCGCGCATCAGGCGGTGTTCCACGTCCATTTCCACATCATTCCCAAGACCACATCGGGTGGGCTGGGAATCGGCTGGCCGGCGGGGTCGCTCGACGGCGACGCGGCGAAGCGCCTGCTCGACGCGATTCACGCGCATCTCTGACGCCGGGACTAGCCCGGTAGACGGGCGGTCACGACGGTGCCACCGCCATCGCGATGGGAGAGTCTGAGGCTGCCGCCATGTTGCGCGATGATCTCGCGGGACAGCGGCAGGCCGACTCCCGAGCCTCCTTCCTTGGTCGAGTAGAACGGCACGAAGACACGACGCAGCACGCTGTCGTCGATCCCTGGGCCTCGGTCGAGCACCTCGATCACCACGGCATCGTCGTCGGTACCGTTTCGACCGATGCGTAGGGTGACCTCACCCGACGGATCGGCTTCGTGGGCGTTTTTGAGCAGGTTGATCAAGACCTGTTGCACCTGAGCGGGATCGAATCGGCTGATGAGCTCGGGATCCGTCATGTCGAGGGTGAACGGGTAAAGCTCGCGCAGCCGCTCGAGCAAAGGCGCCCAGGGGGTGTCGGCCGGTCGTGGCTTGGGCAGTCGTGCGAATCGCGCGTAGCCGTCGAGAAAGGTGCTGAGGTGAGCGATGCGTTCTTCGACCGTGCTCAGAATCGAGCCCAGACGATGGCGATGCTCGGGATGATCGGCGGCCACCGACGCCGAGTGCACCAGGGACGAGATCGGCGCCAGCGAGTTGTTGAGCTCGTGGCTGATCACCCGGATCACCTCTTTCCAAATCCGTACTTCCTCGCGATCGAGCTCGGCGGTCAATCGACGGAGCAAAAGAAGTGTGTGGCTTTGCCGATTGAGTTGAAAGCCACGCTGCGCCAGGTGATAAGTCTCGCTGCCTTTGACGGTTTCGACCGTGAAGAGACCGTCCGCGCCATCGACGGCCAAGGCGCGCATCGCGGGTGGACACCCTTCGAGCACATCGGCGAATCGCTGACCGGCGAGTCGGCCGCCACCGTAGAGCAAGCGGCGAGCTTCGGCATTGGCGACGATGATCCGGCCGCGGTTGCCGATCAGGATGATGGCGAGTGGGGATCGTTCGACCGCGGTTTCGAGCAGGAGCTCACGCTGACGCAGGGTCTCGCGTTCGTCACGTAGCTCGTCGACGGCGCGATTGTAGGCGCGCGCCAAACGGCCGATTTCATCGTTGTCGGTGGCCGTGACCCGCAGGCTGAAGTCGCGGTCGCGAAGGCTGTCGAGCGCGTCGCCGAGGGTATGGAGCAAGGCCACCGGTCGTTCGAGCAGACGATGGAGCAGCCACAGACCCAGCGGCAGTGTGATCACCAGGGCGAGCAGGAAGATGATCCACGACGGCAAGGGTAGATGCGTCAGGCCCAGGCTGGCCGCCGTGCTCGCCGCCACGGTGATGACAAAGGCGATCGCCACCCGGCCGAGCAGGGAGTGACCGATGGGTTCGTTGGCGGACGACGGCGTGTCGATCGGTTCGTTGGCCACCTTCAACTCCGTGGCCGTCGTTCGAGGACGATGCCGAGCCGGTCCATTTTGCGATAGAGCGCCTGGCGGCTGATGCCGAGGCTGGCGGCGGCCCGAGTGACGACACCGTCGGCGTCACGTAAGGCCACCTCGATGGCGTGTCGCTCGGGATCGTCGCTCGAAGTTCGAGGGCTCGAGCTGACGGCCGAAGGTTCCGTGGCTGGGGCGAGATCGAGGTCGATCGCGGTGATCTGGGGACCCCGTGCCACCAGCGATGCGCGCTGCAGACGATTGCGTAGCTCACGCACGTTGCCCGGCCAGTCGTAGGTCAGGAGCGCCTGACGCGCGCCACTCGACAGGCCTCGGCGCGCGGCGCCCGATTCGGCGGCGAACCGTTCGAGCAAGTGCTCGGTGAGGGGCAGAATGTCGTCGGTCCGTTGCGCCAGAGGTGGGATGGCGATCTCGACCACATTGAGACGGAAGTAGAGATCCTGACGGAAGTGACCGTCACGAATCGCTTCATCGAGATCGGCATTGGTCGCCGAGATGACCCGCGTGGAGGTGTTGATCGTGCGACTCGAGCCGAGGCGCTGCAGCTCACCGCTTTCGAGTACACGCAGCAATTTGACCTGGCCGGCGAGCGGCAACGCGTCGACCTCGTCGAGAAAGAGGGTGCCGCCGTCGGCGGCCTCGAACCGACCCTGACGACTGCCTTTCTGACCCGTATAGGCTCCCGCCTCGGCGCCGAACAGCTCCGCTTCCATCAGGTCGGCTGGAAGGGCTCCGACGTTGACTTTGACGAAGGGTCGTTTGTCGTCGGCGTTCGGGACCGCATTGCGATGGAGCAGGTCGGCGATCATCTCTTTGCCGCTGCCATTCGGGCCGGTGATCAGCACCGGCACCGGCGCCGCCGCCACCGACAACGCGAGCTCGACCACCTGGCGCATCGCTTCGCTCGCCACCACCATGCCGCCGAGGTCGGCGGTGTGGATACGGCTTCCCGCGACGGAATCGAGACGCGCGGCGCGCAGCCGACGTACCTGCTCGATCAGGGCGCGATCGTCCCATGGTTTGGCGAGGTAGTCGGTCGCTCCTTCCTTGACCAGTTGCACCGCGGTTTCGAGCGATGTCCAGGCGGTGATCAAGAGCACCGGCAGGTCGGGATCGAGATCTCGCAAGGCGCGAAAGAGCGCGATCCCCGCATCGCCCGAGGTGGCGCCCCGGTCGAAGTTCATGTCCTGGATCACCGCGCCGAGTCGCTCGTGACGCGCATGTGCCAAGGCACTTTCGGCATCGTGAGCCGCCCGGTAGGGAATGCCGTGGACGTCGAGAAGAACGCCGAGCGCTTCACGCACGGCGTCCTGATCGTCGACGATGAGGATGGGGAGTGGCTCCGCCATGGGCAATTCTCGCATGACCCACGAGCTGTCCCGTGGGTCGGTTGGTGGATTCAGGTGGCGCGGGTGGCGACCACCGGTGGCACGCGGGTACCGCGCAGCGCCGGGCCGAGAGCCGCGCCGAGACCGGTGAGCCACAGGGCGATCACCCCGACGATCAACATGATGGGCTGCAGACGGGCGGCGTCGTTGCTCAGGGTGAAGAGCGCCCAATTGAGCCCGTAGGCCAGACCGATACCGATCGCCAGACCGATCGTGGTGACGAGCCAATTCTCGAAGAGGAAGTGACGCAACACCGCCTCACGACTGGCGCCGAGGGCGCGACGAGTGCCGATCTCGCGGGTCCGTTGGGTAATCGAGAACGCGGTCAGACCGACGATCCCGACCGCCGTCACCAGCACCAGGAGCAGGATCACACCGACCAGGGTGTTCTTACGCTCCATGGTGGAGTAGAAGGTGTCGTCGCGAATATCGGCAAGGGTTTCGACCTCGACAATACGGCCCGGATCGTGGGCGATCAGCGCTTCCTCGATCCCCGCCACCAGAGCATCGCGTCGATCCGTCTCGGCGCGTACCATCATGCGATAGAAGTCGCCACTGTCGGGATCTCCGGGGATGAGAGCCGCGAACCGTCCCCAGTCGCTGGTCGGCCATGCGCTGCTCAAATGACTCGCGATGCCGACGATCTGGTTTTGGGTCTCCTCACTGCCATCGGTGATCATCTTTCCCAGCGCATCGCCGTCCGGGTAATACACGTCGGCGAGCTCTTGCGACAGGATCACCGGCATGTTGTCCCAGTCGCGATCGAAATCTTCGTCGTTGAAGCTGCGACCGGATGCCAGCTCGATACCGAGTGTCTCGATGGCATCCTCGCTGACGACGAAATAAGGCATACCGTGATTGACCTCGGCTCCGAGCGCGCGGCGACCCGTCGAGCTACCGCCTCCCGAGAGCGGAATGGACGTGATGCCGATGACGCCGTCGACGCCGTCGAGCTCGGAGATCACGCGCCGATCTTCGATCCGGGTCACCTTGGCGAGCTCGTCGTCGTTGAAATAGTCGGCTTCGAAGGGCCGTACCGTGACCACCACCAGCTCTTCCTCGGCGTAGCCCGAAGGGGCTTCGATGGTGTCGCGTAGATCGCCGATCAAGGCGACGCAGTTGACACAGATGGCGAGGGTCAGAGCGACCTCGAGGGTGATGAGCACGAAACGAGTTTTGTTGTGCAAGAGGCTGCGAAAAATGGGTCCCAGGTGCATGGTTTGTTCTCCTCGCACGCTCACTGCAGTTTGAGATGGATGGCGGGTGCGGTGGCGCCTATCCGCCACGCTGGATAGATCCCGGCGACCAGGCCTGCGGCCATGGCGAGTAGGACACCGATCAACATGGTGCTGGCGTCGGGGTAGAGCAGCTGTTCACCGGCGTTGTCGCTGGTCAACACCGCCAGACCGAGGCTCGCCAGACCGATACCGATCAAGCTGCCCAAGAGGGCGAGCACCTGACACTCGACGAGATGTTGGACGAAGATCGCGCCGCGACTGGCTCCGAGGGCGCGCCGCACGCCGATCTCGGGAGCCCGAGCGAGAAATTTGCCCAGCAACAGACCGATCAGGTTGACCGCGCACACGGCGAGAAAGAGCAAGGCGATGATCATCATGCGTTGTGACGACGGTGGCACCACCTCCATCTCTTCGAGCCAGGCCATCATCGGCTGGATCCAGTTGTTGGTCGGTCGGAGAAAGCGATCACCCGCCCGTTGCCCTTCGGTGTACTCGTTGAGCCACTGCTGATACGACGCCTTTTGCTCCTCGGTCTCGAGCCGGACCCAGTGCTGGGTGAACACCGACTCGGATGCGAAGAGACGTTCTTCATAGGTATCCCAGCTCGTCCAGCCGGACGAGTTGCCGTAGACGCCGAGCTCGATGGATTCGGCGACTCGGAATGGGATGAAGAGTGATTCGGGCTCGTTGTTCGGGCCTTGGGTGACATCGAAGACTTTGACCACCGGTCGCCACGGTGCGAGCACTCCCGCCACGGTATAAACGTGCTCACCCAAGCGAAGCTCGCGCCCGACGCTGTTGTCGCCACCGAAAAGACGATCGTTGGTCTCATGATCGAGCACGACCACTTTCGCCCCGGTCTCGTCGGCCCGCTGGTCCCAGGTGCCGCCATGAGCGAACGGCACGTCGAAGAGGGCGAAGAAATCGCGGGTCGCGGCCCGGGTCATCCTGGGAAAGGGGCGCTGAGCCGGATCGTCGGGATGGACGATCAACTGGGTGCGAAAGGCTGAAGCCTTCAGCACGGGATCGGGAGCCTCGAGCAAGGCCAGCGAGTCACGGTAGGTGACCTGCTGCGGCGGTCGCTCCGGAAAGTTCCTGCTCCGTGGTTCCTCGGGATTCCAATTGTCGAGACGAACGTAGAAGAGGTCGTCGGAGAGCTCGGGCAACGGGTCACGACCGAGCAGGTGGACCATCGAGACGAAGGTCGTGGCGACCCCGACGCCGATCGCCAGGGTGATCAGAGTGAGCGCGGACAGCCACGGTGTGCGCCGTAGGCTCGACCAGGCGAGACGAAGGTTGTAGAGCAACATCTCAGACCTCGGCGCCCATCGGTTCGGCGGCGAAGACCGCGGGGTTGTAGAGCGGGGCCGGGGTGCCCGAATCGACATCGATGACCCGGCCGTCGAGCAGGTGGATTTGGCGCGCCGAGCGTGCCGCGAGCTCGGGATCGTGGGTCACCATGACGATGGTGGTTCCGAGATCGTTGATCGACTCGAGCAGATCCATGATCTCGCGTGCCATCGCCGAGTCGAGGTTGCCGGTCGGCTCGTCGGCGAGAATCAGCTTGGGTTGACCCACGAGGGCACGGGCGATCGCCACACGCTGCTGCTGCCCACCCGAGAGCTGTGCCGGGCGGTGGTGGAGACGCGACGACAAACCGACCATCGCCAGGGCCTCCTCGATCCGACTCTTGCGTTCCTTGCCGTTGAAACCGCGATAGCGCAGCGGGACGTCGACGTTGTCGAAGACGTCGAGATCGGGGATCAGATTGAAGCTCTGAAAGATGAAGCCGATCTTCTCGTTGCGAAGCCGTGAGGCACGACGATCGGTCAAACGGCCGACATCCTCGCCGTCGAGGCGGTAGTTGCCCTCGTCGAAGCCGTCGAGGAGACCGACGACATTGAGAAACGACGTCTTGCCCGAGCCCGAGGGACCCATGATGGCGACGAATTCACCGGCCGCGATCTCGACGGTGACGCGGTTGAGGGCGTGCGTCTCGATCAAAGCCGTGCGGTAGATCTTGGAGACATCTTGAAGCTCGATCATGAGGGAATTCTCCTGAGTGGGTTGAGGTGTACGTGAAGTGAAAGTCATGGAGCTCGATCGGTGTCAGTCGCGGAGCAGCACGCGTTCGGCGTCGTCGAATCGGGCGATGTCGGAGAGCACGATCACGTCGCCGATCTCGAGGCCACTGGTGACCTCGACACGACCGGTACCGACCGCTCCCGTCTCGATGCGCCGACGGACCAAGACACCGTCGTCGACCAGGTAGGCGACCCGACCGGCACCGGTGTCGATAAAGGGGCCACGCTCGACCGTCAGCACATCGAAGCGCGCGTCGAGTACGAGCCGGGCACGGAGTCGCTGGTTCTGCTTGAGCCCGGCGGGGGGCTCGGTCGCGAAGGCGACACGCCCGGCCACGGTGCCGCTCGAGACCTCGGGGGCCATGACCCGCACCGCGCCTTCGTGGAGGTCGTCGCCGATCCGTAGTTCAGCTCGTGTACCCACCGTCACCTCGTCGGCCCAGCCTTCGGGCACGGCGATTTCGACTTCGTACGCGGAGAGGTCGACCACCGTGACCAGGGCTTGGCCGATGGTCACCGCGTCGCGGTCTTGGACATCGAGCCGCGACACCATGCCGGTGACCGGCGCCGTGACGGTGAGCTCGGTGACCTGACGTTCGACGTTGCTCACCACGAGCCGTTGACGGGCGGCGTCTTCCTCGGCCAACGACACCGCGGCGGCGGTCGTGTCAGCGGCGAGCTCGGCTTGTTTTTCGGCGTGTTCGAGGGCGAGCTCGCCGAGGGTGACCGCATCACGCGCTTCTTCGAGCTCGACGACATTGATGAGACCGGCTTCGCGAATCGCCTCGGCACGTTCGAGATCGCGTCGCGCGGCCGCCGCTTCGACTTCGAGCTGATCGATTCGTTGACGTCGTTCGAGCGCGTCGCGGCGGCTCTCGAGTCGACGCGTGGCGAGCTCGGATTCGCGGGCCGCCAGCTGTGAGCGTTCGCGCGCCAGGCGATTCTCGAGCTCGGGGCTCTCGACCGTGGCGAGCGGCGTGCCGGTCTCGACGGTTTCTCCCGCCGCGACATGTACCCGGACGATTCCCGCGGCGGGACTGAACGCGGTCGGATGGGACACCGCCACGACACGACCTTCGACCGAGATGTCACGATCGAGATCACCGCGCTCGACAGTGGTGAAACGGAGTTGCGCGCGGGCGACCGAGCCCGATGCGCCTACCCAGCGGCTCATCGCTGGGTAGGCGGCGGCGGCGAGAGTCGCGAGCACGACGACAACGATCAATGGCCAGCGCAAACGGCGGGCGAGAGATGGACGTTCGATTCGACGGTCGGTGGCTTCAGTGGTGCGGATCATCGGTTCTCCCTTCGACACTCGAAGAAAGAGCAACCCGCGTGCCAGTTTTGCGAGAAAACGCTAGCTGGCTTTCTTTCAATGGCTTACGGGAATGGGCAGGGGTGTTCGACGAGCGTTTCGTTGACAACTGTCCGGGCGCGTGCCGGACAAGTGTCCGGTCTGGCTAGGAGTGTCCGGACACTCCGGGCACGATGCCGTGTGAGGCGAGCTTGTGCGCGGTTCGGGTGGTTTCAGGGAGCCGCCAGCGTGGTGTGCATGCCAGGGTGAGCGCGACCGCGGTGGGCAAGCTGACCCGATGCCCGATCGACACGTAGACGGGTTTGACCCGATTTCGGGTCCGCAACACCACGCCGATGTGCTCGTCGTCATCGATCAAAGCCGTGGTCTCGCCACGTTCCTCGCCCACCTCGTCGTGATGGCCGATGAAACGACTCTTCGCCACCCCGATGGTGGCCAAGCCGGTCGCCAGACCGAGATGACAGGCCAGGCCCATTCGGCGCGGGTGGGCGTAGCCGTGACCGTCACACAGAACCAAGTCGGGGAGCCGTTCGAGCTCGGCAAAGGCCTCGAGCGCGGCGGGAAGCTCACGAAACGACAGCAGACCGGGCACATAGGGAAAGGTCGTCGGACGACGGATCAGCACGTGCTCGAGCACGGTCAAATCCGCGAAGCGCAATACCACGACCGCCGCGCGGGTAACGGTGTTGCCGTCTTCGAAGCCGATATCGAGACCGGCGACGCGCTCGATCGGCTCGGGCAAGCGATCGACGAGCTCGACTCGGGAGCGGAGCTCGCTCTGCAGATCCCTGGCTTCTTTGGGGGTGAGATCCCACCGATGGTCGATGCCACCCGGGAAGCGTGATGACGCGCTCGGACTCATGTCGATCGATGCGGCAGGGATCGATCGTTGCGGATCAACACGATGAGCCCAAGGTATACCAGCGCCAATGCGACCCCATCGTGCCAGCGGAGGCTTTCTCCGAGCAGTGCGAGAGCCACGAGCATGCCGCTGAACGGGGGAATGGTGAGACAAAGCGGAGGGATGTGGCCACGCGAACGATCGACACCGCGGTGCCACAGCACGGAGCCGATCGCCAAGACACCCGGACCCCACCACACCAGGGCCGACCACTGGGGCAAATCCGGGCTGGCCAGGCCGCGATCGATCAATTGGAAGACACCCAACGGGAGAAGCAGCACCGCGCCGACGAAGGCGGCGATGCAGGCCAGGGAGATGCGATCGATGATGGGTTGTGCGCGATCCGCGATCAGGGTGTAGATCGTCGCCGAGATCGCCGCGCCGATCATCAATGCCACGCCGACGGCATCGCCACGGATCGCTACCACCAGGACCGCCAGGCCAGCGAGCGCGGCGGCGAGGAGAGCAGCCTGTCGAGGTCGTCGACGGGCGACCAGGGCCATGGCGATCGACGAGACGATCGGGGTCGTCCCCATCACGATGACGCCTTCGATCGCCGACAGCCTGAGTAGGGCGTAGAGCGTGAAAACGCTAAACCCCACCATGCCCACCAGCGCGGCCAGCGACAGGCCGAGCCAGTTTCGGCGGGTGAGCGTCTCGACGCGTGGTAGCTCTATGGCGGCGAAGGGGAGAAGCGCCAGCACCGCGAACACCAGACGAATACCCGAACCGACATAGACCGGGAAATACGCCGAGACGATCTTGGCCATCGGCACGCCCGTGCCGAAAACCGCCATACCTGCGGCGAGCCACCACCAGGTGCGTCGTGTGCCCGTCATGGCGCAAGCCTACACCTGTGGGTGGGGCGTCGGTGCGGGTACATCCGTATGCTCTTCTCATGAATGTGAAGATCGCAGACCTGATGACCACCGAGGTTTTGACCGTCGAGCCCCATCACACCATCGATCGTGTGCGCCGCATCCTTCAGAACAACCGTATTCACGCTCTTCCGGTCGCCACAAGCGACGGCGAGGTAGCCGGCATTCTGTCGACCAAGGATCTCGCCGCGGATCTCAATGGCGCCACCCCGGTGAGCGAAATCATGATCGAGGATGTCTACACCATCCCGCAATACAACGATGTTCATCACGCCGCGCGGCTGATGATCAACCACAAAGTCAGCCACGTCGTGGTGACACACGAGAAGAAGATCGTCGGTATTCTGAGCGCCTTTGATCTTCTTCAGCTGGTGGCCGATCGCCGCTTTGTCGCCAAGCAGGGGCCGACACCGAAGAAACAGAGGTCACCCCGGCAGTGACGAGGTAGGGCTACTCGCGCGTGCTTTGGTTGGCGTACCAGCGGATGAAACCGTTGAAATCGACCGTGAGCGAGGTGTCGATCACGTCGAGATCGCCATCGCCGTCGAGGTCGCACGTCGTGATGTTGCTCGGGAAGAGACTCTGGCTGACGATGATTCGAGTCGTCCAGTCGCCGTTGCTCAGATTCTCGTGCAGGGCGAGTCGATCGTCGTAGATCGATGAAGACAAGACGTCGATGTCGCCGTCGTTGTCGATATCGGCGGTGGTGATCCGGCGACGTGGGTAGGGCCCGAAACCACGTGAATGGGTGTCTTTTGTTCCGTCTTCGATCGTCGAGGTTTGCCACTTCGAGCCGCTACGGTCGAGGTTCTCGTGCCAGACGAGCTCGCCGGAGGTGCCAGCGATCGAAACGGTATCCATGTCGCCGTCGTTGTCGATGTCGGCAATGGCGACATCCGTTTCCTCACTGGGCGATCGGTGGATTTCGCTCGGTTGCCACGTCGTCACGAGCCCGGGTATGTTCTCGACCCATGCGACCCGTGTATTGCGTCGGGTTCCAGCCACGACATCGAGGTCTTGATCGCCGTCGAGATCGCCGAGCACGACGGTCTGCGTGGACTCGTATTGCTGACTGACGACGCGTCGTGGCCAAGTCGTGCTGTCGCCACCATCGTTTTCGTACCAATAGAGTCCGTTCATCTCGGCGATGGCCAGGTCGACATCGCCGTCTCCGTCGACGTCACCCGCCGCGACTCCGGTGACGTTGAGATTGAGCCCAGGAAGGGTATGTGGTTCCCACGACGAGGTGAGCGTGCCCGGGTTCTCGAACCAAGCGACCTCGTTGCGGTAGCTGGCCGCGACCGCGACGTCGAGATCGCCATCTCCGTCGATATCGGCGACGGCCAACGAGCTTGCACCACGGCTGTCTTCCCAGATCGGTCGCCGAATCCATGCCGAGGCGTCACCCTGACTGTTCTCATGCCAGATGATCTCGCCACCGTAGTGAGATGCTGAAACGACATCAAGATCGCCGTCCAAATCGAAGTCGCCACAGATTGCTACGACGGCGTCGAGCTCGACCTGACTGATCGGGGGTTGTTCGACGAACGGTGCGGCCGGTGGTTGTGCCACGGCGGCGCCAGCTGTTCCGAAAATGAGAACGAAGATCCAAGTCAAGTAACGTCTTCGTTTGGTTGCGATCTGCCGGCCTTCGTGACCGCGTAGATGAAAAGAGTGACGCATCGGATGGTCTCCTGAGACGAGGTCGCTGCGTGCTACATGAGCACCGAGCGACTGCTGGGTTGCACGGCTTGAAAATGCTTTTAAAGCATATTTCTTGACGCGTGACGAGTCAAGAGAGTTTTGCAGCCTCGTCGC
>JBCDBH010000114.1:0-15722 GCA_039184055.1 Acidobacteriota bacterium
AGACCGCCGGCTTCGGAGTCGGGATCCAGCCCGGTACGGGCACCATCGAGAGCGCTGGGACGACGGTGCTCGGTACCGGTACCGCGTTCGCGGCCGAGGTCCGGGTCGGTGACACCATCCGCGCGGCGGGGGAGACGCGGCGCTCTCGATGGTGCCCGTACCGGGCTGGATACCGACTCCGAAGCCGGCGGTCTGTAGTTGCACCCAGCTCCGCGCGTTGGTGCCTTCGGCGATGCGATGCCCCACCAGCCAACCGTGCCGACGCACCGAGATCCGACGACGCGCCGTTCCCAGATACGCCTCGGTGGCCACCGCATCCTGAAAGTACGCCAGCTGATCGGCGGCGTCGGCCAGCACCTCGGTGAACACCACCATCTGATCGGCGGCGCTCCGTTCGGTCCACTGGGGCAAACGCTGTCCGAGACGCTCGATCAGGACCTGGCGAAAGCTCTGGTAGTCACGCGCCAGATAGTCGATCGGCTCGAGAGGATCCTCGGCTGGCGGCGGACAGGTCTCGAGACACTCCTCCTCGAGGGGTGGCTCGAGATCGAGCGAAAAATCCGCCCGAGAAAAGAACGGATCGAGCTCGTCGACGTCGATCAGCTCGACGGTGAAGATCGGTGCTCCCGCGCGCCGCCGGCTCGGATCGCTGTCACCCGCGAAGCGGAACCACACGCTCAGCACATCGTCGGTACGCTCGAGGTCGACGTCGACCCCGATGTCGTATTTGGTTCCCGGAGGCAGATCGTTGGTGAATGGTGTATCCACTTCGAGCGAGCCGTTGGTGTTGATCGACGTGACCCGTCGACGATCGCCAGCGGCAATGATCTCGTCACCCACCGCGACATCGCCGACGAAGGCGGTGCCGGTGCCGGTGACGTCGGTACCGGTGCTCTCGATGGTGCCGATGCCCGGATGCTCGTGCGTCAGCTCGAAGAGACCGTCCGCGGGCACCTCGTCTTCGAGCGTGCGGATATTCGCCACCTCGAGATCGTCGAGCACCGCGTGCTTGTCGGTACCGCCACCGCTCGTGTCCGGAACGAAATGGATGTCGAGCCGGCGGCGAGGCGGTGTCACGCTGTCGTCTCGATCGACGACGACGTAGTCGATACCGATCTGACTGGGGTGACGACCGATCGCTTCTCGACGACGGCGGAGAAAGTCGTCTACCGCTTCGGCCGCGGGACGTGGTTCGCTCACGTCTCGACCTCCCTTTCGATCACCGTCACCAAGCGCTCACGGTTGCGGATCTTGGTGAATTGCACCGTGACGCGAAGTTGACTGTCGTCGCTTTCCACCTCGACCGCTTCGACCAGGATGCGGTCGCCGAGCCACTGTTGCAGACAGCCCTGGACGGCACCCTGCACACTCGTCGCGACCGTGGGACTGGCGGCGCCGAAGATCATCTGCATGAGACCGCTACCGAAATCAGGACGGTTGACCCGTTCACCCGGCGCGGTGAACAACACCTGCTCGATCAAGTCGCGGAGATGCTCGTCTTCGCCGGTGGTCGCGGTACGACGCAGCTCGTCGAGACGAAAGGGGTAGTCGATCTGCATCAGATGGCCTTTACCCGAACCTGGGTGAATTTGATCGACAGAGGTGTGCCGGTGGGCGTACAGATCGCCTGGCTGTCACGCAGCAGGATGGGCATCCCCATCGATTTGACCCGTACCGAGCCGACGAGCCACTGGGCGGTGACACACGGTCCGTTGGCGGCGGGAGGCGGTGGCAAGGTGCAGCCGGCGATGGTCCAGGGGAAAGGCTGCAGGATGATCGGCTGCCCGCTGACCCGCACGCGTGGATTGGGCACGGTCGGCTGCGCCAGTCCCTGATGCGCGCACTGCACGATGGCGCCTTGATGGACGAGGGTTCCGGGCATCAGATCACCTCCAGCGCGCCGTTGTTGATGTTGACCGAGACCGGGGTGAGCTTGATCGAGTTCTTGCCCCCTTGGATCTCGATTCCCTGGGCGTTCAAGACCAGCTTGAGCGGGATGCCGACCGCCGGAGGTTTGGCCTCGATCGTGACGCCACCGACGCCGGGAAGGTCGCTGAGCGTCATGGTGATGCCTTTCGTCTTGAGCATCATGATCTGCTCGACCGCCGGTTTCGCCGGCACCTGACCGGGTCCCCAAAAACAGCCGGCGAGGATCGGGGAATCGGCATCACCGCCCTCGAACTCCACCCAGACATTGGCGCCCACTGGCGGCACGGCGAAGAATCCCGTGCCCGGACCCGCCACCGGTACACAAGGCATGGCCCACGACAGACGACCGTCACCGAGCACCGCCGGCACCTCGACTTGCACACGACCGAGCTGTAGAGGGTCGATGTTGTTGGTCACCTTGCCGCGGTATTTTCCGAAAAACTGCATGTGCTCTCGCCTCCAGACCCGTCAAGGTCGCACGAACGGGGTCGTCGAGCCGACGCCCTCACGAGTCAGGGTGAAGCCCTGGCTGTACTCACCAGTGCGGATCGAGTGCGTGACCGATTTGACGTAGTACCAACCGTCGTGGGTGAACCCGACGCCACGCAAACCGACCAGCCCACGGGCGCGCAACAGGTCGCCGTATTTCAGAGCATCGAGCTCACCGGTGGCGGTGACCACCTGATCGCTGGCCATATCGGTTTCCGCTTGCGCCCGCCCAAAAGCACGCATCGTCGAGACCCCGCTGTCACGAAATACCTTGGTGCGGGTCAGTGAACGACTGAGCACCGAGGTGGGAAAGAGAGCCAGAGGGGGCAGCCGCAGGCTGGTGAAGGTACGCACCGGGAATTTGCGATTGGTACGGGTATCCTGAACGTCACCATCCACCACCGTGGGTGACCGTGCGTCGTGTTGAAAGTTGATCGAGGTGACGTTGGTCTCGGAGCCAAAATTCACCGACAACGCGCGTTGAGGCACGCCGATGCGCTTGGGAGGCCCCCAATACGCCTGGTTGACGAACGGCGCCGGCCCCGCGGTGACATAGAACACGTGGCCGTGACGATCACCGAGCTGCTCGACGTATTCGAGGTCGCTGACGCTGCATTGCACCGGAATGCGCTCGAGCGGAATCGGTGGATCGATCACCTTGGGGGGAATCACGATCGGCACCATGCCGTAACGCGCATATTTGAGAATCAGCTTGGCGACGATGGCAAAGTCGGGCTGCGCCGGGTGCTCGGCGGTCTCCTCGTCGAGGTCCATCATCACGCTGACGTCTTCGCCCGTGACGGTGATCATCGTCTCGCCCGGATTTTGTCCGGGGCTGAGCTCCTGATTGACGATGATGCCGTCCATCAGGACCCGTGGGGTGACGTTGAAGGTGACGATGATGATGACGCGATTCGACGGCCGCAGCAGCGGCGTGCGCAAGAGCGGCTCGTCGAGCGCTCCGAAGACTCCGGATCGCCCACCTTTGAACACCAGCTGGAACCCCGAGCGGCCTTCATCGGTATTGGTCACCTCGACCGACTCGAGAGCTTCGGTCAGCAAGATCGGCGCCGGCACGGCGACCGTCGGCCCGATCAGCAAGGTGAGGTGGATACCCAGAAGGCTCATGTCGTGACTCCGCCCGGAGCGCTCAGAATTGCGGTACCGGTACGATCAGCTCGCGGTCGGGCTCGAGCAGGTCGCGGGTCTTCATGGCGTTGTTGGCGTCGGCGATCCGCCAGCTCTGTTCGGCGTTGCCGAGCGTCGAGGCGGCGAGATGGTCGAGCGTGTCGCCCTGCCGAACGACCACCGCGGTGAGCATCTGGAGATCCTCGCCACGCGGCAACAAGCGGCGACGTTTGTAGCTGATCTCGCGACCGTCCGGCGTGACGTGCACGACGGTCTCGATCTGCGCGTAACGGCTATCGGGTCCAAACACGTTTCCCTCCTCGTCCACTCAAATCAATTTGACATCACCGCTCACCACGCTCGACACATTGTCGAGGCTGCCCTCGATGGCGAGGGTTTCGCGCAAGACCTGGTTGGCGAGATAGATGGCGCGACCGGGATTGGTGAGCGACAGGTCGTCATAGGTCAGCACCTGCATCGACACGCCGACCCGGGCGCGGATCGGATTGAGATTGACGTCGTGCAGCTCTTCGGTGATGTCGAGACTGTCGATCCGCACCGGCACGATGCGGCGCAAGCCCCAGGCGAAGAGCGTCAGGGGCGACTCGGGTGGAATCACCTCGATGGTGCCCAACGCGGCCAGCACGGTGTTGGCGACCACCAGCGAGCTTTTCGGGAAAAGCAGCATCTCGAGCGCCGACAGCTGTGGATAGATGCCTTTGGTGAGTGCCGATGGATCGGACCGTTCGAGCTGATCGGTGGCATCGATGAAGAGATCGACCGAAATCGTCTCGGTCGGAGCACCCTTGAGCCGCAACGCTTCGGTGAGCCCACCGGCGTCGGCCGTGTTGGGCGTCAACGTGCGACTCATGTCCTCCGGGTTGTATTGGAAGACGATGACCGAGGCGAGCGGGTTGAAGGGGTCGAGCGCCACGATCGCACCCTTGCGTACCCGTGGTCCCGGTGTGTACGTCGCCATCAGGCGCTCCTTTCGGGTCCGCCGCCAGCCGGCGGGTGGTGGGCAGACATGACCCCACGCCATACCGCGCGGGCGATGTGGCCACCGGTTTGCTGGAGCGATGCTCCCGGCCGCAACGGGATGCTACCGACGTCGATGGCCCCGACGTCACGCGAGGTGTCCGCGACGACACCACGAGCGGCATGATCGGCGGCCAGCCGCTCGAGCTCACCCCGCACCACCGCCATCAGCGCCTCACGATCCGCCACCGGGACCCCGCGTAACACCAGCCGTTCGATCTCGAGCTCGATCTTCATCGGATTCGCTCCCTCCTCGCTCGTTCCACGACCATCACCGCCAGTTCCCGATCTCACCCGGGGTCAGAGGCTTTTCGATCTTGGCGTACTCGCTACGCGCCGCCGCCAGGATGTGCTCCATGGTGATGGGCCGCTCGTCTTCGGCGGCCAAAAACGCCGCACCGAGCGCGATGTTGGCGATGTTGCCGCCAGCGACACCGAGACGGGCGAGCTTTGAAACATCGAGATCTTCGGTCGGCGTCCGTGACGGGAAGATCCGGCGCCAGATCTCGGCCCGCGCCGCGACATCGGGAAAGGGAAAGTTGACGACGAAACGAATCCGGCGCAGAAAGGCCGGATCGAGAGCGCCTTTCATATTGGTGGTGAGGATCGCCAGGCCGCGATACTGCTCCATCCGCTGGAGCAAATAGCTGACCTCGATATTGGCGTAGCGATCGTGTGAGTCCTTGACCTCGGAACGTTTGCCGAACAGGGCATCGGCTTCGTCGAAAAGCAGGATGACGCCACCGAGCTCGGCGGCGTCGAAGATCCGCTTGAGATTCTTCTCGGTCTCGCCGATGTACTTCGACACCACCGTGGCCAGGTCGACCCGATAGAGGTCGAGATCGAGCTCACGGGCCAGAACCTCCGACGCCATGGTCTTGCCGGTGCCGCTGACGCCCCCGAAGAGCGCGGCGATTCCGAGACCGCGCGAGCCACGATTGGCGAAGCCCCATTCCTCGTAGACCCGGTGGCGTTGGCGGACGTGCACGGCGATCTCGGCGAGCACGGCCTTCTGTGGCGCCGGCAGCACCAGATCGTCCCAGCCGGCTACGGGCCGAATGCGTTGCGCCAGGGCGTCGAGACGAGGTCGAGACTGACGCAAACAAGAGCGCCAGAGCTCCCGTTCCAGGGTCGAGGCGTGCACCGAAATCGAAGCATCCTCCGAGCTCGATGCTTCGCCACTCGCCGGTGTCGTGGCCACCGTCTCGAGCGCTTGATAACCCGCGGCGCGGATCATGCCGGCCGACAGGTCGAATTGCGCCGACAGAGCACGACAATGACCGTTCAGCTCTTCTCCCCACTCGCCCAACACCGCGCGCCACAAGGCCTCTTGTTCGCCGGTCTCGGGCCGCGCCACCTCGAAATAGACGGATCGGGTCAGGGGCAGGTGGCGACGCTCGGCGCTCATCATGACGAGCGCGCCACGATACGTCTCGACAAACGCGGCGAGCGCCTGGGAGCGCGCCGTGTCGGTGGCTTCGAGGTCTTCGCAATCGAGCACGAGCGCCCGGCGGGCGAGCGCCGCCTCGCGACCGAGCAGTCGCTGAAAGCCATCGATTTCACCGAGGGTCGTTGGCAGGCTACCGGCGCGCACGACGTTGGCGCCGATACCGAGCGCGCCACACGCGGCGCTGGCGATGGCTCGTTTGCCTTCCCGCTCATCGCCGATCAACTGGATCACCGGTAGCGCTTGTTGACCCCAATCACGCGCCCAGGCCGTGGCGAGTCGCTCGGCCACGCGAGCGTGGGACGGCACCAGCGGATGGTCCGTCTCGAGAGGGGTGACAAGCCCCGCGAGTCGCTCGTCCATGACCTCGAAACCACGCAGAAAATGCAGCAATCGCTCCTCGATGCGAAGAGCACTGACGGTCAAGGTGTCGCCGGGCGCGACATCGACCAAACGCCAACGCCGCAGCGAACCAGCCGGAGACAGCGCGCTCCAATGCGCACCGGGGAACACCGCGAGCGCGAGCGCGAAGGTCGGCTTGGTCTGTCCAGGAACGACCTGGACCGTGGCGAGAAGCTCGGCGAAGCTCGGATCGAGCTCGACGGCGGCCGTGAGCATCAGAACGTCGACCTCGAAGGGCGACAGATCGAACGCACCACGGATCACTTCGAGAGCCGACGCCGCCATGCCTTCGGGAGCCGCCAGCGGCTCGTCGGCTCGCCCTTCCGTGGTTCCACCGGCATGGGTGACGATCAGGTCACGCACCCGGTCGAGAGCCGCCTGCACAGATCGATCGTTCCAGGTCTGCCAGTCGAGGTCGCTCATGGCGGCACCAGATCGACCGTCGGACCGGTGAACTGACCGACGGTCGGGCTCGCCGGGTCGTCGTCGACGACCAGCGTGCTGGCGGCACCATCGACCTGCAACCGCACCAGGTAGGTACCGGCGAGCACACCGGTCACCGCGATCGACACCGTGGTGACGGCACCGGTTCGGGCCGGCGCCGGAAACGAATACGACTGCGGCACGGCGGCGCCAGCGGTGGTATTGAGAACGACATCGACACGCTGACGTTCACCCAATGGCGGCGTGACGGTGACATCGATCGATGCGTCGACCGCGCCACCTCCAGCATCGACGATCCCGCTCGCCGCGACACTGTCGAGCCGTGGACGCAGCACCATGGGAGCAGGATTCGATTGCGCTCCGCCTCGCTCCTCGGGTGGATCGCCGATCAGATACGGATGGACCACCTGTACCGCCTGTACGCCGGCGCGGAGCAACACCGGATCGAGCGTCGGTGTATCGAGGAGAAAGCGGATCGACGTATCGCTGACATCCGCGGGATCAGGTTCGAGATCTTGCCCGGTGACCCGAACGACGGTCTTGCGACTGTCGAGCAATCGTTGCCCACGGATTTCGACTGTCGTCCCGACCTCGACCGGAGCCTGGGGATCGTCGGCATCGGTCACCGTGTCGATGGCTGGCGAGCGCAACGGGAAGACCAGGAACTGCCGGGTACGAACGGGCAAAGCCGGCTGAGGCCGTTCGGCTTCGGCGGTCAGCAGGACGACCGACGCCCGATACGCGGTCGACAAGAAATACTGTGTCTGATGGAACAAGCCGGTCCACAGCTTGCTTTGCTCGTCGAGGTTGAGACCGAGCAAGACGAGACGGACCTTGGCGATTTGATCGGCCAGGTCGGAACCGGCGAGATAGCTGAAGGTCGGATCGGTGATCGTGTCGAGAATCGCCTGACGATCGATGATCGGCTGGGCGTGCAGGGTGCGGGTCACCGAACCGAGCAGCCGGTGGCTTTCCAGTTGCGCGTCGTCGCCGTGAAAGCTGAACAGGTAATGGAGATCGATCGCCGTCTCGGGTCGTTGCAACAGCGAAGCGTTCGAGCGGCGGGTCGGTAAATCGTTGTTGCGCCAATCCGGATTGGGAGCGATCTGGTACAGGAAAACGTTGACCCCGACCGTCGGTAGCGAACCTTGGGGACCATCGGGACGGACCGAGGTCACGGTGGCGCCCGAGACATCCTGGCTGACCACGGCCTGCAACGTGCGTCGCAAGGTGGCGGTGACCGTGGCGATGGCGAGGAAATTGCTCATCGGCGGCGCGCGCTCCGAGCCGAAAGGTAGTCACCGAGCGCCAGATTGGGGCCGCGTGGCGGTCGCGTCCGCTGACGGGGCGCGGGGGCCGACGGTCGTTCGGCGCGCACGTCGACCCGACCGATCTTGATCGTGATGGTCGGCTCGACCACCTTGGCGACGTCTGCTCGCCGTGATGGCATCGCGGTCGCCGTAGGAATCGAAGGCTCGAGACTCGACACGTCGGCTGGCGAGTCGATGGGCTCGGGCACCATTCGGGCACGAGCCGATGACGGCTCATCCGTCCCAGACGTCTCGAGTTCGGACGTCGAGGCGCTGTCGAACCGAGGATCGGCACGCCGTGGACGAACGCGAGCGAGCTCGGGGCGCGGATCGACCGGCGTCACGTCTCGTCTTTTCGGCGCGCTCGTACCTGGTCGCGATGCGGGCACGGGTGACGACCGATCCGCAGACAACACCTCGGTCGCACCATCTTCAGCCCGGATGTCGGTACCGATCACCGCACGCGTGGTGATCGGTACGGTTGCCGATGAGGCAACTCTGGGAGTCGGCGAGAGCGGACGACTCTCGGCAGGTGACACGAAATCGCGTCGTGCCTGTTGGCGTCTGGCGGCAGCCTCGAGATCCGAGACGCGCGTTTGCAGATCGTCGCCGTGAGCCCGTGGGTCGCCCTGAGTTTCGACACGATCGCTCGGGGCGGTGGCGGGCCGTGACGTCGCGTCCGACGGGACGACAAGTCGCTCCGACGGGGCGGCACGTTGCTCGGCGACCCGCGAGGCGAGCGTCGCGTCGGACGGCTGCCCGTCGGGCGTGGCTTCGTGCGTCGCCGCTGTCTCGTCCGGCGACAGCTCGATCGACGCGGTCAAACGTGACGGCAGGTCGCGCTCGAAACGCGCATGTCGGCGGGGTGTGGCGACTGGCATCTCGTTGCGTGCTCGAGTCGCCAGGCGGCTGAGAAAATCAGTCACGGGCGAGCATCTCCAAGTACACCCGTCGACGTGGCGCCGACAGCGCCAGGATGTCGACCTCGCGCCAGCCATAACCGCGTGCCAGCGTATGAACCTCCCGCAACAGGTGCCGTGCCGTGACCATGAGTCGATAGCTGAAGCACTCGATGACGTCGCAAAGAGCCTGCCAGGAATGCTCACAGGCCTCGCACGCCAAATCGAAGATCAGCTCCGCGCCCGGGTCGGCGCTCGTCAGGCTGGTCGCGAGGCGACCCTGCGTGGTCTCGTCGAGCTCGGTCGCGACGATCTCTTCACCATCCCGATGCGCCTCGACCACCACGCGTTCGAGAAGCAAGGATCGCGCCGATGCGTGGTCCGGTGCTTCCGCCGCCGCCATCACGTCGAAGCTCGAAGGCAAACGAAAACACACCGTCACCTCGTCGACCGCCAGCTCGTGAACGGCGTCGGGAAACGAAGCGTCACCCGTTCGTTCGGGTATGCGGGCAAGCAGGTCGTCCGCGGTCACTTCGAGCTCGAGGCCTTCACCACAGCACGGACAACTCACGAAGAGATCGAGCTCGGGACCAAAGGTACGACGATAGAGCTCGAGCAACAGGCCATCGCGATAGCCGAGTGGATACGCGCCCAGTGACTCCGACGGAATCTCCGGCCATGCGCGACCGAGGATCGCGAGAGCACGCTCCGTCGGCCCCGCGGTGACGGTCGTCTCCCAAAGCTCGATGACGTCGCGAGCGGACAGGGCACGCACGTCGACCTCCGTCAGAGACTCGGTTCAGTCGGCTCGGTGACGCTGGTGTCGCGCTCCCACCCTTCGTGAGCAAGGGTCAGCATCTGGATGGCGACGGCATTGTCGCTAGCGTCGAGATCGGGCAGCGCCTGAAACTCCGTCGGCCAGCAGCGGTAGACGTTGTAGGCGATCGCCAGCTGGCCGGCTTCGTTGTAGAGCTCGATGGTGATGTCCTTGCGAAAGTCCGCCAACGACACCTCGGCACCGAGACTGGCTTGCGAGTTCCACACCTTGGTGGCCCAATTCTCGAACTCGGGATCGTGGGTGACCCCACGCTCCAGCGTGATGTTCTCCCAGGACGTCTGTCCCGGTGACATCCGGGTCGAGCTGGGATCACCACCTTCACGATGCTCGACGACCTCGGTGGTACGACTGAGCGCGCCGACCTGGGAAATACCGGCGACATAACGGCCATCCCATTTGACGCGAAATTTGAAGTTCTTGTAGGGATCAAAGCGCTGCGTATTGACGCTGAATTGCACGACTCACCTCTCTTCAAGTCTCGATCTGACCGGCCAGCTGCTGGATCTGGATGATCACGAACTCGGCGGGTTTCAAAGGCGCGAAACCGACCAGAATGTTGACCCGACCGAGATCGATGTCGTTCTGGGTGGTGGTCTCGCTGTCGACCTTCACCAAATAGGCATCTCGAGGTGTCGAGCCTTGAAAGGCACCCTGGCGAAAGAGGTTCTGCATGAAGGCACCGATGTTGAGACGCAGCTGCGCCCACAAAGGCTCGTCGTTGGGTTCGAAGACCGCGAATTGCGTGCCTCGGTAGAGGCTTTCTTCGATGAACAATGCGATCCGTCGCACCGGTACGTACTTCCACTCGGAGGTGAGACGATCGTCACCTTGCCGCGTGCGCGCCCCCCAGATCACCGGCCCCACCGCGGGACGGGTCCGCAATGCGTTGATCCCGAGCGGGTTGAGCTCGCCGTTCTCGGGATCGGTCATGGGCACCGATAGTTGATTGGTGCCGTTGATCGTCGTCTCGAGACCCGCCGGTGCCTTCCATACCCCACGAGTGCTGTCGGTACGAGCGTAGATCCCGGCGATCGCGCCACACGGCGCGAAGTCCTCGAGCTGATTGTCACGCAGAAAATTCGGCTTGCGTAAACGCGGAAAATAGAGCGCGGCGTTCTTGCTCGTCGTACCGATATCCGTACCGAGGCCGGATTTGGCCTGTTCTTTGTCGGTCCACGAGGTGGGTGGGTCGATGATGAACATCGCCCGGCGTTGTTCGCAATAGGCCACCGCGGGTGGGATCACGCCGGCGGCGCCGTAGTCGATATTGCCGTCGTTCCTATAGGGCGGAATACAAAGGATATTGAACAGATCGGCGTCTTCGAGGGCATAGAGACCGGTCTTCGCGGATTCCGAGCCGATGACATCGGTGGCGCTCAGCTCCCCACCGTCATTACCCTGATCACCGGCATCGACTCCGTTCGACAGAGGCGGCGTCGGTTGGTCCGCGTCATCGGCCCAGATGTCCTCACCCGCGGCGGGCGTACCGTGCGCGACAACGGCCGATGGCAAAGGCGACACGGCGCGAACGAATTGCGACGAATTCTCGAGCACGCGGTCGACACGGCGGGCGCTCTCGACAAAGGTGACGTTGGCAAACGTTTCGATGACTCCCGTTGCGCCGTTGCGGACGGTCAGATTGAACAGGTCGGCCGTCGCGACCCCGAGCCCAGCCGCGGCGCTATCGAGTACGTCCTGATCGATACGCGCCCGCAAGGTGTT
Source organism: Acidobacteriota bacterium (assembly GCA_039184055.1). Classification (GTDB taxonomy): domain Bacteria; phylum Acidobacteriota; class Thermoanaerobaculia; order Multivoradales; family J023; genus JBCDBH01. The sequence goes on from JBCDBH010000114.1 coordinate 11,647, forward strand.
CGCCCATGCGCCCGGCGAGGCCGCGTCGAGAATGAGTGAGTTGGCGTCGATCTGTGCCGTGGCCGTGCCGGACGACGGCAGCACACGGACGATGATGGCCTGACTGCCACCGTTGAGATAGAAGTCCTGAATCGCGAAACCCAACGAGCTTTCCACCCAGATACCACCGAAGATTCGCTCGAAATCAGCGAAGCTGTTGATGGTGACGGGAGTGTCGACCGGTCCCGACAAGGCACGACCCAAGAATGCGGTGATCGAGGTCGCCACGCCGGTGATCGTTCGGACTCCGCTCGGAATCTCTTCGATATAGACGCCCGGGTACGTGGGATTGACAGGCATCCTCTCCTCCTCTTGGTAAGAACAAACCTCCGAGTTTGCACAACTCACCCTTACCGAGCGGAGAGGCACAGCGAAGGATTACTCTACAAACCGAGCGCGGACAGGGTTTTGCCCACGCATATGGCTATCTTCGAACGCTTTCCAGAGATTAGCACCAAGAAATCCCGTTTACAAGCCTATTTGGCAGCCTGATTGCCCAATACGAAGCAGGATTTTCCTCACAGCCATTCCTCGCTTAATCAAGATCGATACACGAATTCCAATCAGCCCAGCCACGAAAATCAATCACACTGCACAAGAAGATGTGCGGTGCAACCGAGAAAAAATTTATCGAAGCTTTGCGGTCGAGATGAAAACCAGCTCACGAGGTTGTCGACCGATCAGGACACGCATCTCGCGTCTTCCGCGATCCGCTCACTCGGTCGACCAGCCCACCCAGCCCGGTCCTCGTACGACCCGTCCCGGCGTCGCGCCAGTGTGCTCGCCGTCTCGCAACACCTGTTCGCCGTTGACAAAGACGTGCACCACACCGGTCGCAAGCTGGTGCGGTTCTTCGAAGGTGGCGTGATCCTGGATGGTAGCCGGATCGAAGACGACGACATCGGCGAAGAAGCCGGTCTGGAGACGGCCGCGATCACGCAACTTCAAGTTGCTCGCGGGCCACGCGGTGAGTCGACGAATCGCTTCTTCGAGGGGAATGACGCCCCGATCGCGCACATAGTGACCGAGCAGTCGCGCCACGTTGCCATAGGCGCGCGGATGGGGGTTGTAGTCGAGAAACACACCCTCGGGCGCGAGCGTTTCGCCATCCGAGCCAAAGCTCATGTACGGCAGGGCGATCTGGCGCTCGACGTTCTCCTCGGACATCAAGAAGAACACCGTATCGACCCGCGAATCGTCTTCGATCACCAGATCGATGATCGCCTCTTCCGGGCTCACGCCGCGCTCGGCGGCAACCTCCCCGACCGTCTTGCCGATCAGGTGGGTGAGATCTTCATTGCGAAAACCCGCCAGCAGAATGTCGTCCGCCGAGGCTACGGCGACGTTGAAATTCTCCCAATCTTCGCCAGGACGACGCATCTCATCGATCACCCGCGCGCGAATCGCCGGATCGCGCAATCGCGCGACCCACGAGTCGTGGCCACCTTCTTGGACCCACGGTGGCATCGTGGCGTTGAGACCGGTGGCGCCCGCCGTGTAGAGATACATATCTGTCGTGATGGCGAGCCCTTCGGCACGTGCTGCTTCGATCCGCTCGACTACCTCGTCGAGCTTGTGCCAATTGCCTTGACCAGCGGCCTTGAGATGGTAGACCTCGGCGGCGACATTCGCGTCCCGAGCGATGGTGATCAGCTCGTCGAGCGCCTCGAGCAGACGATCGCCCTCACTGCGAAGGTGCGAGATGTACATCCCGCCGTACTCGCCCGCCACCGCCGACAATGCGGTGAGCTCAGCGGTATCGGCGAACGCGGCCGGCGCATAGATCAGCGACGAGCCGACCCCCATCGCGCCCTCCTCCATCGCCGTCCGCACCAATTCACGCATACGCGCCAGCTCGTCAGGAGTCGGCGCCCGATTGTCGTAGCCGAGCTCGTGAATCCGCACCGTGGTGGCGCCGACGAAGGAGGCGATATTGGGTGACACCCCCTGGCTCTCGAGATGCTCGAGTGCCTCACCGAGGGTCGTCCACGGGAGGTCGTAGGTGGCCCGATCCTGGCGGCTCAGCGCCTCGGCCCGCATCGACTCGTTCAGCGGCCCCAACGACCAGCCCTCGCCCATGACCTCGAGCGTCACCCCCTGCACGATGTCCGACAGTCCACGTCCATCGATGAACAAACTCTCGGTCGCCCAGCTCAACATGTTGATGAAGCCAGGCGCCACCGCGAGCCCGCTGACATCGATCTCCCTGGCGCCCGACGCCGCGTCGAGATCACCGATCGCGACGATTCGATCGCCGGCGATCGCCACATCGACCATCCGAGGCGGAAACCCACTGCCGTCGTAGACCGTGCCACCCCGAAGGATCAGGTCGTAGGTCGGCTCCTCAGTGGCACAACCCATCAAGGCTAGCAGCACGATCAACATCCAGACATCACGCGATGCGAGGCTCACGACTGGCCTCCTTCGAGAGGGATTCGATCAGGAACGGGTCCTTGGCTCCCGGACCCGATCCCGATCGGCGATCAATTTACCGTGCTCGACCAGGACGTCGTGTCACCCGATTCGAAGCTATCGGAGAAAATCGGTGTCGAGCCGAGGCAGTTGTAGCAAACCAGCGAGAAGTCCTGGTCGGTGTCGTCACCTTCGCCGGGAAGCGCATCCGAGTTGATATCGGTCGCCACCACGCGCACCGTCACCTGGGCGGGAGGCGTCTCGAGAAAAACGCCTTCGGTGTTGTTGCGAGCATCGGCGGTGCCACCGGTGACCGAGAAGCCACCCGCACCGAAGACATTGCCGAGGAAGGTATCGCCACCCGCCTCGACCACCAGGTCGAGGTCGTTGTTCCAGGCCGGTGTCGAGCCACCGATACCGTGGCCCGGCGCGTCGGTCCACACCAGCATGAAGCGCATCGGTTGCGTCGGGTCGTCACGGGTCAAGGTGCGGCTCCATTCCTCACCAGTGTTGTCGAAGACCACCGGATTGTCGAAATAGGCGACGTCGACCGGCGAATCGACCACCGCTTCGAGATCCATCCGACCCCAACCCTGTTTGCTGTCGAAGGGATGGCCCAGCGTCCCGCCGTCGGCATCGTCGAATCCGGAGAGGTTGTGCGCCACGGGTACGACGGCGGCCTGGGCCACGGCCGGGCTCGGGTCGGTGCCGAAGAGGTTGCGATAGAACTCGAAGAACAAGCCCACCGCGCCCGCGACGTGCGGCGACGCCATGCTGGTGCCACACTGCAAACCGTAGCTATTGGTCGGCACACTCGAGTCGACCCGGCATCCCGGCGCCACCATGTGGGGAATCGTGCGCCCATCGAGCGCGGGTCCGTGCGCGCTATTGGCCGACAGGTCGTTGATGTTGGTGTCTTGCGCGCCGTTCGAGAACCGCATCTTGGTCGAACCGATGTTGAAGAGGTTCTTGGCCTCGTCGGGCGTGCCCTGCGAGCTCGTGCCACCGTTGCCGTTCATGAACGACAGGATGTAGTGGAAGCTCTGATTGCCGGCGGTGTTCGGGTCGGCATCACGGACACCGATATCGACCTGTAGGGTGTCGTCGTCGTAGCCCCGGGGCGAGCCCGCCGGCCCCCAGCTATTGCCCGACAGCACCGCGCCGTTGGCGTACGAGTCGCGGATGAGCAAGAGCATGCCACCCGGCTGGGTGAAGAACGGCGAGTAGCGTTGCTCGAAGAGCTCGGCCCCTGGCGCAACACCTAGACCACGCAGAAAACCGTTGCTGTCGGTCACACCCGATCCGCCGTCGGCCGCCATGATGCCCGCGGTGTGCGTGCCATGACTGCTCGAGCTGCCCGAACAGGTCGTTCCCGAACACCCGACCATCCGACCCGAGAGATCGGGGTGGGATTCCTGCACGCCGCTATCGACGTTCGCCATCAGCACGCCGGCACCCGACAGGCCGACCGAGGTCAGCCACGCTTGGTAACCTGGGAACACGACATTGCTGGCATCGTGATTGTTGACGTTGACCTGATTCGACATCTCCGAACGGAGACCGCCATCAGTGGGGCGCGGCTGCACGCTGTAGACGCCGGGAACGGTCGCGAGCTCGCTCAGCTG
>JBCDBH010000115.1:0-15583 GCA_039184055.1 Acidobacteriota bacterium
CGGCGAGCGCCCGGGTACGCAGGTCGAGGTGTTGCCAATTGAGACGGGCCCCTTCTTTTTCACCGTCGGCGAGAAAGATATAGGCCCAATCGTCGCTACGCTCGTCGGCATGGCGGCGGAGCAGGGACACCAAGGAATCGGTCATAGCAAACCACTCCTTCGAATTGTGCTGCTGGGGATCGCAATCAAATGATTCGGGTGGGGGAACCCGATGAACGCAAAGTAAGGGAGGGAGAAACGAACAACGCGGAGCGGCCAGGAGCCGCTCCGCGAGAATCGACCGTCGAACGACGGACGATCAGATCGACGAGTCGATCAGATGCGCCAGTCGAACCACGCCCGAGCGGCGCTCAGGAAGTAGCTGAACGACTCGGCGGCGGAGATCTGCTCGGCCTCGAAGAGGGCCTCGGTTTCCGCGTCGACACACTCCATGAAGTCGAAGAACTCGTCGTCACCACGGTAGTTGCAGGGCAACTCACGCGCGTTGAAGGTCGCGGCGCGCTGGGTGATGTAGTGACGGTTCCAGTGACCACCAGGCCAGAGAATGTCGAGGTTGCCACGACGCTCCATGCCAAGGCCGAAGTTGGGCGACAGCTCGTTCTGCGACGCGTAGCTGGAACCACCGACCACGGGGCGCATACCGATGAAACCCTTCATCGGGGTTTCGAAGGTGACCACGGCGCCGATACCGTCACGGTTCGACTTACCGTTCTCGGTGACACCCTTCATGCCGTGCAGGTTGATCCGCTGGCCGTAGTTGCCGTTCTCGGCGTTGTTGATCTCGATCGACAGGCTACCGTTCGGGTAGATCGACGCGTTGCTCTGGTAGACGAAGAAACCAGGGCTGATCGCACCGTTGAAGGTCGAGTGCGCGAACACCAGCGGGTCGAAGACCGGGCTCACCGGACCGGTAAGCGCGGTGAACGGAATGAAGGTGGTCGGCACGGTGTCGAAGCTCGACACCGAGACCACGTCGAGAGCGTAGTCGTTGTTGAGATCGCCGGTGGCGACACCCTGGACGTTACGCCATTCGTGGTTGGTATCGACGATGGCGTCAGGGTCGTAGACGAAGTTCGCCGAGCACTCACCCTCGTTGGTCAACAGGATGCCCGGGTTGTCCGCGACGACGAACCACAGGATGTCGGTCGAACCGTGGTAGAGGATGTCGTAGTCACCGTCGAGATCGTAGTCGAAGGTCGAGGTGCCCCAACCGAACGGGGTACCACCGAGATCGCCGACACCCGGCGCGCTGAAGCCGGACTCGCCACCCAGGAACCAGCGCGAAGGCACGCCAGCCAGGTAGTTACCGAGATCGGTGACGAAGAAGTCCATGTAGCCGTCGCAGTTGAAATCAGCGAAGTCGATGCCCATCCAACCGCCGACGACGTTGGTGCCGACACTGGTGGTGACGTCGGTGAAGTTACCCGTGCCGTCGTTCTCGAACACACGGACCCAACCGATCGCCGCAGCCGCGGCGCCCTGGTTGTCGGCCGAGAAGATGTCGACGTCACCGTCGAGATCGTAGTCGGCGCTACCGACCGCCCAAGTGAACGAAGCACCGGTCAGACCGGGGCCGGACATGGCCGAGACGTTCTCGATGCCCGAAGCGGCACTGATGTCGGTGAAGACGTTGCCACCCTGGTTGGAGAACAGGTAGTTGTGCTCCATGCCACCGTAGATCGGCGCCATGGCGGTGAACGTGCCGAAAACCGGAAGACGATGATTCCAGTCGTCGTACGAGTTACCGACATAGATGTCGAGGTAGCCGTTGCCGTCGAAGTCGGCCATGGTGCAGGCGACCGCGTGACGGCTCGCGCCTGCGATACCAGCAGTGGTGGTGAAGTCGGTGAAGGTGCCGTCGCCATTGTTGACGAAGAACACGTTCGGGTCGCCGGAGCTGACCACGTAGAGGTCGAGATCGCCATCGTTGTCGGTGTCGCCGAAGCACACGCCCGAGCTATCGAGAGCGGTGGCATCGACGCCAGCGGCAACCGCCATGTCGACGAAGGTGACCGTGCCGCCTTCGATGAACTGGTTCGAGTAGAGCGAGTTGGCGGTACCCGGACCGTTGGTGACGTAGATGTCGAGGTCGCCATCGTCGTCATAGTCGAGCAAGGCCACACCCGGCGCTCCACGCGGCTTCTGCGGCGAATTGGGGCGCACGGTGCTGAAGAAGTTGGCGGTCACGTACGGACCGTTGGCGAAGATGTCCTGGGTGATCGTGAAACGATCCGACGGGGTGCGCTCGTAGTCGATTCCGGCACCACCGTTGAGCGCGATGTCACTGAACGTGACGTCGCCTTCGGCCCAGGCCATGCTGGCGACCAGCAACAGCAGGGTGCAGAAGAGAGTCGTACGAAGGCTGGGTTTCATGTTCTGTCGTCTCCTTGGTTGGTCATGGTGCAGACCATTCAAGTTGTCGTTCCGCAGCCGTAGCAGGTCACGGCAACGGTGGCGGGGAACGGAGCTCTATACGTTCGGTGGAGAGAGAGATCGCGCGATGACACGTGTCCAGTGTCAGCGCGATTCGACCTCCCAATAAGTAGAAGAGCCCAGGTGTCCACAAACTGGATGTGAGTTCCTGCAACCGCTTTGTTCAAAGCGTTTGCGCGAGCCGATAGCCGGTTGTAAACCAGCGCACGAGGCTCAGAGAGAGCACCGACTCGATGTGAAATCCAGTGTGTTTCTTAGGCCAATATTCACCTCAACCGAACGGATAGCACTTTAGCATGCAGATGATTCGCCGTCCAGCTACCAGGGCGTGGCTAGGCGATTTCGTACCACTCATGCAGAGAAATCGATATAACGAGCAAATTCGATTCACTTCCAGGCGAAGCGCGTACCATTGACGTGATGACTGCCGATTCACAGATTCGACAAACCGACGACACGAGTCTAGGCCCCTTGCGCGAGGTCGTACGACGCGTGTGGGGACATCCCGATCTGCGACCCATGCAAGCCGCCGCAATGCAAGCCGTGCGCGGTCGTCGCGACAGCCTCGTCGTGCTACCTACGGGAGGTGGCAAATCACTCTGCTTTCAAGCCCCCGCGCTGCTCACCGACGGGATCGCGGTGATCGTGTCACCGCTCATCGCCTTGATGAAGGACCAGGTAGACGCCCTGACGACGCTCGGCGTGCCGGCGGCGTTCTTGAACAGCTCCTTGAGTCTCGAGGCGCGTCGCGAAGTGCGTCGAGGCGTGGCGGAAAGACGCTACCGATTGCTCTACGTAGCACCGGAGCGTTTGATCACCGATCACCGGCTCCACGACTTGCTCGACGCGGCCGGTTTGAGCTACGTCGCGGTCGACGAGGCGCATTGCATCTCCCAGTGGGGACACGATTTCCGGCCCGAGTATCGACAGCTGGGTAGTCTCCGTCAACGCTTTCCCAACGTGTCGTTTCACGCCTTTACCGCCACCGCGACCGAGCAGGTGCGCGCCGACGTGGTGGCGCAATTGGGTCTACGCGATCCAGAGCTCCTGGTGGGTTCGGTGGATCGACCCAACCTGGTGTACCGGGTTCGGTACAAGGATCGCATCCGAGCCCAGATCCGCGACGTCCTCGAGCGTCATCCCGATGAAGCGGGAATCATCTACTGTCTGTCGCGACGCGAGGTCGAACGCTTGGCGTCTTGGCTCCATGACGAAGGGTGGCGCGCCGTGCCCTACCACGCCGGGCTCGAGGACGAGGAACGCCGCGCGCATCAGGAGGCGTTTCGTGACGAGCGGGTCGACGTCGTGGTGGCGACGGTCGCCTTTGGCATGGGGATCGACCGATCCAACGTTCGCTTCGTCGTCCATGTCGGCGCACCACGGTCGCTCGAGCACTACCAACAAGAATCAGGACGCGCCGGCCGCGACGGGCTCGAAGCCGAGTGTCTGTTGCTCTACACGCCGGGAGATTTTGCCTTCTGGCAGCGGTTGCTCGAACAGGAGGAGGGATGGACCGAGAGCTACGCCAGTCAGCTACGGGGCATGGTGGCTTACGCGTCTCAGACCCGCTGTCGACATCAAGCGATCGCGATGCATTTCGGACAACGTCTCGACTACGAAGATGGCTGTGGCGCCTGCGATTGGTGTCTCGGGGAGCTCGAGATGATCGACGGCGCGACGGTTGTGGCGCAGAAGATCCTCTCGTGTGTCGCCCGTCTCGAGCAGCGTTGGGGGATCGGTCAGACGATCGATGTCCTGAGAGGTCGAGATACGGAAAAGGTGAGACAGCAGAGACATGATCGGCTGAGTACCCATGGCTTACTCGCCGACGTGCCGGTGGCTGAGCTACGTGGCTACATCGAGCAATTGGTCGATAGGGGTTTTCTGCGACAGAGCGGTGAACGTTATCCCGTGCTCAAGCTGACCCAGGATTCGATGCCTGTGCTCAAGGGTGAGATCGATGTCGATCTTTTTCGACAGCGGCGGCCCGAAAAGCGGCGTACCGCTCGTCGTCAGGTGCCCACAGAGAGCTGGGAAGGTGTCGATCGAGAGCTCTTCGACGCTCTGCGTGAATGGCGTCGCGAAGTGGCCATCGAGCGGGGTGTCCCGCCCTATGTGATTTTCCACGACACGGTTCTACGCGCGCTGGCGCGCGACCGGCCGACCGATCGTGGCGCCATGCTGGAAATCCCAGGGATCGGCGAGAAAAAAGCCGCCGATCTCGGTCCCGATGTGCTGCGGCGGATCGCGTCGTTTCGTGGTCCAGAGGGGTGACGTCGAACCTAACGTTGCGCGAAGCTCATCGTCGAGCTCACGATGATCGCCACCGGCTCGCCATCGCTGGTGGCGGGCTCGAAACGCCACGTGCGCGCGGTTTCGATCGCAATCACGGCGAGCTCGTTCGGCAGGTTGTTCATCAACGCCACGCTGACCGGATGCGAAAGGCCTTCACGGTCGACGATCATGGTCACGATCGCGGAACCATCACCTTCATAGTCCACGACCCGTGGCTGAGCGCGCTCGATCGACACGGGCTGCGTGATCTCGCCCTGGGCTTGCTCGGCGGTGGGTAGCTCGACGCTCGGTGCCGGATCGACCTGGTACACACCTTGCCCGCCTCGACCTTCCGGATCCCAGACCAGTCGGAAACCATCGCCGTGGAGATCGGGGACCTCCGCGACCTCGGCGGGAGGCGCCGTCTTGCCGATATCGCCGCGCGCATGTTGCTGCCAACCGCGTGGGGGCTCGGTCCCGCTGCTGCATGCGGTGAGGAGCGCCGCGAAGGCGATCACGAGGGTCCAAGAATGCAAGTGGCGATCGAGCATGATCACTCCCAGGGTATGTCGGGCATGACGAGGCGTTCGATGATTTCGTTGCTACATGCGGAGCGATCGACAACCTCTTCGACATCGTCGAGCGTCACCCCGGCGTACCAACGATTCCGCGGCTGGATGGCTACCGTGATGCCTTGGCTACAGTGTTTGAGACAACCGGTGCGGTTGACCATCACTTCATTGCGCACGCCGCGCTCTCGCACGATGTCTTTGAACTTTCGGTACACCTCGAGACCGCCACGGGGACCACAGCTCGGTTTGCTGGCGTGGTCGGGACGTTCATTGGTGCAGACGAGAATTTGGCACATTGGGATCGACATCGTCGGGAGCCTATCGCACGCCCAGCGCGACGCTGCATGCGGGCTATACCTCCGACGAGGCGGTTGGTGGAATCTGGCTAAAGAGATTTGATCGGCTGACATTTCAAAAAAGATTGAAAAGTCGAGCGGCTTCCGATACGCTCCGACTCGGTCGGAGTGGTTCCGACCATCCGGCGTGTCAAAACTTCCCGAGAATACAGGTCAATGGCCCGAGTCGAACCCCTATCCGAAAACTCGACTCTCGACGAAACGGTCGAGGCGATGAACACCGAGACGATGGTCGATTCGGTGCCGATCGACGGTGAATCGCCCGAAGTCGAGGAAGTTCGTCGCGCGTTTGTCCGTCTGTGGGGAGCGATGGGGTCTTTCTGGGGCATCTCACCGACCACCGCTCGGGTCTTCAGCTGGTTGTTGTCGCGTGCCGAGCCGGCTGATACCGATGCCATTATGGAGGGCCTCGAGCTCAGCCGTGGCGCGGTATCGATGGCTTGTCGCGAGCTCAGAGATTGGGGCTTGGTCCATCCCGAACGGCCCCGTGGTTCGCGCCGGGTAAGTTTCGTTCCGACGACCGATTTCGAAAAGGTGATCCGCAACATCGTCGCGATTCGCAAACGCCGAGAATGGGATCCAATCCTGGAGCATCTCCACGAGTGGATTCCACGGCTCGAAGCAACTGACGATCCGGAGGCCAAGATCCTGCGCGAGCGCTTGCGGTCGCTCGAGGGGCTGGTGACGCTCGCCGATTCGATGATCGAAGTGTTTCTCGAAGGCGGTATGGTCAGCCGTCTCGGATTGAAGCTTTTGGCCAATGCCGCGCGTCCATCGCGTGGTGGTCAGAGCACGACGTCGAAAGACCCTTGAAAGAAGAGGAGAGGGCCATGAAAGCCGTCGCCGTCCATCCCCATCCAGCCGCCGAGACTGACACCCGGCAGCACGGACTTCCCACCGGTGCGGATCTCCTGGATCGACTCGGTGGCATCGTCGCCGACCGTGGGCAGACTTCGTTGGCCCACCGGCTCGCCGATCTCGCCGATTTGGTCGCGTCCGACATGGCGGTATTCGAGAAGCACCTCGACCGGTTGGAACGTCCCGAGGATCTACCACGCGATGCGCGATTGGTGGCTGAAGCTGGGCACCACCTGCTCGCTCGGGGTGGCAAGAGGCTGCGTCCGATGTGTGTGCTGCTTGCCGCGCGGTTGGGACGGGTCGAGACGGCTCGAGTCTTCGATCTCGCGGTGGCGATCGAGCTGGTGCATTCGGCAACGCTGCTCCATGACGACGTCGTCGACCTCGGAGACTCGCGTCGAGGTGCCGCCACCGCGCGTGCGATTTACGGCAACGCGGCGTCGATTTTCGCGGGAGACTGGTTACTCGTCGAAGCCTTGCGGCGCGTTTCTCACGAGCCGGTCTTGCTCCACCAGCTTTTCGACACCATCGAGGAAATGATCTGGGCCGAATCGGTGCAGCTCGAGAATCGCGGCCGACTCGATACCGCACGGGGCACCTGGACCAAAGTCGTCGAAGGAAAGACCGCTGCGGTGTTTCGCTGGGCGATGCGCGCGGGCGCCCACAGCGCCGGACTCGACGATGATACCGTCACGGCTCTCGAATGCTATGGCCGTCATGTCGGAATCGCCTTTCAAGCCACCGACGACCTGCTCGACTTGACCGGCGACGCCACCCATACCGGCAAGGCGCTGTTCACCGACCTTCGCGAAGGCAAAATGACCTACCCCTTGATTCTGGCGCTGGAGCGGGACGAAACGCTTGCGGCGGTGGTCGAAGGCATGCTCTCTCAAACGAGCGACGAACCGGTGTCCGACGCGGTCGCCACCCGCGTCGTCGAAACCATGCGACGTACCGGTGCGGTCAGCGATTGTCTAGATTTTGCGCGTGGTCATGCCGATGCCGCAATTGCCGAGCTGCGGGGCGTTTTGCCACCGAGCCGGCCACGGCACGCCCTTGAAACCATCGCCGAAGCGATCGTCGATCGGGATCTGTGATGGGTGCGTCAGCGACAGATTCCGCGCCGTTCGAGCCCCGAGGCGGCTCCGGCGCCATGTTCGACCGCATCGCGCGGCGCTATGACCTCCTCAACCGACTGTTGTCCGGTGGCATCGATCGGCGCTGGCGGCGACGGCAGGTACGTGCTCTGGCGCTCGGTGCCGATGCGCGTGTGCTCGACCTGGCCACGGGTACCGGTGATGTCGCGCTCGCCGTGGCGCGTCACCACGTCGATGCCGAGGTGGTCGGTATCGATCCATCGATCGAGATGCTCGAGGTCGGTCGAGACAAGGTCGATCGGGTGGGCGTGGATCAACGGGTCCGTCTCGATCTCGGCGATGCCCAGAACTTGCCCTTTGAAGACAATAGCTTCGACGCTACGACGATCGCTTTTGGCATCCGGAACGTCCCCGATCGAGCTCGCGCGCTCGCTGAAATGGCGCGGGTGACCAAAACGGGAGGTCGTGTGGCGATCCTTGAGCTCAGCGAGCCACGGTCCGGTTGGATAGCGCCTTTGGCGCGATTCCACATTCATCGCCTGACGCCTTGGCTGGGCGCGCGATTGTCGGGGGCATCAGAGTACGCCTACCTCGAGAAGTCGATCGCGGCGTTTCCGTCGCCGCGAGAGTTCGCGCGACAAATCGCCGATGCCGGCTTGCGAGTCTTGGATATCGAGCCGATGACCTTCGGTGTCGTTTGTCTTTTCGTCGCCACCCCCACGGAGACCTTGGCATGACCGTACGCGCCGTGATGACGGCGCCACCACGTCGCCGACCAGCCGACGATCTACGTGCGTTCGTTGCCGACACCGTCGATCGAGCCGTGGCCGCGCACGCCGAGACCGTCGTGGTCTCGGTACCGGCGCCCTTGGTGTCGTCCGAAGCTCTGTTGCGAGTCGAACCCGGCGATGCCGGTGAACAGACGGCGTTGCTGTGGCATCCAGAGGCCGACGGACTCTATGCGTTTTCGGGTGTGGGTACGTGTTGGCGGATCGATCTGAGCGGTCCCCACCGGTTTGCCGACCTTCGGCAGCAGGCACGACATATCTGGCGTGACCTCGTGAGCGCTTCGCATCCCGATGTCGACGCGCCCTCGGCACGGTTTTTCGGTGGCCTCGCCTTTTCGGTGGGCGCCGCCGACGACGCACCCTGGCGTGGTTTCGGTGATGGTGGCTTCGTGCTGCCTCGATTGCGTTACGCCAGCGATGGAGAAGCCGCGAGCCTCAGCTTGGCGGTGCGTGCCGAGGAATGGCATGGCGAGCGGGAATCGATGCTCGATCGACTCGACCACACGCTTGCCGGTTTGGCGGCGGCCGATCGAGTCGTGCGGCTGGTACCCGAGCTCATCACCGAGGCTCGCGAAGTCCACGTCGCACCGATCGAGCAATGGACGGCCCAGATCGACGCCATTCGTGGCGTGATTCGGGACGGTGGGTTTCGCAAGATCGTCGCGGCGCGCCGGTCGGAGGTCGAGCTCGCACAGACCGCCAATCCGGGAGCCGTGCTCGAACGCTTGAGCCGTGGTCTCGTCGCCTCGACTCGATTCGCCTTCTGCCGTCCGGGCGCCACGTTTCTCGGCGCGACCCCTGAACGGTTGGTGCGACGGATCGGTCGTACCGTGCTCACCGACGCTCTCGCCGGCTCGATTGCCGTAGGCGAAACGGCCGGTGATGTGCTCCTAGCCAGTGACAAGGATAGGGAAGAGCACCGTTTGGTGGTCGAGGACATCGTCACGCGTCTGCGGCCGCTCACCGAGCGGCTCGATGTCGCTCCGCGACCCGAGATTCGCGCGCTTCGTGAGGTCTTGCACCTGCTTACCCCAATCGCGGGCGAGCTGCGATCGCCGGCACCCGACGTCATCGAGCTCGCCGAGGCGCTCCATCCGACACCCGCCGTGGGTGGTGTGCCGACCGCCGATGCCCTGCACTGGATCACGACGCATGAGCCCGCGCCTCGTGGCTGGTACGCCGGGCCGATCGGCTGGTTCGATGCCGCTGGCGATGGTGACTTCGCCGTGGCGCTCCGCTCGTGTGTGCTCGCCGGTCATCGTGCCTATCTCTACGCGGGCGCGGGGATCGTCGCTGATTCGGATCCGGTGCTCGAGTACCACGAGACCGAGCTCAAGAAACAGGCGATGCTGGCCGCGCTCGGCGTCGCTTCCTGACCCAGCCAGCGCGAGACTGTCGACATGTCGCTCCAGCCGTATCGCGACACGCCTACCGACGGTCTCCAAGCCGAGTGGGCGCGACTCTTGTTGACCAGCTTCGCCGACGCCGGGGTGCGACGTGTGGTGGTCAGCCCGGGCTCGAGGTCGACACCGTTCGTGCTCGCCGCGCTCGCCGAGCCACGGCTCGAGCGGGTCGATATCGTCGACGAACGCGCCGCGTCTTTCCATGCTCTCGGTCAAGCGAAACGAACCGGTTGGCCGACGCTCCTGATCCGTACGTCGGGCACCGCTGGGGCCAATGACCTTCCAGCGGTGATCGAAGCCGGTGCATCGTTTGCACCTTTGGTGATCTTGACCGCCGATCGCCCCGTCGAATTGGCGGCGAGTGACGCCAATCAAACCATTGACCAAATCAAGCTCTTCGGCGATCACGTGCGCCAGTTTTTCGACCTCGGCGCGGCCGACGCGGCGCCACGAGCTTTGCGCGCTGTGCGTCGAGTCGCCGCGCAGGCCGTGCTGCGAAGTCGATGGCCCGAACCTGGCGCGGTTCATCTCAACGCGCGTGCCCGCAAACCACTCGAACCACCGACCGATCGCGAAACCTCGGAGATTCGGCGACGTGTCGACGACATCTTGGCGACGCCAATCGTCACGACACAGCTACCGTCGCGTACACCCGACGGGTCTCTTCTCGATGACCTCATCGACGCCTGTCGCCGAAGCGAGCGTGGGATCGTGGTGTGTGGGCCGTTGCCGATCGGGTCGAGTCAACTGGGCCCCGCTCTACGTCGCTGGGTCGATCACATGGGTATGGTGTGGTTGGCTGAGCCATCGAGCCAGCTGGGTTGGCATGAGTCCGTGGTCGCGGGCTGGCAGGCGATTCTCGAGAATGCCGCTTGGCGACAAGAGCTCGAACCCGATTTGATCGTTCAGCTCGGCGCGCCGCCGACCACCGCCGCCTGGGAGCGTTATCTCGACGCGCATTCACATGTCGAAAGCTGGGTGCTCGGTCCGTATGGCTGGAACGACCCGACCAACACGGCGCGGCATCGTGCGATCGCCGATCTCGAACCGACGCTTGCCGGGCTCGCTGAGCGATCGGCGTCGGAAACATCCGAGACGGCAACACCCGAGACGAATGACTGGCGTGACCGCTGGGATCGACATGCGCAACGGGCTCTACGGACGCTACAGCTCGAACGCGATGCGATGGGGGAGCCGCTTCACGAAGCGACGGTCGCGACGACCTTGATCGAGGCGCTGCCCGATGGTGCCCTGCTGTCGCTCGGCAACAGTCTGCCGATCCGCACCGTCGGTTTGTGGGCGGCGACGCGAGAGTCGCATGATCCGCCTCTCACCGTCCTGCACCAACGCGGCACGAGTGGCATCGATGGGCAGACCGCCCATGCGGCTGGCGCGGCCAGTCGACACGATGGCCCTGCGGCGTTGCTGATCGGCGATCTTGGTTTTCTCCACGACCTCGGCGGCCTGGCGACCGCGACCTCCCTGGAGCGACCGTTTGTGATCGTGGTGGTCGACAATCGCGGCGGGCGGATTTTCGAACACCTACCGCTCGCCACTCATCCGGCGGTCGCAGGCGGCTTCGAGCCGTGGACCACACCGCACGACTACGAGCTCGGCGCCGCCGCCAAGCTTTATGGCTTGCCGCATCACCGAGTGACCGAGCGCCGGGAGCTGGCCGAGTCGATCGACGCAGCGCTTCGACGTCGAGGGGCGACGGTGATTCAAGCCGTGGTGCCTCCCAGTGGCGCGGTCGAAGATACGAAGCGATTGCGTCGAGCTTTGGCGGAATGATCGAAATCGTCGCCCTTCATGGCTTTACCGGCGCGCCCGGTGATTGGCGACCGGTCGTCGAGCATCTCGATGGCGTGGTGTGCCAGGAGATTCCGATCGTCGGTCATCACCCATCGGTGCTCGATGTCGAGGTCGAGTCGTTCGACGACGAGGTCGAGCGACTGCTCGGAGCGGTCGCGAATCTCGGTGTGACCCGACCCTGGCTCATCGGCTACTCACTCGGGGCGCGTCTAGCGCTCGCGATGGCGCTCCGCGCGGGTGAGCCTTTCGCTGGCGTGATGCTGGTGGGCGTCCGGCCCGGTCTCGATGCCGAGCAACGCGACGCTCGCCGGCTCGCCGACGATCGACTGGCTGAGCGACTCGAGAACGACGGGATCGAGCCGTTTGTCGATCATTGGGAGACGCTGCCGCTCTTCGCGACCCAGCGACGTTTGCCCGCGGCGACTCTTGCGGCTCAACGACAGCGACGCTTGGTGCACGACCCACACGGCTTGGCGCACGCGCTGCGCGTCTTGTCGCCGGGCCGAATGGATGACTATCGATCGCGCTTGGCGAACCTGACCGTACCCGTTCATCTCGTCGTCGGAGCCGAGGATCTCGCGTTTCGTGATCTCGCCAACGAGATGCTCACCTATCTTCCCGACGGCCGGCTGCATAGTATCGACGCAACCGGTCACAACCCGATCTTGGAACGACCGGCCGCGGTCGCGGCCTTTATGCAGAAGGAGATCATTCATGAGTGAACAGGCAGCCGTTACGTGGAAGCCGCTCGCCGAATATGGCGACATCCGGTACGAACAGGCCTGGCGGGGTGATAGCCCCGAGGCGATCGCCAAGATCACCATCAATCGCCCCGAGGTGCGCAACGCGTTTCGGCCCGAAACCGTGCTCGAGCTCAAGGATGCTTTCGACAAGGCTCGGGACAACCTCGAGATCGGTGTGATCATCCTCACGGGTGAAGGACCGCTCGCCTTCTGCTCGGGTGGCGATCAGAAGGTGCGAGGCGACGGTGGATATGTCGGCGCCGACGGTTTGCCTCGGCTCAACATCCTTGACGTCCAGCGCCAGATTCGCACGATGCCCAAGCCGGTCATCGCGATGGTCGCGGGTTACGCGGTCGGTGGCGGGCACATCCTGCACATGATCTGTGATCTCACCATCGCCGCCGACAACGCCAAATTCGGTCAGACGGGGCCCAAAGTAGGCAGCTTCGACGGTGGCTACGGCTCGGCCTATATGGCTCGAATCATCGGCCAGAAACGGGCGCGTGAGGTGTGGTTCCTGTGTCGTCAGTACGACGCCGAAACCGCGCTCGATTGGGGCTTGGTGAACGCCGTCGTGCCGCTCGCGCGACTCGAGGAGGAGACCCTCCAGTGGAGTCGCGAGATCCTGCGCAATAGCCCGACCGCGATTCGCTTCCTCAAGGCGGCCATGAACGCCGACTGTGATGGTCAAGCGGGTCTCCAGGACTTAGCTGGAAGCGCGACCTTGCTTTTCTATCTCACCGAAGAAGGCAAGGAAGGCAAGAACGCGTTTCTCGAGAAGCGTCGCCCCGAGTTCGAGAAGTTCCCACGCTTCCCGTGATCCCGAATCGATGAGCGCTCCGACGTCCCCGAGCACGACCGCGCGTCCGTCGCCGTTTGCGATGTGGCTCGCCGCCGCCCGCCCCAAGACCCTCCCGGCGGCGGCGGTACCGGTCGTGGTGGGGAGCGCGATCGCCTGGTCGTTGGGAGGGTTTCGTCTCCTCCCAGCGATCGCCGCATTGGTCGGTGGTTTGTTGATCCAGATCGCCACCAACTTTGCCAACGACGTTTTCGACTTTCAGAAAGGCGCTGACAACGAAGAACGCACCGGCCCGACCCGCGCGGTCGCCGCCGGGTGGATCACGCCGCGAACGATGTTCGTCGCCATGTGGTTCACCTTCGGCTTGGCGTTTCTCATCGGGCTCTATCTCGCCTCGGTGAGCGGGTGGGCGATCCTGATCGTCGGCTTGATCTCGATTCTCGCGGGCATCGCGTACACCGGTGGGCCGTACCCCTTGGGTTACAACGGCCTCGGTGATGTCGCGGTGATGATCTTCTTCGGCTTTGTCGCGGTCTGTGGCACGGTGTGGGTACAGATGCTCGAGATTCCGGCGCTCGCCTGGTGGCTTTCGGTGCCGGTGGGTGCGTTGTCGACGGCGATCTTGGTGGTCAACAACGTCCGCGATCGGATCACCGACACGGCGGCTGGCAAGCGTACCCTGGTGGTGCGTTTCGGACGTGGCGTCGGAGTCGTAGAGTACGTTCTCTTGTTTGTCGCGTCGTACGCCGTGGTGGTCCTCGTCGCGGTGCAGTCGGCATCACCGTGGTTGGCGTTGCCGCTCCTGACCTTGCCGGGTGCGATGGTTTTGGTGCGCCGGGTGACGACCCTCGAAGGTCAGGCGCTCAATCCGGTCCTCGCCCAGACCGCGATGTTGTTGCTCGGCTTCGGGACGCTGCTTTCGATGGGGTTGATCGTCGGCTGATCAGGGCAACCTCTCCAGAGTCGCAGCGTAGCTGTGGTCAAGAGGGGAGGCATCCACATGACCTTGATCACAACGACCACTTCGACACCGGCGGATCGACCCGACTTGGCTCGTTTCGAGCTCGGCCTGCTCGCCGGCGCGACCCTGGTTTTCTTCGCGCTCACCGCGAACGGCTACGGTATCTTTCGGGACGAGCTCTACTACCTCGCGTGCGCCGCGCATCTCGATTGGGGTTACGTCGATCATCCACCGCTGATCGCGTGGCTCACCGCGCCTTGGCTGGCGATCTTTGGTGATTCGCTCCTTGCGATCCGGATGCTTCCGGCGCTTGCGGGTGTCATGACCATTGTTGTCGCCGGTTGTATCGCCCGTGAGCTCGGTGGAGGCAAGATCGCCCAGCTTCTCGCCGCGGCGACGACCGTCATGGCGCCGATCTACCTGTCGCTCTTCTCCTTCCTGTCGATGAACGCCATCGACGTGTTGATCTGGGCGCTCGCCTGGTGGCTGCTCGCGCGGATTCTGCGCACCGGCGATATGCGACTCTGGCTGCTTTTCGGCCTTCTTGCCGGGATCGGCCTCCAGAACAAGATCAGCGTGCTCTTCCTGGGCTTCGGCCTGGTGGTCGGCTTGCTCATCGCGCGTCGTTGGGAGGTCTTCCGCAGCCGGTGGTTGTGGCTCGGTGGCGTGATCGCTGGCGTGCTCTTTCTGCCTCACGTGCTCTGGCAGATCGTTCACGGCTGGCCGACGCTCGAGTTCATGGCCAACGCCCGCGAACGCAAGATCGCCGATATCAGCGCGGTGAATTTCATTCTCGAGCAGGTCCTGCTCGCCGGTCCGAGCGTGGTGTGGATCTGGCTCGGTGGCTTGCTCTTCCTGCTCGTCGCACCACCGATGCGACCGTTTCGCACGCTCGGTTGGGCGTGGCTGACGGTGCTCGTGGTGCTGATCACCAACGGCGCCAAGCCTTACTACCTCGGTGCGTCCTTCACCTTGCTCTTCGCCGCCGGGGCGGTCGCGGTGTGCTGGCTGGGCGATCGAATCGCCAACTGGTTTCAACCCGGGCGCTGGCTACTTCCCGGGCTCGCGGCGGTGGGCATCGCGGCGGGTGTGGTGCTCATACCTCTCGCCAAAGCCTCGTTACCGGTCGAGGAATTCGTCGCCCATCAGGAGCGTCTCGGGATCGCACCCACCAACGCCGAGACCAGCTCGGTCGGCGTGCTGCCTCAGCATTTCGCGGATATGCACGGCTGGTCCGAGTTGGCGGACAGCGTCGCCGAGGCATGGGAGAAGTTGAGCCCGGCCGAGCAGCAGGAGGCCTGTATCTTCGGTCAGAACTATGGTCAGGCCGGTGCGATCGACCGCTTCGGGCCCGCGCTCGGTTTACCGGGTGCGATCTCGACCCACAACAGCTATTTCATGTGGGGACCAGGGTCGTGTACCGCCGAGGTGATGATCGTCATTGGAGACGATCGAGAGAGTCTCGAGGAGCTCTTCGAGCAGGTCGA
>JBCDBH010000116.1:0-15403 GCA_039184055.1 Acidobacteriota bacterium
AGTCCATAACTCCCTTGAATCCATGGCAGATGACCACGGCGGCGCGTGGCTCGGGGCTCTCGGGGAAATGAACGACACCATGAAGGTTGTCGCCCGCGTCGCTTACGAGGGAGAAGGGGCGTTGTTCGATCGACATTCACGAAGTATCGCATTCCAGTTGGATTGGTTCGTTAAGAACGAGCTGCCATTCGATGACCTGCCGGGCGGGGATCTGGTGCGCCAGGGGATCGTGGACCTTCAAGCTGGCGAGGAGACGATTCCCGCTCTCTTGGTATCGATTGCCTATCCGCGACTTTCGATGTTGCCACTTACCTTGCCAGGACCCATCGGAGGACAGCTTCCCGAACACAGGCTGTACGAGCTCCTGGTGACGACCGAGGGTGATGGGGCTTATGGTCGTTACAACTCCTTGATCCGCCGGATGGTGAGTTTCGCTCGGGCTGCGAGCCGATTGGGATCTTTCGTTATCCCTCGGTCGACGTCGAGTTGTTTCAGCGGTCGGTTACTTCTTTCATCAACGGATAGACTGCGACCCATGAGCAACGAAGACCAAATTCTCCGCGAATCGTGTGGCTTGTTCACCTGGCCGGCCGAGGCGCTCGTTTTGACCGGGGCCGATCGGGCCCGGTTTCTCCATGGCTATGTCACCTGCGACGTCAAGGCTCTCGAACCTGGACAGTCCGTTTACGGTTTTGTGACCGACGCGAAAGGGCGGATTCTCGCCGACGTCACGGTCCTCGCGCTCGACGATGCGCTGTGGCTCGAGCTCCCGCTTGGGACGGCCGACGCGATTCAGGCTCATCTCAGCAAATATGTGGTGGCGGATCGCGTCGAGATGTCACGGCTCGATCGAGTCGTGCTGGGCCTCGTCGGGCCACGCGCGATCGAAGCCGTGGCGGCGGTTCCGGCGGCGGTCGATCGGCATCACGACATCGAGGTGGGGGAGATCGCGGTGCGTATCCACCGCAAGTCCGAGGTCGGTGAGCCGTTGTTTACCCTGTGGGTTCCGGCCGACGCGGTGGACGCGGTGCGTGATGCGCTGCGTGCCGATGGCGTGGTGTCGGACGTGTCGCTGGATGCGTTCGATCGTCTACGGGTCCAAGTGGGGCAGCCGCGTTTCGGTGTCGACTTCGGGCCTGAGAATTTCCCGCAAGAGACCGGTATCGAGAACGCGGTCAGCTATGAAAAAGGGTGTTATCTCGGGCAGGAAGTGGTGGCGCGGATCCACTACCGAGGCGGTGTCAACCGTCATATGAGGCGTCTACGGCTCTCCGACGACACGCCTCTCGAGGTCGTCGGAAAGAGTCTGCTCCTCGAGGAGCGCGCGGTGGGAACCGTGAGCAGTGTCGTCACCACGGCCGACGGCCAGCGGCTCGGCTTGGCGGTGGTGCACAAAAGGGCCGAGCCCGGCGCGCGGGTGATGATCGAAGGCGGCGGTGACGCGGAGATCGCCACCCTCTAAGAACGACTAGCGTGTGGCGGTCGCGTGTTTAGACCGTGAACGACGAGCCGCAGCCACAGGTGCCGATCGCGTTTGGATTGTTGAATTTGAATCCGGCGCCGGCATTGCCCAGCACGTAATCGATCTCGGTTCCGGCGAGGTAGCGCGCGCTGATCGGGTCGATGATCACCTGCAGACCATTCTGGTTGTAGACCATGTCGGTGTCGCGGACCTCGTTTTCGAAATCGAGCGCGTATTCGAATCCGCTACAGCCGCCACCACGAACCGCAATGCGTAGACCGTGATCGGCGTCGATGCCTTCATCTTCGCGGGTGAGGTTGACCATCCGCACCGCTTTGGCGGTGATCAGTACGGGCACGGTCGCCTGAGTTTCCACTGCTTCTGTAGCCATCTATTCCTCCGCGTTGGCGTATCGAACATCTCGATGCTGGCGGCTCGATGAAAGTTCGTGATGCGCGATTCGCTTCGCACGCGCCGCCGGCACGCATCGACTCGGTGTACAACGGAACGAGCCGATGCGATATTTCACATTACTCGGCCGTCTGATCGCTGTCAATTGCCGGTAGGATCCACCCATGCTGCGCGCCATCCTGTTCGATTTCAACGGCGTCATCGTCGATGACGAGCCGCTTCATTTCGGTCTCTTTCAAGAGGTCCTCGACGAGTGTGGCATCGCGCTCACCGAGGAAGCGTATTACCGTGAGTACGTCGGCTATGACGATCGGGAGTGTTTTCGCGCCGTGTTTCGTGCCGCCGGCCGACCGCTCGACGATGCGACGTTGACCTCGTTGATCGACGACAAGGCGCGTCGCTACCAGGCCTGGATTTTCGCCGAGGGCTATCCGATCTATCCCGGCGCCGAAGACCTGATCCGCGATGTCGCGGCGATCGGTTTTCAGCTCGGTGTGGTCAGTGGGGCGTTGCGCGCCGAGGTGGAAGGCGCGTTGGCGCAACTCGAGGTCCGGCGGTTCTTCACCACCATCGTCGCTGCCGACGATGTCACCACCAGCAAACCCGATCCTGCTGGTTATCTACGGGGCTACGACGAGCTCGCGGCGGCCAATCTGACGACACCGCCTCTCTTGCCACGTGAGGTGCTGGCGATCGAAGACACACCCGCCGGGCTCGCGGCGGCCACAGCGGCCGATCTACGGACGCTGGCGGTGACGCAGACCCACAAAGCCGAGCAGCTCGCCGTCGCCGAGCACGTGGTGCCGACGGTCGCCGATATCAGCGTGACCCTGTTACGCGAGATGTTCGACGCTTAGGAGCGTGTCGCGTATTGAAACGCCAGGTGTCTGGCGGGCGGCGCGAGGCCTCCGCGGCGTTGCTTCCTGAGCCCATACCGATGGGTATGGGCCTGCATAAGCGCCTTGCGGAGCCTCTCGCGGCGCTCCACCAGCCACCTACCGTCAATGTGCGACACGCTCCTTAGTCTTTACCTTGATTCTCGGTGGTGAGTGGGAGCGGCTGGTTGTTCTCGTCGACATTGACGAACACCAGCTCGGCTTCGGTCACCCGCACCTTCTGGCCTTCTCCCTTTCGTTGACGTTCGGCGTCGACACACACCTTGACGGTGATCGAGGTGCGACCGGTGCGGATCGTCGCGGTGTAGCAGCTCACCAGATCACCGACAAAGACCGGCGCGTGAAAGACGACCTCGCGCATCGACACGGTAACCAGCCGGCCGGTGGCGTGTCGGTGCGCCTCGACGGCACCGGCGAGATCGATATACGACAGCACCACACCACCGAAGATCGTTCCCAAGGCATTGGTGTCTTTGGGCATCATCATGGCGCGGATCGCCGGTTGTAGCGGACCCGCGTCGTGAATGTCGCCTTCGGCGGCCGGGTTGTGAACTTCGATCGATTCGGGGGTCGGATCGACGGACATACGATGCTCCATCATGGTAAAATGACATGAATGATCGGCGTGCTGGAACACATCGGCGTGTCGGGACACATCGCCGTGTCGGAACACAGCCGAGATTGGTGGCGCGGTAATGGAAATCGGACCGTCGGGAGACGACCCGACGGCAACGAACCGTGGCGATCGTATCGCTTTTGTCGAACATCGGGATGGATCACGAGATGAGGCAGTGGTGTGTGCGTTGGGTGTGCCTGATCGTGGTCGTGGTGAACGTCGCCGGTTGCGGGCTCGGACCACGAGCCGATCTCGCCGCCGCTGAACGCACGCTGACCGAGGCGCGTGAGCTCGGGGCGAGCGAATTGGCGCCGGGCATGCTGGCCGAAGCGGAAACCGCGCTCGATCTTGCTAGCGGGGCAGCTGACCAAGGAGCAGCCGGCCAGGGTGAGAGCGCGGCGCACGCTCGTGAGCTGGCCGAGTCGACCCTCGAGCTCACCCGCGTGGCACGTGTCGAAGCTGCGCGGCAAGCCGAAGAAAACCTCGCCGCCGCCGAGCAGGCCGCCGACCGTGCCGCCGAGCTTCTCGATACCCTGCCACGGGGACGCGACACCGAAACCGATCGGCGGCGTATGACGGGTGATCTCGATGCGCTCGCTGGCAAGATCCAGGCGGTCGAGGCCGAGGTCGAACGCTCGGCACCGAACGCTCCCGCGCAAGCCAAAGCGGTGGCACGCGAAGCGGCCCAGGTCGAGGCCACCTTCGCGCGCGCGCTCGCACATCACCACCAGCGGGATGGTCTGTTTCGAAAATGAGCCAAAGGCTCATTTTCGAAAGTCCCGGACGCTCCGGAGGAGCGTAGGGACCGTCGAAAGTCCCGGACGCTCCGGAGGAGCGTAGGGACCGCCGAAAGTCCCTGACGCTCCTTACCCTTATTCGATTCCCAATCTACGCCGATCCGCCCACCGATGCGCGAGCTCGACCGCGTCTCGGGCGTCTCGCGCGATCAAGGGGGGCTCGATCGACGTGCTCGCCGGTGGCTCCAATGCCCAACTGCCCAAGAACACGACCGGGATACCGTGTTTGCGCGCCAAGGCGATTTCCGACAGGGTGCCCCAGCCACCCCCGATCGCGATGACCGCGGCGGCCGACAACACCACGACGAGATTTCGAGCTTGTCCGAGGCCGGTGAACAAGGCGAGTGAGACATGCGTATTGGGTGGGGACTCGATCGCGTCACGACCGGGGAGCACCCCGACCACCGTGCCGCCGGCGAGACGCGCACCCTGGCTCGCGGCGGCCATGACGCCGCTGCGACCGCCACAGATCAACACGGAGCCACGGCGGGCAATCTCGGCACCGACGAGATTTGCTTCTCGGGCGAGCGAATCGTCACAATCACCGGCGCCGATTACCGCGATCGACAGTGGTCGCTGGCCTCCGTTGTCTGTCATCTGAGTCTCCATTCGTCAGATTTCGGAATAGGCGAGACCGTATTCCGGTTGTCATGCATGTCCGCGTAGCCGCGGAGCTTCCGCCGACCTCAAGAGGAGAATCAAAGCCTATGCCCCTGATCTTCGACCCGCTGTACTTCTTGTTCGCCATTCCGCCCCTGTTGCTATCGATGTGGGCGAGCTGGCAGACCAAGCGCGCGTTCAAGAAATACTCCCGTGTCGGCAACGCCAATCGGTTGACGGGCGCGCAGGCGGCGAAAGTCTTGCTCGACCGGGCCGGTATTCACGACGTGAGTATCGTCGAAACGCAAGGTTTCCTCTCCGACCATTACCATCCCGGTAAGAAGCAGCTGGCGTTGTCGCCTGATGTGTACCGGCAGCCGTCGATTTCGGCGATCGGTGTCGCCTGTCACGAGGCTGGGCATGCGATTCAGCACGCCACCAACTACGCGCCGCTCGGCGTGCGCTCGGCTCTCGTGCCGACGGTCGGAATCGGTTCGAATCTCGGCATCTGGATCGCCACATTCGGCATCTTCTTCTCGGCGGAGCCGATGATTCTCATCGGAGCCTTGCTGTTCTCGGCTGTCGTGCTCTTTCAGCTGATCACGCTGCCGGTCGAGTTCGATGCCTCGAATCGTGCCAAAAAGCTGGCCTTCGAGCACGGTTTGGTGGTGAACGATTCCGAGCGGCAAGGCATGGCCAAGGTGCTCAATGCCGCCGCCATGACCTACGTTGCCGCCGCGGTCTCGTCGATCCTCACGCTGCTTTACTTTCTGATGCGTGCCGGTGTGCTCGGTGGTCGCAACGACTGAGCCCAGGATCACACGTCCACTGGGCCCCCTGGCCGTGCTCAAGCCGACCATACTTCCCGATAGGGTGACGGGTCTTCGACCGGAAATCCCCGCGCGGTTACCCATGCGTGACCGCGCGGTCGCGGCGTTGCAGAGGCTCGGTCATGGTCCGGAGAGGTGGGAGGGTTCACGCGTGGGATGACGCCGATGTGGAGCGCGGGCTCCAGCCCACAGCGTGACCACAGGTCGAGCAAGAGGAGAGACCGCTTCATACACGGACCCAGGTGGTACGGCGGTAGGAAACGGAGAAACCGGCACAGGGTTCGATCCCATCGCCGAGGGTCGGCGAGAGCCGGTCGCTCGATTCGCGGTGTCTGACGTAGGCGAGACGGTAGCTCGGTGAAGTCGAGACGACGCTCGAGCCAGCACAGACGACACGCCGACCGCCACACGCCGAGCATATAGATCACTCCGAGCATGGAGATCACGCCACGCATGGAGATCCCGTCACGCATGGAGATCACCACTGACGGAAGTCGGGCCGGCATCTATCGAGCTTACCAAGCCACCCGCGAAAGGCGATGGATGGCTTACCAGCCGACCGCCGCGGTCTGGTGAGTCTCGCTGGCGACATTCTGATTGGCGGGAATCTCCTCCTCGTGGAGCTTTCGAGTTTCCGCATGTTGCTCTTTGCGGTAGGCCCGTGGCCGCAACTCGTACGCGCGGTGGAACGCGCGACTAAAGGTCGGCATGCCGCTATAGCCGACCAGGTCGGCAATGCGCCAGATCGGTAGCTCGGTATGCGCGAGCAGCTTCGCCGCCGTTTCCAACCGACTACGGGCGATGTACGCACCGGGCGGCTGGCCGACTTCGATGTGGAAGAAAATCGCCACCGAATTGTTGCGCACGCCACAAGCTTCCTTGAGCCGATTCACATTCAGGGTCGCATCGAAGATGTGACGTTCGATGTGAACCAAGAGGGCGGCGATGGGGGGCGACACCCGCCGTTGGTCTTGACGGATCGTAGCCAGGGTTTCTCGGGACGCGGTCATCAACAGTTTCTTTGCGTGACGAGTTTCGTGATCAGACATTTTGATCCTCCACCATTGGATTCAGACCCTTCGAAGAGAGGTCGTCTTCGGGACCTTTGATTGTCACGACATTTCTAGCATTTCGTCGCCGAAAATGCAAAAAATGGCCGTGCCCAGAGATTCACTCCAACCGGACGACAGTTGAATGGTGCTCCTAAATGGTACTACGAGCGGTTCAATTTATGTGCGTTGGATCCGCATTTTCGCTTCCAAACTGTCCGGTATAGCGCGATTTTCTGTCACCGAACGAGGGGTCCTGACGGGTCGTCGGCCGCAGGGGCGATCGATTCAGCGGGTGTTCGGAAGCTGCAAGGCGAGCACGGTGTAGTCGTCGTGGGGCACGGTGCCACCGGTATGACGTTCGACCGCGGTCAGGAGACTCTCGACGAGCTCGGCGAGACTTTGTGTCGCGGTGTGGGCGCTCAAGGTCAATTCGACACGGTGATAGCCGAATGGATCACCACTCGGCGACGGGGCGGTGATGACACCGTTGCTCAGTGCGACGATGGAATCTCCGGGAAATAGAGATCGTGAGCGTGGTACGACGCTGTCGCCCAGACGGGTGCCGAGCGGGGGTGCGGCGGTGGTGAGCAGCTCGACGCCGCCGTCGTGGGTCAATCGATAGAGCGGCTGGCCCGAGCTCGTCCATGACAGGTCTCGGGTCGTCGGATCGAGCACGAAATAGGCGAGCGTGGCGAAGAGCCGATGCCGCGCGCTCGCATCGGTGAGCCGGTGCAAGGTCGCAAAGACCGCGTTCGGCGACGGGTCGAAGCGCAGCTGCATGGCGAGAGCGCCGAGCAGCCGGGTCATCACCAGCCCGCTCGACAGGCCGGTGCCGGCGACGTCGCCGAGGGCACCGGCGATCCGTCCGTCGGCGAGCGGCTCGAGGTGGTAGAAGTCGGCGCCGACCGCCGCCGCGGGACGGTAGCTACCCATGACGTCGATTCCGAAAACGTCGGGTGGCAGTTTGGGCAGGATGGCGGTCTGCACTTCGCGTCCGGTGTCGAGCTCGAGACGTCGCCGTTCTTGTTCGGCGATGGCCTCGACGATGTTTTTGGGTGCCTCGGCGAGCGGATCGAAGCGATAAGAAAAGGTCCGCGTATCCCCGAGTCGAACCAGGCTGAGCACAAACGGTAGCAACGGCAAGAGCATGAGCGCGCCCATCGCGGTCAGCACCGGGTCGTCCGCGGTAAGGAGCGGGACGGCGTGTACCGATAGGTGAGCGGTGGCGTAGGCGAGTCCGGCGCTGAGCAGGTCGAAGCGCAAGAAGATCACCAGCGGTACGCAGCCGAGCGCGATGGCGATGAACGGCGCCATCGCCAGCTCGAACGGCAGAGGAATCGGTCGCAGAAGGAGAGTCGCGAAGAGCAAGGCGACGCCGATCGCGGCGCCCCTCGGCAGACGGCGCGCGAGCAGCGCCGGCAGGGTCAACGTCGCGGTGAGCACCACCGGGAGCTCGAAGCCGATCAGCTGCAGTGGGGCGCGCAGCCCGGAGATCGGGACACCGTCGAAGAAGGGCAGCGAGCCGTCGAGGCCGCGCGTGAGCAAGCGAGTCGCCGGGATGGTGATGCCGAGCAGCGCGGCGAGCGCGATGACCACGGCGGCCGCCGCCAGACCGAGCGCGATGCCACGCAGGCTCGACCAGGCGACCGTGGCGTTGAGCAATCGTCCACGACAGATCGTTTCGAAGGCGTCCAGCTTGTCGGGCCAGCGATGGCGACAGGCCGCTTCGCCGACGCTGGTGGCGACGAACGCCAGACCCACCATGACGCCGATCGGAATCGTCAAGAAGGTGAACATGAACACCAGACCGGCCGTGTCGAGATCGAGAAAGAGCCCGGGCATGGAGATCACCAGCCACAGAAGACACGCGCCACCGCACAGCAGTGCGACCTGGAAGCCGCGATGACGACGGATCTGGCCGCTGTAGTACCAGGTCGGAAAGACACCGGCGAGCAAGAGCAGGATTACGAAGAGCAGGATCGATCGACCGAGCTCGATCAGAATAGGGACCGTCGCATCGATGGTTTCGAGCGGTGCTCGATAGAAGCCGGTGATCCGGTCACCGTCGATGAAGATGCGGACCTGTTCTCGGTCGGTGGTGAACTGAGCTTCCCAGCGGCCATCGACCAGCTCGACCTCGGGGGCCGGTGTCGAGGTCGAGATCAAATCGCGTTGGCGCGCGTAGTCGACAGCCTTGGCAAGAGTAGGGGCACCGGGGGCCTCGGCTTCGGCGGCTTCGTCAGGGCGAGCGCGTGCCAAGACGACCGTGCCGTCGATACCGATGCCGACCGCGATCCGGCCTTCGGACTCGGGGGCAACGACCCACCAACGTGCCCACGGGAGCTCGGTCGCGGCCGGTGGGCGGTGCAGGTACTCGAGGCTGCGTCCGCCTTCCCACACCGCGGCCAGGTCCGTATCGGCGACCGTCGGGTCGATCTCGGCGAGGAGAGAGCGTGCCGTGGCGATGGCTTCGGCTCGGTTGAGCTGGCGGTCGGGTAGGGTCGGAAGGACGCCGGGCAGCAGGTGGACGAGCACGATGGCACCCGCGACGGCGAGCGCGACATAGAGCCCGGCCCGAGCTCGTGATGAGAGAGACGCCCCGTTCATTCCGGTACGGCCTCGTGGCGTGGGTCCAGTTCGGGAACGTTGCGATCCGCCGTCTCGTCTTCGGGTGCGAGGCGGCGAATGGTGAGCACGGTGCGATCGTCGTCGAGCTCGACATCACCCGTGAAACGGCGGAGATCGTCGAGCACACCGACGACGATCTCGTCCGCCGACCCGCGTGCCCGCGCGCGCAGACTGGCATCCAGGCGCTCGTAGCCCCATGGGTCGGACGTTCCTTCACTCCGTGCTTCGACCAGACCGTCGCTGCTCAAGAACACCGCGTCGCCGGGTTCGAGCCGGAGGTGACGCACCTCGATGCGCAGATCACCACGGACACCGAGTGGATACCCGCTGGGCATCAACATGTCGACACGACCGTCACTGTCGAGTCGCCAGGCGGCTTGCCCGGCGGCGGCCCATTCGAGTGAGCCGTCGCGTGGATCGTAGAGGCCGTACCAAAGCGTCGCGATCCGGCGTCGTGCGCCGCGCCGCGGAGCGAGAAACCGGTTGAGGGTGGTGAGCACGGTCCGTACATCGGCATCGTTGTCGATATGCACCGACAGCGCACCGTGTAGCCGGCTCATCATCAAGCCGCTCGCCACCCCATGCCCCGCGACGTCGCCGAGGGCGAGCGCCAAACGCCCGTCGGGGGCGCGGGCGACATGGTAGAAGTCGCCACCGATTTCGCTCGCCGGACGGTAGTCGACCGCGATCTGGACGCCGGGAAACGATGGAGCTGGAGGAAGGATCGAGGTCTGAATCGCCTGCGCCGTTTCGAGCTCGAGACGGTGACGCTCGCGTTCCACGAGACGCGCCGTCACCTCGCCCGGAACCTCGGCGAGCGGATGATGGCGTTCGATCACCGTGACCCGCGAGCCGAGAAACGCGATCGGCGCGACAACGGGTAGCAGGGATAGCAGACACCAGAATCCGCCCATGGCGAGGTGAGGATCGGGCTGCGCGAACAAGAAGCTCGCCGCGATCACGACGCTGGCGACGAAATGCGCGAGCAGCGCGCTCAATACATCCCAACGCCAAAGAAGCAGAAACGGCACCAGGGCCAGAGGAGCGAGTACCAGCGTGCTCCACAGCGGCACCAGGACGGCGGAAGGGAAAATGATGGCCGCCACCGTCATCGCCACGCCCCAGCCGACCTTGTTGCCGAATTTATGGCTGATCGCGAGCGGCAGCGCGAAGTACACGGCGAGCGTATTCGACAGGGTAAAGCCGATGTAGCTGATCGCTACCAGGATGCCCGGGATCGGCAGCCCTTGCTCCGCCCATTCGAATGCACCGACACCCGGCGCAGCGCTTTCGACGGTCAGCGTCACGAGATTGGTCGGCAGGGCCCAGACGCCGAAGTGGCCCAGCGCGACGGTGATCGCCACCACGCCAGCCGCGATTCCGACACCGCTCGCCACGCCACGCAGACAGGCACGGGCGAGCCCACCGTGCACCCAACGTCCGCCAAGAAACGCGTGCAACGTGTCGAGCTTGCCCGGCCATCGATCCTGAATCAGCGTGCTGCCGAGAGCCATGGCGAGAAAGGCGATCGAAGCGTAGATCGCCGCCGCCACCGAAGAAAAGATCGAGGCGATTACGATGTCGGCGGGCAAGGACGCCAGCCGATGGAGATTCGGTGCCGGGATCGCCAAGAAAGCCGTGAGCGTGCAGACGCTCACGATCGCCGCGACTTGAAACGCACGACGGGCGCGCAAACGGCGGCGGAAGACGAGCGCGAAGGTGGCGGTGGCGAGCGCACCACCGAGTAGAAACGGCAAAAGCGTGCCGAGCGCGAAGAGCACCGTCCACCACAGACCTTGCCCGATCGGGTCGAAGACATACGAAGGCGTTGGCCAGGGTGTGAAACCGACGATTCGATCTGTTTCGAGCTCGACCGTGACCCCTAGACTGTCGTCGTCGGCGGCAAAGCGTACGGAGGCTTGATCACCCAATCGATCGACCGTCGGTTCCGGCCATCGACTCGTATCGAAGCCGTGCTCGGACAGATAGCTCCGTGCCGTGGCGATCACGTCTTCGCCGGTGGTGGGCCCTTGTGGAGTGGGATAGCGGAGACCGAGCACGCTGCCATCGAACGCGATGAGCGCCGACACGTCTTGGTTCTCCGGTGAGCCGATGCGCCACAGCATCAACCGCTGGCGCACGTGAGGATCGGTGGCTTCGGGGCGCGCGTCGTTACCCGTGCGCCATTCCAGCAAGCCAAAATCCATATCGAGCCGGGCACCGAGCTCGAGGGGGTCCGCCGAAGCGCCCAAGGCATCACGCGCGATCACCACCGCCTCCGCCTCGTTGACCTCGATCGGGTCGATGGCGGAATAAAAGCGTGGCATACCCACGATCATCGTGGCGACACCCACCACGATGATTGCGATCCATCCTCCAGCGCGACGCAAGACGTTCATCCCGCTTGATTGTACGTGTTTCATAGTCCCGAGATCTGTCGCGCATCCGAGCCCGACCGAGACGCGAAGGCTCGAAGGCATGTGATCAAGGAGACCGTCATGTTCAATTTGTTCAAAGCCGACCCACGCAAGAAGCTCGAAAAGCAACATCGAGCGTTGCTCGAACAAGCTCGCGACCTCCAGCGCAACGGCGATATCAAGGAATACGCCGTGGTGATGGCGAGCGCCGAGGAAGTCGCCGCGCGGATCGACGCGCTCGACGCCCACTGATCGTGATCCGCCAGCCGCGGTTCATGATCCAATGGACGTCATGAGCACCGACTCACGGCGTATTCGACTTTCCACCGTTCTGGCCGTTTCGCTGGCCGCCGCCTTTTTCGCCATGACCTTCGCGCTCTATGGCGGCATGAAAGCACAACGCACGACCATCCGTGAGCTCCGCGCCGAGCTCACGGCTCGCAACGCTGCCGTGCTCGATCCGGTCGCCGACACGTCGATGATCCATCTCGAACCGGACGCGACCCGGTCTTACGCTCCACCCTCGTGGGTACGACGCGTTGTCATCGTGCTGCGGGTTCCGGACACCGTGACGTCATCTGAGCTCGTGCTGGACATCGACGGTGCCGACTCGTGGCGACTCGAGCCGGTGCGCGCACAGGCCGATGAAATCCACGTGATCGTGCCGGTGGGGCGGCTCCGCTTCGAGACGACCTTCGCCCTTCTCGACGGTGAGCACATCATCGCCAGCTATGTCTTGGCTCCCGACCCGCCCGCCCTGGTATCCTCCGACTAAAGCTGCTTTCGGACCGGCATACGCCGGCGAAACGTCGATCTTCGGAGGATCCATGCCCTACGTCTACCCGCAGGAAGGCGCGCTACGCGACGGCCGCCGTATCTTGATTCGCCCCTTCGCCGCTCACGACACCTCGGCGCTGTGGCAGTTCTTTCAGCATCTGCCACCCGAGACGCGACGGCTGGCGTGGGACCGGATCGACGATCCCGCTATTGTCGAACGGTGGGGTCAGAATCTCGATTACGACAAGGCCTTTCCCTTGTTGGCCATCGACGGCACGCGGATCGTCGCCGACGCCACCCTGCATCGTCGTGAAACCGGGCCGCTGCGTCTCGTCGGGCGGATCAAGTGGTTGATCGACCCGGAGTATCGTGGTGCCGGCGTGGGCTCGTTGCTGGTCAATCATCTGATCACCTCGGCGCGTGAGAATGGCTTGCGTCACCTCACCTGCATGCTCATCGCCGAAGCGGAAGCCGACGCCATCGCCACCCTGACGACGGTCGGTTTCGAAGCCACCACCTTCGAGGGATACGGCACCGATCCCGACGGTGGTCAGCACGACATGGTGAAACTGATCCTCAAGCTCTGAGCTGGCGACCGCCGTGTGGCATCGCTTGCGGGCGCGTCTGGTGAGTCGATTCTGGGCGCGCGCGCTCGCCGCGGGTGATCCGGCGATGTGGCTCGGTGAGCCACGGGTTCGTCGCCGGGTCAACCAGCGGATCAGCGGTCACCCGGACCAGTGGCCGCTCGACTGGTTGGCCGACACCCTCCGTACCGACGAGCCTTTTCAGCACGCCCTTTCCTTGGGCTGTGGCACCGGGCCTCTCGAACGCGATCTGCTGCGTCGTGACCTGTGCCGATCGATGCTCGCCATCGATCTCTCCCCGGATCTGATCGAACTTGCCCGCCAGCAAGCCGAGTCGGAAGGGCTCGGTGACCGAGTGCGCTATCGGGTCGCCGATCTCGACCGCCTGACAGTCGCCGATCTCGCCGATTCCCCAGGCTCGACCTCTCCCCAATTCGACGCCGTTTTCTTCCATCAGAGCTTGCATCATGTCGCCGCGCTCGAGAGCTGTCTCGACGTGGTCGCGACGGTGCTTGCGCCCGGTGGCGTGCTCTATCTCGACGAATACGTCGGTCCATCCCGCAACGAATGGGACGACGAAGCCATGCGTGCGATGCGTGAGGTGTACGCCGAGCTTCCCGAGACCGTGCGTCGCGCCAAACAGATCCGCCCCCCGGTCGATTGGCGTGATCCCTCCGAAGCGGTGCGTTCCTCGGCCATTGCGTCGCTCGTCGCGTCTCGATTCGACGTCGTGACGCGTCGTGACTACGGTGGCAATCTTCTGGCGTTTTTGTACGGCAACCTGCGGTCCGACGTCGTCGCCACCGAGACCGGACAAGCCGTGCTCGACGAGCTTCTCGATCTCGAAGACGAGATGCTCGCCGCGGGCGCAGCGTCGTATTACGCCGTCATCCTGGCGAGAAAGTCGTAGCTGTGGAGAAGCCTGGTCGGAATCAGCCCCGCGTCAGCGCGTCGATCCGTGGTGTCTGGTCGGGCCAACCTTCCGTCAACATCGCACGCGCGCCACGCTCGTAGTCCCGGACCTCGAAGCTGGGCGAGACGGTGGTGCCCAATAACGCATAGCCATGACGACGATGCCCCTCGGCCAGTCGACTACCCTGCCAGGTATCGGCGGGGACGGTGATCTGTGGCAGCTGACCGGTAGCCAGATCGGTGCCTAGGGTGAGCACGCGGCTGCCCCCCGAGTCGCTGAGCCAGAGCATCTCGACCGGATCGCCGAGATAGAAGTGAAACACCTCGTCGATCGGCAGTCGGTGCATTTCGGAGAAGGTGTCGGGGGTGAGCAGGTAGTAAATCGCCGTGCCGGCTACGTAGCGACCGTTCAGACGCTCGACCTCGACTTCATCGCTCGATCGCCACGTCTCGCGAAAGAACCCGCCCTCGAGCGGATGAGGTTGGAGACCGAGTAACTCGACGACGCGTTCGGCGGAGAGTCGGGCCGCGATAGGCCGGGTGCGTGGCACATTCACGCCCATTTCGTCACCCGTTCGACGAGCGAGTCGAATCCCCATTTGTCGGCCAACGCTTCCAGGGCGTCGCGGTTCGCGCCCGGCCAGGCAAGATCGCTGAGCGTCGCTTCGACCGGCGCATCGGCGGCCACCGTTGCCAAGTCTCGTGACAAGAAGGCGTTTTCACGATTGGCCTCGAGCTTCTTGGGCAGAGTCTTGGCACCTCGGATCGATAGAGACGTCACCCGGTCGAGATCGTCATAGAGCTCGTCGAGGTCGGCGAACTCGCCGAGCAGGGCCGACGCGGTTTTCGGGCCGACGCCTTTGACCCCCGGAATGTTGTCGACGCTATCGCCGGCCAGACCCAGATAGTCGGTGATCTGCAAGGGCCAGACGCCGAACTTCTCTTTCACCTCGGGTGGTCCGAAGCGTTGATCACGAGCGAAGTCCCACAGCGTCACCTTGTCGCTCACCAGCTGGGCCAGGTCCTTGTCGGCGCTGACGATCACCACTTCCTCGAGCTCGGCGAGCGGTAGCTTGACCAGAAGCGCGGCGATCAGGTCGTCGGCCTCGTAGCGCTCGTCGATATAGCACGCCATACCGAGCGCCTGGCCGAGGGCGAAGCAGTCCGCTTTTTGATCCTCGATCGCCTGGGGCACCTCATCGCGGTTTTGCTTGTAGGCGGGGTAGGTGTCGTTGCGAAAACTGCCGCTGAAGTTCTGGTCGTACGCCACCGCGATATGACTCGGTGCCGCCTGGCGCGCCAGCCGGAGCAGGAAGTGCGCGAAGCCGTAGAGCGCCCCGGCGGGCGAGCCGTCGGGTGCCTCGACGTCGCGTACCGAGAAATGCGCGCGGAAGATATATGGACTGGCGTCGACCAGATAC
>JBCDBH010000117.1:0-15292 GCA_039184055.1 Acidobacteriota bacterium
GCAAGATTCGGAATCGAGCCGACGTTCTCTCCAAGGGTCTCCTCGAGGTAGGTCGAAAACGCGACGGCCCACTGCTCCAGGTCGGTTCGAGCCGGCGACGGCTCGTCCGGGCGCTCGCCCGCGATACGAAGCTTGTCCTCCGCTTCATGCTCGGCTTCGATAAGTGCCTCGAGCGTCCGGTCGACGTCGTCACGTGAATGCGCGGCCGAACAGATGAACCGGAGTCGTCCACGACCGGGCTCGACGATCGGATAGGTCACGGCCGAGGTGTGTACACCACGCTCGAACAGGCCGTTGACGATCGCGAAGAGCTTTTCTTTGTCGGAGAAATGCGGCGTAACGATCGGCGTATCACCCTTGCCGAGGTCGTAACCGGCTTCGGAGAAACGCTTGCGCATATAGCGGGTCGTATCCCACAGTCGCTCGCGTAGCGAGTCGTCCGTGCTGAGCCGACGTAGCGCGGCGAGCGCCGCCGCCATATCGGCTGGGCTGGTCGAAGCTTGAAAGATAAAGGCCCGCGACGACGATTTGAGAAGCGCGACGTGCTCCTCACGAGCGGCGACGACACCACCGAGACTCCCGAGCGCTTTGGAGAGTGTCGTCATAATGAAGTCGACATGCTCGGTGACGCCCTGTGCCGCGCAAATACCAGCTCCACGTGGACCGTAGAAGCCGAACGAATGAGCTTCGTCGACGAGGACCAGCGCGTCGTACGTTTTCGCCACGCGGACGATCTCCTCGACCGGTGCCGCGCCCTCCCCCATGCTGTACACGCCTTCGAGCACCACCAGAATCGTGCGGTAGGGCGATGCCTCGGCCGCGAGGACCGACTCGAGATCCGACGCGTCGTTGTGGCGAAACGTACGGATCTTCGCACCACACAGCCGCGCGCCGTCGACGATGGACGCGTGACAGAGCTGATCCATGACCACGACGTCACCGGTACCGAGCACACCCGCAACCGCGCCGACATTCGCGGTGTATCCGGTCGGGAATAAACACGCCGCCGGTTTGCCCACCAGCTCCGCGAAACCACGTTCGAACTCCAGGTGGTCATCGGTGATACCCGATGC
This sequence comes from Acidobacteriota bacterium, assembly GCA_039184055.1. Lineage (GTDB taxonomy): Bacteria > Acidobacteriota > Thermoanaerobaculia > Multivoradales > J023 > JBCDBH01. The sequence goes on from JBCDBH010000117.1 coordinate 1,074, forward strand.
CGCCGCCGAGGTGCCCATGCCGGTACCGAAACGCTCGACGGCGGATCGCGCCGCCTCGATCACCTCTGGATCACGATTCAAGCCGAGATAGAGATTGGTGGTCCAGATGATCGCCTCACGCGCGCGGTCGGTATCGACATCGGCCACCACGCCCTTGTGCCCGCTCCCCGTGCGGACCAGCTTGCAGAAGGGATCTCCGGGACGACTGACGAGCTGCTTGAGCTCCAGCACGAGCATGCCTTTGTCGGTTGCCGACCACGAAGCCGCTTTGCCGGCGAGAAAGGGTGGGTAGCAGGTTTGAATCTGAGTCTGAAAATGACCTAGTGTGTCCGTGGCTCGACTCGGGACCGTGGCTCGACTCGGGACCGTCGCGGTCGGCTCGCTGACGCTCCCCACCGACTCGAGCACATAGTCGGCCACGGCGGTGGGTGTCGGATGCTCCATGAGCGCTGATACCGGAACGTCGCGGCCGATGATCGTGGCGAGCCGAGAGCTCAGCTCGACGGTGGTGAGCGAGTCGAGACCGAGCTCCTGCAGGGAGCCATCCAAGGGAACTTGTTCGTGGTCGTGATAGCTGAGCATCGACGCCACTTCGCCACGGATGATCGAGAGTAGAACGGCGTGGCCATCGTCTCGTGACAGCCCCATGAGACGGTGCGCCAAACTGTCATTGCCACCTCCGATCGCCGGCTGATCGCCGTGTTCACGACGGTGATGCCCGAGCTCGGGTTGCGGCAACCCAGGTTGCGGCAATCCTCTGCGATCGAGCTTGTCGTTGGGCAACCGAGGCAGCTCGTCGAGATGCATCACGACTCGGGGCACCATGTACTCCGGCAGACGCGCCGCCAGGTACGACCGCACCGCCTCGGTGGTTACCACGTCGTCACGCCTCACCACATAGCCGACCAGCATGTCCTGGCCACCGACTCCTTCGACGACGGCGACCGCCGCGCCGTCCACGCCCGTCATCGCTTCCAGCGTCGATTCGATTTCCTCGAGCTCGATCCGGTACCCACGGATCTTGACTTGATGATCGAGTCGGCTCAGGAACTCGATCTCGCCGTCCTCACGCCAACAACATCGATCGCCGGTTTTGTAGAGCCGCCGTTCGGGAACGACATCGCTCGGGTCCACCTCGATGAACCGCTCCTTGGTACGCACCTCATCGTGCAAATAGCCACGCGCCAGCTTGTCGCCCGCCAAGTAGAGCTCGCCCGGCACGCCAACGGGCACCGGCTGCAACGAGTCGTCGAGGATGTACGATCGCGAGCCAGACACCGACCTGCCGATGGTGATCGTCGCCATATCGGTGGTGATCTCGGCGGTCGTCGAGATCACGGTATCTTCGGTCGGCCCATAGACGTTGATCAGTCGTGGCGCGGGCTCCAGCGCATGGAGTCGGTCCACCAGCGACCTCTTGAGCGCTTCACCGCCAACGAGCAAGCATCGAATACTCTCGGGCAAACGCCCGGCCGCGAGCACCACCCGCAACGCCGACGGCACCATCACACAGGCCCGTACTCGGTCCGCCGCCGGCAGCTCCAACAGCTCGAGCACATTCTTCGCCACCACCACCGTGCCACCGAGCGCTAGCGTGCCCAGAATCTCGACCACCGATGCGTCGAAACAAATCGAAGCCGCCGCCAGCATGCCCGACAACTCTTCGTCATCCAGCCAGGTACGCATCGATCGGGTGAGCGCCACGACGCTACGATGCTCGATCGCGACCCCTTTGGGTTGTCCCGTCGAGCCCGATGTATAGAGGACATACGCCAGATCTCGTGGTCCGGGACCCGGTACATCGACTGAACCCGACGCTCCGATGTCATCGACACGCACGATTTCGCTCACGTCCTGACACAGCTCCGCGTTCGTCTCGTCATCGACCATGACAACCGCGGCGCGCGAATGCTCCAACATATGACGCACGCGCTCCCGTGGGTACGCCGGATCGAGCGGCACATACGCACATCCGGCCCGCAGAACTCCCACCAGGGTCGCCACGAGCTCCCACGTACGATCCATGCACACGCCGACCAGCGAGCCCGGTTCGACACCACGCGTCACGAGCTCGCCGGCGATGGCCTGCGACCGTGCCAGAAGACCTTCGTAGTCGATCTCCGTCCCGCCGTCGATGATCGCTGTTCGGGCCGGATTCGATCGAGCCTGTCGTTCGATCAAGCTCCAGACCGTCTCGGTCTGGTCAGATGCCTCACGGGCCCGAGTCTCGTCTGTGTAGGGTTGGATACTCGTCATCGTACTCATGCAATCCTCCGTAAGCATGGACAAGGCACGCCTATGCAGCGACGGCTCGCCGCCGATCCATGCGCAACCACTGCGAATGGATAGAAAAATCGAGTCCCGATACGGGTCGTCGATATCTCAGCTGTTTGCGACTGGCGGGGGTCGAGCCAGTTCGATAGGCGCTGTTTCCGACCGAAGAAACAGCGCACATTGGCCTGTGATTGAGCTTATTCTCTCACGGAAATACTCGAGGTCATACCGTGCGACATCTCGATCCAGCCGCAGTCCTATTGGCAAGGTCAACTGCCATGGCCTCGACTTGCCAACCGCAATACCCCAATTGCCAGTCCAATATGAACAACGATTAAGGCACCCCACACCTTTATCAAGTGCTATCTCCCTCTATCGAGCTTCCCACTCCATGTAGATCGAGAGTGACGAACCCGCGAGCAGTCTGCACGTTGACAATCTGGACCATAACGGTCCAGAATCCTCTAGTCAGCCAGTTCGATAGTCACTCTCGCCGCATGTCATCGCGACACTGCGCTTCTTTTCGTTCTCACATGGAAGACTCGAGATCCGCCATGATCAAACGACTGATCTTGCTCATCGCCTGTTTCGCGCTCGCTCTCGCCTGCGCCTCACCCGAAGCACCAAGCTCTGACACCGAAAGCCAAGCCGACTCGGCGCCCGCGACCGACCAGGTCGTCAATGTGTACTCGGCTCGCCACTACGACACCGACGAGAAGCTCTACGCCGCCTTCACGGATGCCACGGGCATCGACGTCGAGGTCACGGAAGCTGATTCGGCCGCCCTGCTCGAGCGTCTCGCCCGTGAGGGCGATCAGAGTCCCGCCGATGTCTTCGTCGCCGTCGACGCCGGTCGTCTGGCTCTCGCCGACAGTCGAGACATTTTCCAACCCACCGACTCCGAGATCCTGAACCAGCGGGTGCCCGAGAATCTGCGCCATCCAGACGGTCTGTGGTTCGGTCTGACCAAGCGCGCACGGGTCATCGTCTACGCCAAAGATCGCGTGCAGCCCGACGAAATCAGCAACTACGAGGAGCTCGCCGACGAGAAATGGCGTGGCCGAGTCGTGATCCGCAGCTCGACGAACATCTACAACCAATCGCTGGTCGCGGCGCTGATCGACGCTTTGGGTGAAGAAGCGACCGAGGCGTGGTGCGAAGGCGTGGTGGCCAATTTCGCCCGTACGCCCCAAGGGGGTGATCGCGATCAAATCCGCGCCATCGCCGCTGGCGAAGGCGACATTGGCGTGGTCAATACTTACTACCTGGGACAAATGATCGCCTCGGACGAAGAGGCCGATCGTGAGGCGGCGGCCAAGGTGGGGATCATCTTCCCCAACCAAGGAGATCGTGGCACCCACGTCAACATCGCCGGTGCCGGCATCATCAAGAGCGCGCCCAACCAGGCCAATGCCGTCAAGCTGCTCGAATTCCTGACCGAAGAAGAAGCCCAACGGATCTTCTCTGACGGCAACAAGGAGTACCCGGTGGTCGATGGCATCGCGCCGCCCGTCGAGCTGGAGCCCTTCGGCTCGTTCAAGGACGATCCGGTCAACGCCTCGGTGTTTGGCAGCAACGCACAGGCAGCCCTCGAGCTGATGGATCGTTGCGGCTGGCGCTGAGCCACGGTCACGACACCTGCTACGTGGAGGTCGAGCCGATCCTTGCGATCGGCTCGACCTGTATCTCGACGCATCGATGAAGATGGCTGAACGAACCCTCGACGGCGGACGTCTGCCCCTGCTGTTCATCGGCTCGGTCACCGCCCTCTTGGTCACACCGGTGCTTATGATCGTCCTCCAGGCAGGGGCCGACTCGGGCGATCAGTTTCGCCACCTGGCATCCACGAGGCTGCCAGACTACGTACGCAACACTCTTTGGCTGGCGCTCGGGGTCGCATCGACGACCGCGGTGATCGGTGTCGGTACCGCCTGGCTGGTCACCCTGCTCGACTTTCCGGGTCGCTCGTTTTTCCGCTGGTCGCTACTCCTACCGTTAGGCATCCCGACCTACCTAGCCGCATACGCCTATACTGACCTCCTACAGTTCAGCGGCCCGGTCCAGACCTTCTTGCGTACCACTTTCGAGTGGACACGCGACGACTACGTCTTTCCACAGATTCGCTCGTTGACCGGCGCCATCGCCATCCTGTCGCTGGCCTACTACCCCTATGTGTATCTGGCGGCACGTGCCGCCTTTATCGAACAATCAGTGTGCGTGCTGGAAGTGGGCAAAACACTCGGCCTCGGGCCGTGGCGACGGTTTTTCCGTATCGCCCTGCCGCTCGCTTGGCCGTCGGTCTTCGCCGGTCTGTCTTTGGTGGTGATGGAAACACTGGCCGAGTTCGGTGCCGTGGACTATTTTGCCGTCGATACGTTCGCCACGGGTATCTATCGCACCTTCATGTCACCCGTGCCTCACGCGCTGACCTCCGCGGCCCAGCTCTCCGCCCTGCTTCTGCTACCCATTTTGTTGCTGATCGCCGCCGAAGCCTTCGCCCGCCGCCGCGCGCGTTTTTTTCATACGTCGGTACGCTACCGCGCGCAACCTCCCGAGAGGTTGCGCGGCTGGCGCGCCGCGTTGGCCGTGACCACCTGTGCCGTTCCGATCCTGCTCGGCTTCTTGGTTCCGACCGTCTTCTTTGTCCGCGCCCACCTGCGGAGCGGTGACTCGAGCAGCATCGCGGCTTTCCTCGAGCGCGCCCAGAACAGTCTCGTCCTGGCCACGGTGGCCAGCGTCCTCGCGGTGGCCTTGGCCCTGCTCGTCACCTTCGCGCGCCGCCTCGAGCCCTCGTGGGCGAATCGCTTCTTGACCCGAATCGCAGGTCTCGGTTACGCCGTTCCCGGTGGCGTCATCGCCATCGGCGTGCTGATTCCGCTCAGCTGGCTCGATCACAAAATCGGCGACCTTGCCGATTCTTGGCTCGGTATCAGCACGGGACTCCTCTTCACCGGTACGATAGTCGCCGTGGTGTACGGTTACCTGACTCGTGTCATGGCGGTATCCCTCAACTTGGTGCAAGCCGGTTTGACCCGCGTACAGCCTTCGCTCGACGCGGCGGCTCGCACGCTCGGCGCCCGGCCACGCGGCGTTCTGCGACGTCTACACCTGCCGATGCTTCGCGGCTCATTGATTGCCGCCGGTTTGCTCGTCTTTGTCGATGTGATCAAGGAGCTTCCGGCAACGATGATCTTCCGTCCAGCTGGATTCGAAACCCTGGCGGTTCGCGTGCACGAGCTGGCGTCGCAGGAGCGGCTCTACGAAGCGTCCACCGGTGCGTTGGCGATCATTGTCGCTGGTTTGATCCCGGTGGCCATTTTGGCCCGCACCCTCGATCGAGCTCGGCCGGGTACGGATACCGATCCCGACGACATTCCGATCGGCGCGGAAACGGTTACGTGAGCACGCGTCGACAGTCGAACCCGGGCATCGTGGTCGAAGGGCTGTCCCACTGCTTCGGGACCAGTCAAGTGCTCGACGACATTTCCTTGACGGTCGGTCGTGGTGAAGTGTGCTGTCTGCTCGGCCCCTCGGGCTGTGGTAAATCCACGCTCTTACGGCTGGTCGCCGGGCTCGAGAAACTGCAAAAAGGCCGCATCGCCATCGCTGGCAAAGAAGTCGCGAGTCAGGATTCGCGAGTACCGCCCGAAAAACGCTCGATCGGCTTTGTTTTTCAAGACTACGCGCTCTTTCCCCACTTGAACGTGCGTGCCAACATCGCCTTCGGGATCATCTCCAAGACGCAGGCCGAACGGGTCGATCGGCTGCTCGAGCAGGTCGACATGACCGACTACGCCGATGCCATGCCCCACACCTTGAGCGGTGGCCAGCAACAGCGCGTCGCCCTAGCGCGAGCGCTCGCCCCGGGTCCCATGGCGATGCTGCTCGACGAGCCCTTCTCCGGACTCGACGCGCAGCTGCGGGAAGAAGTGCGCAACGTCACCCTCGACGTTCTACGCCAAGCCAATGTCGCCACCTTGATGGTCACCCATGATCCCCACGAAGCGCTGGTGGTGGGCAATCAGGTAATCGTCATGGCGACCGGGCGAGTGCTCCAGATGGGTACGCCGATGACGGTCTACAACCACTCCGCCAGCTTGCGTATCGCCGAGACCTTCGGACCGGTCAATCGTCTGAACGGTGTCGTACACAGCGGCCTCGCCGTCACCGCTCTGGGTGTGTTTCAGGCACCCACCTATCTGTCCGAAGGCGCGGCGGCGACGGTCGCACTACGACCCGAGACGATCCGTATCGTGCCCCCACACGACGAGCACGTGCAGGCCACCGTCGAAACCGTCACGCACGAGGGCACGACCATTTGCCTCACCGTACGGCTTCCCGACGACACGACGCTCGTCATCCGCGACCTCGCGCGGCAGCGAGTCACCGAGGGTGAGATCGTTCACCTCGTCGTCGACGACCACGCCGCCATGGTCTTCGAGCGAGATGGGCACAACCAGGCGACGAAAGGCGTCACCACGAGCCTGCCGCCAGCGGCCGTCCCGCCCTACGACCCGGAGTCGGCGAGCCGCACGAGATTGAGGTGATACGTCTCGAGAAGCGAGGGACGGATGAGGCTCATCATCAAGACCATCACGCGGAACTTCAAAGGCATCCCGGCGCTTAGCCAACCCGATGGCCGAAACAACGAGAATCGCTCGAGGATCTCGAGCCCCCACGCCTCGAGATCAGCGGCCCGATCGACCGACCAGCTGACCCGAGCCGAACAGTGACGCAGGGCATCGTGCTGATCTTGGCTGGCGACAAAGCCCTGGGTGGCGGTGTCGAATAGTGCCTGCGCGCCCGGGAAGCGTTCGGCCAGCTGCGAGTAGAGAGAGCGATTGTCAGTATCGGGAAAGTAGAGCGTGCTGGCTTCGCTGACGAAAAGCACGGGACCATCGACCTCGGTCGCCAGCGCATCCATCCAGTCGGTATCGAACGCCGACGAGGCGATGGCCCGCCGACGCTCGGATTCCTCGAAGAAGCGGTGCCAGATATCGATCACATCGGGAACGTCGAGATCACGCCAGCGCACCTGTCCGTCGTCGACCCGTTCGAATCGAGTGTTGAGCCCGCAACCGAGCTCCACCACGGTACCGCCCGGATTCGCGTTCATCCAGCGCGAGACGATGCGATCGTAGAGTCGTGTCCGCCACACCGCGCCTCGAATACTGGGTCCGTCGAACTTGTCGAAGTCATAGTCGAGCGCATCGACGATGGCTTCGGCTTTCGAATCACGGAGCAGTGGACGACGGCGGCGCTGCTCGAGCGCACGACCACGCAACGGGATCGTCAGGGTCTCTTCGACCGCGCCGAGATGAGCGGCGGAGATTTTCGCCGCAAGAGAAGGGATGGATGAATCGCTCACAGGGCGGCTCGGGCGTCAGAGCTCGGCCCACTCGGCCGGCAAGAGGTTGGCGACCAGCTCGAAGCCTCCTTCGCCGTCTGGCGTCATCACGTAGGCGATGCCCTGAGGTTCGGGATAGATACCGGTGGCCGCCTCGAAGATGTCGTCATGGCCGACGATGACGGTATTGACGCCTTCCTCCGGCACGGCCGTGAGCAGGGGCATGACGTTGGCCTTCATCTCCTCGACCTGAGCGTCGGTGTAGGTCTCGTAGGGAAGGAAGTTGAGCTTCGGATTCTGTTCGTGGCGACCGAACGCGAGATCGGCGGTCTGCCAGGCACGACAGTATTGACTGGCGATGACCACGCCGACCGGGATCTCGCTGGCGGTGAACGCGGCCCCAATGTCTTGGGCATCCTGGATACCGGCTTCGCTCAACTTACGCTGGGTCTCACAGTCGTCCAGGCTCATGTTGGGATCGGCCTGGTCGGCGTAGTCACGCTCGGTCTGTGCGTGCCGAAAGTAGATGACATGACCACCCGCCTGCAGCGCGGCGAGGAGCTCGGCACCCGAAACTTTGTCCTCGAAGTCGGCGTTGGCCTGCTCGCCGGGGCTCGGAGCCTCGTCATCACCGTAAGGTGTTTCGGCCGTTGTCTCTTCGCTCGGCGTTTCCTCGCTCGTGGTCTCGGTGGTTTCGGGGGCCGGGGCGGCACAGGCCACCAGAAACGCAATCAGTACAAGGCTCGTGAACCAGCTCGTCCGTCGCATGCTCGTCACCTCTCGAGTTATTCGATGCTTCCAAGTTCTTGCCGCCACCCGCTCACACCGAGCTCGGTTGCGGTGAGTCATCGCAGTTGTGAGTCGATTTGAATCTGTACTATTTTAGTCCCCTTTGTCAACGTCGACTCGGTCGGGACCGGCACGATTCGCGAACGACGCCGGCAATACAAAGCCGAGCACGCGCCGTACTGTTTTCCGACCGTGGCAAGACACCGTTATCATCTGTCCGGGACCGAATCGTCCCTTGATTTCGACGCTTTTACCTAGAGAGGGTCCAAGATGACCGAACAACTCGATCGCATTACCACCCACCAGTGTAGCCATCCACCCGCGACCTACGATGATCTCAGCGTGCTCTTTCTCAACTGCACGTTGAGCCGTACGCCGCTTCTGTCCCATACGGAAGGGTTGATCACGGTGGCGCAGCGAATCTTCGAAGCCAACGGCGTGAAGACCGAGATCATCCGCCCCGTGGACTACGAGATCGCCGCCGGTTTGGGACAGAACATGGCCGAGACCGACGAGTGGGATCGCGACGACTGGCCACAGATCCAGGCCAAGGTGGATGCCTGCGACATTCTCGTTTTGTGTGCTTCGGTGTGGCTGGGTGAGAAGTCGTCGGTGTGTAGCCGCGTCTTGGAGCGTATGTACGGCTACACGCACTCCTTCAACGACAAGGGTCAGTACCGCGACTACGGCAAGGTGGGTGCGACCTTGATCACCGGTAACGAAGACGGTGTCAAGCACTGCGCCATGAACATTCTCTTCTCGCTATCGCATATCGGTTACACCATCCCGCCGCAGGCCGATGCGGGCTGGATGGGCGAGGCCGGCCCCGGTCCTTCCTATCGCGATCCAGGCTCGGGTGGACCGGAGAACGACTTCACCAACCGCAACACCACCTTCTTGGTATGGAATTGTCTGCACATGGCGCGCATGCTGAAGGATCAGGGTGGCATTCCGGCGCACGGCAACCAGCCCGAAGCTTGGGACGCCGGCTGCAAGACCGACTTCCACAGCCCCGAGCACAAGCGCTGAGCTCGCTACCAGAACGTCTCGCATCGGCACCGCGGTGTGGTGCCGATGCCGTAGTCGATGGGTAGCTCGTCGGAATTCGGGCACATCATGGGGTCGCAGTTGTCGGTACTCTCCTGAACGATTTCCGACATACAGGCTTCGGCGATCTCAGCATGCGCTCAACCTCGGACGCTGCGTCCTCGGAGTGGGTGCTCAAGGCACCACCTCCACATCCGGGCCGTAGGCTATGGTGTAGCCAGTCGCTGTAGGGAAATAGAAACGCGTGCGATAAGTCCCCCGCGGCGCGTCCACCACGAGGCGCTCGAGCGGCCATGGCCCCAGGAGCGGCCGTCCCTCAGAAAAGAAGTCAATTTTCGTCGCGGCCCGTCCGGCAAAAGGCTCTACGCGGACCGTCAGCGTATGGCCGAGCGCCACCCGCGCTGGAAGGTCTTCCTCCAGATAGCCCCACACTCGACCGAAGACTTGAGTCGCGCGAATCTCGTCTCCTGCCTTGGCGACGCCGACACCCAGATGACTGAACTCGCGGCGCAGAATATTCTCACGGTGTCCCTGGCTTCCCATCCAGCTGTCAACGATCAGGCGGGCTAGCGCCTCGGCGTCGTCGACAAATAAACCGCTGCCCGTCCACAGGTTCTCACCGCTGGTCCCGACCATCGTCCGATGACCTGTCGCTACCCGATCAGCAGGCGCCACGCCGTCAGGCGAGACGTGATCAAAGAAGCCCCGAGCCAGCATGTCACCAGAGTGGGCCGTGGCGATCTCCGCGAGGCGTGACTCGACCATCAATACCGGCAAACCTGCTCGGCGCCGCTGGGCGTTGGTCTCTTCGAATATGGCCACGGCGACGGCGTCGAGAGGTTCGACCGAACCGGTGGAAGCCACCCGTGGTGTGGCTTCCACCGAGTTGTCGATCCGGCCCACGATCGGTCGCAACCAAAGCACCAAAGCGAGTAGAAGGGCGGCGAAAAGAGCCATGCGACGAGCCGGGATCATGCCTGCCTCCTCTGGAACGGATCCCAGTCAGCCAGTTTGTAGATGATCACCTCACACCTCTCCCTCTCGGAGGCGTGATTCTCAAAGGTGAAGAAGTTGAGGTCGACCACGAACCTGCGCGTTTGGGCACCGTGCGCTCGCACCGGGTGGGACACTTCTTCGAGGCGCACGAGATTTGTGCTGGCGAAGTGGTTGTAACGTAAGCATATGCTTATCGTGAGCATAGCAGCCCGACCCGCCAAAGGAGGATCCCGTGAAGAAGCTACTGCCGTTGCTCCCGTTTCTCGCCGGCTGGGTCGTGCTCGTCTCGACGAACAGTCTCCAGACTCGAAGCCTGGTCAACGGCGGGCTCCAGATGGTGCTCTTCCTGCTGGTGGTTTGTCTGCCCACCTGGCGGACGGGTCGAATGTCCTACGTCGATATCGGATGGCCGTGGGGATTGGTCGTCATCGGCGCGGTGACGCTTGTCATGAGCGAAGGTCATACCGTGCGTATTGCGATGGTGAGCGGCGTCTACCTGCTCATCGGTGGCCGTATGGGTATCTACGCCCTACGGCTCTGGCAAAAAGGCGCCTTCGCCAAGGAGTTTCCCCGCTACCGCTACCAAGAGGTCCGCTGGCGTAGGAAAGGCCTCACCGACTTTGCGTTCGTACGACAGGTCGACGTGATCATGCAGGGGCTGGCCAACGCTTCTTTTCTCGCCATGCCCGCCTTCCTCGTCGCGATCAACCCGACGGAGGGGATGCACTGGCTCGAAATCATCGGCTTTGCCGTCGCCCTCACCGCGCTGTTCTTGGAGTCGGTCGCGGATGCCCAGAAGGCTCGATTCGTCGCGCAGAGCAATAAAGCAGGTGAACGCAATCGCGTGTGCAACGTCGGGCTCTGGCGCTACAGTCGACACCCCAACTACTTCTTCGAGTGGATGGTCTGGAACGGGCTCATCCTGATGGCGATTCCGGCCCTACCGCACCTCTTCGAGCTCGAATCGACCGTCATCGCCGTCCTCCTGACGATGGGTCTCTTCTTCGTCTCGCGACTCATGTACATGACGCTCGTCCACTTCACGGGAGCCAAGCCGTCGGAGTACTACTCGGTGCAAAAACGCCCCGACTATGCCGAATATCAACGCACGACCAATCGGTTCTTTCCAGGACCACAACGAACGTAACTACCCTAGCTTGCGAAACTCCGACGGCGTATAGCCCGTGGTCCGTCGGAATTGTCGCGTGAAGGCGCTCTGATCGGCGTACCCACAATTCAGCGCGATTTGAGCGATCGACAGCTCCGTTTCGACAAGCTCGCGACAGGCGTGCTCGATCCGCGTCTTGAGCAACCACTGCCCCGTCGACAGTCCAAACAAACGCTTCATCCGGCGATCGAGCTGGTAGACGGAAAGCGACGCCGAGACAGCCATGTCTTGAACCGACGGCGGCGTGTCGAGCCGCGCCTGCGCCTCGGTCAACGTCGCTTCGATCTGACCGAAATCCCAGGCCTTGGTATCCGGCGCCACAAGGTCTCGCGACACCCCGACCAAACCGACCACCTCGCCATGTCGACCCTGCAAGGGAAGCTTGTGGGTCAAGCACCAGCCCATACCCCGTGGCTGGTAGACATGAAGCTCCAATTTGCCGATCAGGCGACGACCCGAGCGCAGGACTTCTCGATCCTGTGCTTCGTAGCTCCGGCCCAACTCCTCACCGAAAATCTCCGATGGAATCCGCCCGAGAAGCTCCGCCTTGCTCCGCAAACCACACCGCATCACCAGCGTGTCGTTGACGCAGAGGTACTGGCCCGCAGCGTTCTTGATGAAGAAGACCGTCTCCGGAATCTGATCGAAAAGAGCTTCGGCCGTAAAGGGCTCGGCGAGCCCCTCGAGCAGCGTCGCCAAGTGCGCGGAGACATCCATGACATTCCCATTCATTCTCGAATTGTGCCAAAACTCGAGTTGAAGATCGATACGACGCCAAGACGTCATGTCTTTTGGCGATTACACTTTCGATGCATTGAAACCAGGCTCGACCTGCGAAATTCTTTGTTCGAGGAGGACACGATGAGCCACGACGACAACGTATTCGCCGGCTGTCTACCGGCACTCATGACCCCGTGCACGGCAGAAGGAGTCGTCGACTTCGATGCTCTCACCAGCACCGCCAAGGAGCTGGTCGAAGCGGGTATGCGCGCCGTGGTCTATTGCGGTTCGATGGGTGATTGGCCGTTGCTCGACGACGAGGAACGCATGATCGGGGTCGAGCACCTGGTCGCCGCGGGCGTCCCCACGGTGGTCGGAACCGGCGCTCAGAACCCCCGTCGAGCGACCCGACTGGCGGCCCACGCGGCCAAAGTCGGCGCGGCCGGTCTGATGGTGATTCCGCGTGTCCTGTCTCGCGGCACCTCGCCCACCGCGCAACGGGCTCATTTCGCCGGCATCCTGAGCGCCGCCCCTGACACCCCGGCGGTGATCTACAACAGTCCGTACTACGGCTACGAAACCAAAGCCGAGCTTTTCTTCGACCTGCGTCACGATCATCCGAACCTGGTCGGCTTCAAGGAATTCGGTGGTGCCGCCTCGCTCAGCTACGCCGCCGAGCACATCACCAGCGGTGATCCAGATCTGACGCTCATGGTGGGCGTCGACACCATGGTGGTGCACGGCTTCGTACACTGCGGCGCCAGTGGCGCCATCACCGGGATCGGCAACGCCTTGCCCAAGGAAGCGCTCCGACTCGTCGAACTGTGTCGCCAAGCCGCTGGAGGCGACGCGGAAGCGCTCCGGCTGGCCCAAGAGCTCGACGGCGCGCTGCGGGTCCTGGCGACCTTCGACGAAGGCCCCGATCTCGTCCTCTACTACAAGCATCTGATGGTGCTCGAAGGCCATGCCGCCTACGCGCACTCGGTCCATGGCACCGACCGCTTGAGCCCGCAGCAACAGGCCCACCTCGAATCGCAATGGCGTCAATTCCGTGGCTGGTGGGATAGCTGGCCCGGACAAGACGGCTGAAGAGGCCACGATGCGAGTCATCGACTCCCACACCGAAGGTGAGCCGACACGGGTCATCGTCGAAGACGGTCCCGACCTCGGTTCCGGCAACCTCGCCGAACGCGTCGTTCGCTTCGAACGCGAGTTCGATCACCTACGACGCGCCACGATCCTCGAGCCTCGAGGCTTCGATGCCCTCGTCGGCGCGCTCCTCTGCCCACCGACCGACGACCACTACACCACCGGGGCGATCTTCTTCAACAACGAGGGCTACCTGGGCATGTGTGGTCACGCCACGATCGGTGTCGCGGTGACCCTGGCCCATCTCGGCCGCGTCGATCTCGGCCACCTCGCCATCGAAACACCGGTCGGCGGCGTCGGTGTCGAGCTCGTCACCCCGAACGAAGCCACCGTCGAGAACGTGCCGAGCTATTGTCACGAGCGTGACGTCGTGCTCGACGTCCCCGATCTCGGCGAGATCAGAGGGTCGATCGCCTGGGGTGGCAATTGGTTCTTCCTGGTCGAAAGCGCTCCACCCTGCGAGATCGTTCCACGCAACGAAACCCGGCTCCGTGACGCTTCGATGCGAATTCGAGCCGAGCTCGAACGCCGAGGCATTACTGGCCGTGACGGTCAGGAGATCGATCACATCGAGCTCTTCGGACCACCCCACGCCGACGACGCTGACTCGCGCAACTACGTGCTGTGTCCGAGCGGTCGTAGACCCCGCCCGGACACAGCACGTAGTTGCGCGAGTCAGCGTCGTCGGCGTGGGGTGGTCCGAAGAGCTCGATGTGATCGATCTCCTGA
>JBCDBH010000118.1:0-15269 GCA_039184055.1 Acidobacteriota bacterium
CCGTTGGGCCGATGCCATAGGCGGCGGGAAAATGATGTTGGAGCGACCGGTAGCGTTCCACCTTGCGGTCGCGGCCGGTGGGCGGGGCCAATGCGTCGCGGCGATGGGATGGCGCAGTGGCCCGAGAACGGAGCTCGGCATAGAGCCGCTCCGTTCGTTCTTTGTCGACGGTGACCGTCAGTCCCGCGCGAACGAGGGTGATCTCGGAGCGGCTGGTGTCGAGCTTCGGCGACTCGTCGTAGTCGAGTCTCAGGGTCCATGGCTCTCGAGTCGTGCCGAGCTCGAGATCACGGACCGCGCGGACGTCACTGACGTCCATCATGGCGTGAACCAGATCGGAGGCGTTGAGCCTGGTGCGTCGGGTGGCCGTCATGAATGCGCCGTCGTCGATGAAACCATGGTCCAGCAGCGGCCCGTCGAAGATCTCATCGACTCGCACCCCTGAGGCGAGCCTGTCCTCGAGGCTGACGAAGGGAATACGTGGAGAGATCTCGCCGGCAAGCGCCACATAGATCGACGCCAGGAGACGGTCGACGTCTTCCACGGGACCGATCTCCACCGTTCCGTGGATGGGTACGTTCCGGGGCGTCAACGTCGCGATGTCCACGAAGTCCTCGCAGAGGTTTCGGTGCGTGTGCAGCCGCCGTACAACCCTAGGCAGCGCCTTCTCGCTCTTATCTCGGTCGGAGAGCTCGATCCATACTCGAGAGAGACCCTGGAGCGTCACCGGCTCCGACACGAAAGGGGCGGCCGTGAAGTCGAGCTCTCGGGGCCCGGGGTGGAAATGGAGCTCGAGCTCGTCCTCGTCGACGGGCTCGATCCAAGCGTTCTGGATCCAGGGAACGTCGAGCGCCGCTTTGCGCAAATCGGCGCGCGTCACCGCCCGGGTGCTGAGGATCTCGTGCGGTGGGTAGAGGCTGGCGTACGGATCGCCGCCACCTTCAGCTAGCAGGTCGGGCATCTCGTGATCGATGCGATAGACGAGATCCGTCAGGACGTAGCACAGCTGTTCGAGGATGGTGATGCCAGGATCGTGGACGTTGAAGTCCGTCCATTGCTGGCCGGCCAACCGCTCGAGGTGACGGATGCCTTGTTGACGGAGAGAGGTGAAGTCCACTTCAGCTTCTCTACCGTGACGCCCGGAACGTCATACCGTCCAAAGCAATACCGCTGTTGTTCTCGGCAGTGACACACACATCTCCGTTCGGCCGAATATCGACTCGTCCGGGAATCAACGACACGGCCGAGGCGGCGAACACCTCCTGTCTCTCAGGTCGATACCCACTTGGGAGCTTGAATACCGACCTGTAGCTGTCGGGAGGGGTCGAGAGTTTCCCGCCTTGTATGCCTCCACGGAGATGGACAATCCCGAGAGAATCTTTGAAATATCCTGCTTCGTTGAAGGGCTCGCCGAAATTCTCCCATTCATTCCGAAACGTTACTGCTTGCCATGTCTCCTGGACGATGCCTCCGCGAATAAAGGTCAGGCCATCGCTGGCTCGCACGCTTAGCAGGCGTTCTTCTTTGCTGTTCTCGAAAATAATGCCGTCCGACGCACGATCATGTGTTCGTAGTCGGAGAGCGAAGCCGCTGAACCCCTCTCCCGTTACCGCTTTGCCACCAGCCAACGATCTCTCGTCCCCGGGCTGTGCCATATAAATGCCCCAATTCGAGTCGTCTGCCTGCCACATCCAGAGACCCTTCGTCCGCCCACCATCGACACCATCTTGAATCACATATTTTCGGGCTCGGAGGTCACCCTGGATGCTGAAATCCCCACCGTCCACTCGCAGCTCATCGTTGGTGGGCGCCACGAGTCGGATGCCGAAGTTGGGGTCACCCAGATCACCGTGGGTGAAGTCGATATGAGGATTTCCGGCTTGGCCATCCTCTTGCCGCGCAACGATCTCCATGCCAGCCCAGTGTGTGTCCGAGATGATCTTCAGACGGCGGTACCGGCCACCGGTAATCCGGACATCACCGTTTTCCACGTGCAGCTTGTCCGTCGGTTCGACGGTGCCGATACCGACTCTGTTGGCGAGTGGATTGATCGCCAGGGGCTTCTGGCCGTGGGATTGGATCCAGGAGTAGTCTGCGTGGTAACCGAGCCGAAGCTGTGATCCGTTCCCGGAACCCAGCACCAGCGTGCGACCGTTGGCGTTGCTCGGCGCGGCGTTCACTCTCACCGATCGCATGACGAGCAGATCCCCCTGAGCGTTGAGGGCCATTCGGGTGTCGCCTTCGTGACGGATATGCAGGCTGCCGGCGCCAGCAAAGTTGATGAAGCTGTTCGCGCCGCCATGCCCGATCTGAAGATAGTTTTCCGGCGTCGCTTTGTTGGCCGCGCGGATCTGCCCGGCCACCGTCAGCTCATTGGCAGGGCTCAGGGTGCCGAGGCCGACGTTTCCGGTTTCTTTGTCGATGAACAGCCGGCTGCGTCCGGCGCCGTCGTGGATACTGAAGCCGGCCCGCGCGGTCACTGGGTCCGCCGGGTCGCTGGACGGATTGAGCGCGAGCACCCAGGAGAAGCTGTCATCCACGAAGCTCTCATAGAGCCTGAGTGCCTCCTTCCGGCTACCCGCGCCTCCTGACGCCTCGATCGACAGCGGATCACCAGGCGGTTTGGCGATCCCGTCGTCATGCTGGTTGAGCGAGGCGTCTATCAGCTCTTCGAAGTTGGCCTGGGTCGGAATCGCGTTCTTGACGAAATAGGTCTTCAGCAGTTCGCGAGGTTGCGTGTCGATGTTCATAGGAAGCTCCCATGTTCCGTCCCTTTTGACCACGTCTCAACCGACGACGAAGTCGAGCTCGATCTGCATGTAGTTGACGCCGGAAAACGATTCGAGGCGATAGCCGGTTTCGAGGATCAGGTCGATCTGATGCTGCCGCGCCGCCACGAGGATGGCGTCGGGCGTGGCGGCGACTTCTCCATCCCGATCCACCGACTCGAAGGTCTCTCCGTCGTCACGACGGAACAGCCGCACATCGGCCAGGTAGTCGACGTACGGACGTCGGTCGATGAAGTCGACCAGGCTGTAGGCGAAGATCCTGCCGCCGATCGTGATGTCGGCCCCTTCGTCATAGGCCCACGGCGAGAGGTATCGGTTGAGATCCTCGGTGAGCCGCCGCGTGTCGAAGTCTTCATTGCCTTGTCCCCGGAAGCGGACGGCTACCCGGATCTTGATCGCGACGTAGCGCGGGTTTTTGACCATGATCCGCGCGGACGACGGCGCTCTGGCCGAGAGGTAGCGTTCGATGTCGACCAGGAGATCGGCCGGCGCTTTGGGTTCGAATGGATCGAAATCCGCGCGGCCACGCATGTCGGGAATCAGCACGATCTCGACTCGGCCAGGCTCCTCGAGAGCAGGAATGCACTTGACCTTGTAGACCTCCGGAAAACGTTCGAGCACCAGACGCTCGTAGTCCCATGCGGTGAGAGCCCGCCCCTTGTGGCGCAGGCGTTCGCTTACCCGCGTGTCGAACATGGCTGCCGTTTCGGTCTGACGACCACCGTACGAGGCGTACGGCTGGAGGACTCTGGCGATCGCGGGTTGCGCCTCGACGAATCCGGTCAGGCTTCCTGCCGGTAGCGGCCGATCGCCCTGATCCGGGACGTTCGATGGGTCGAGGAAGGTCGCCGAAACGGCCTGGGTGTGGATGGCGACGGTGTCGCAAATTGCGGCGCTATGCGAAGCCACGGTCGCCCGCAGCCAATAGAGATCGCCCGGCAAACGAGTCGATGGTTCCGCGGGGCGAAGCGCCAGCTCGACGATGCCCGAGTTGATCAGACCGCGAGTGGTGTCGGCGAGCACATGGCCGGCTTCGTCGAGGCTCGTCCAGCGGTCGCCGGAGAGGTACCACCACCTCACCGGATGATGCTCGAGATCGGGATCGGCACTGCCCTCGGCCATCTGAAAAAAGAGGGTCACGGTTTGCGGCGGCTGGACGTCTTCGAGACCGATCAGAAGCTCGCCTTCATCGTCGTAGCGTGGCAGGAAGGGTACGCCCTCCCCTTCCCGCTCACGCTCGGCATCGCTCACGCCAAAGGGATGCACGTGGAGGATCCGGGCGTCCGAAGATACGTCCTGGTCGAGATGAATCTCGAGCGACGACTCGTAGCCGATCGTCAGGTTTTCGAGCCGAGGCGTGTAGGGCGGGTTGACGTGAAAGTCGCTTGAATTGATGGTCCCAGCAGGCTCTAAGGTGGCGATGGCGGCGGCCAATTCGATCGACTTACGCGCCGCGACGCCGGGATAGGTTTGATGTTGGAAATCTGGAAACTCGAGCCGGAGTTCGAAATAGCGACTCCAAAGCCGTGGATCCTCAGCCGACGTGTCGACGCCTCTCGGCTGATGTGAATCACCCTGCGTCGTGAAACGATCCGGCAGGTCGAAGAGAGCCACCGCCGCCTCGAGCTCAACCGATAGTCCGCGATCGAACGCATGCAGCCCCGCCGTGAAACGGACTGGCTTCTCCAAAGGGTAGTTTCTGTAGTGTTCGGTAAGATCTTCCGGCACGCCCATCCACGGCAGATCGAGCGTCAGGCGATCGAGTTTCTTTTCCACCAGCTCCGGGTGACCCAAAGCAAAACGCGATCCCACCGATGGACTGGAGCCGAAGGGCTCGAGAGCCTTGCTCGTGTCAATGATGCCCTCATCGTTGCTCGCCGAAATCCCCTGAAGATCACTGACTCGCACCGTGACAGCCACCGATGCGAGGACCAAATCACGCAGGGCCGGATAGCGAAGACGCGGTTTGCCATCGGCATCCTCGACGTGCCGAAGCATGAGCCGTAGAACAGGCCAGGTGGACGAGCCGTCGCCCGGTGGGGTCACGGGTTCGGCGTCGACCGGCAAGGTCAAACGAAAGGAGACAATGTGCGGTTCGGTGGCTTTCGACTCGCCCGAAAGTGCGATCCAGCCGTTTTCAGTCGAAGCCTCGAATTGAAAGGCGCCCGCGAAGCGTTTGGAGAGCGTTTCGGCATCGTCATTTGCCACAAAGCCCAGATCGAGATCGATCGTGCGTCTCCCTCCAGCGAGCGCCAAGATCGGCGAGCTCACGCCCCACCCGAAGGACGGTGATGGCGGCGCCTCCGCGTTGGACGCTCGACCAAACGTCTCCCAACGTTTGAGATCGCTCGTCACTCCAGACTCTGGACGCACCACGGTAGCGTCCGCGGCGGGATGGAGATCGATCCACTCTTCTTTCCGCGGCACCGGTGGTGAAAGCCGTTCACGATTGCGCCAGGCGATCTCGACGATCTCGGCGGCACGCTCCCAATCAGACTCGTTCCAGGCCGTCATGAGATCGGAGCGGTCGGAGCCGCGACCGAAGTACGACGCGAGGCGATCCACGGCGGCTTCCACCACGTCAGGGTCGTCATCGCTCGCCGCTGGCTCCTCACCCAGAGCGTGGTAAAGCATGGCGAGAAAGGAATTGTGTTGCTCTCGGATCTTGACGAGGAGGTCTCGGCGCCTGGCCCACACCTTTCGCCGGTGAGCCTCCGTCAGCACCTCGTCCACTCTTGCCCATTCCCTTGATGTCGGAGGCTCAGGCGACGCACCGGCCCTCGACACCACTGCCATCACCCAATCGAACGACTCCACCGATAGATGGAAGTACGTCTCGAGCTCCTCGATTTCGCCCCAATAGCCATCCAAGCCGCCGCGTTGCTGCAAGGCGTCGAAGTTGTCACGCGCAATGGCCGACTCGAGGAGATTGTCGAAGTCGTTCTCCCCGAGACCGGTAAGCCCCGTGGGGATCTCATACTCGTCATCACGCCGACGACCCGCTTCGGTGAGCAGGCGGACGATTCTCCGCCATCCATGGTCCAGCCGGATCTTGTCTTGCATCACCGAAATGAACGTCCCGAGCGTTTCCTCGAGCTCAGTCTCGATGAATCTCCACACATCCGACCGCGTCCGTTCTCGATAGAGATCGTCTAGGCGTTCGACGTTGGGCAAGCCGGCGAAGCTGACGCCTTCAGCCTTTTGGATCAGCCGCTGAATCGCCGCTGTGTCGGTGTCATCACGCAGACCTTTGAGCCTCATCAGCTCGCGAAGCTCGTGAAACCACAGAAAAAGACGAGCGCCTGGTGTGCCGGTCGACGCCTTGGGACTGCCAGCCCATTGCACCAAGGCGTGGAGCTCCGGAAGCAAATCACCTTGATCGCCCCCTGGATACGCAGGCAGCGGGTCTCCAGGCGAAGGATCACCGAGTGTGATGGCGAATAAAGCAGGCGCGAGCCCCTGCGGGTCGTTGCGATGGATTGTTCGTACACGTTCGAAGTCGGTGATGGTCCGCTCGACATGAATCGAGCTCAGCCGTGCGATCCGCGATCGGTTGACCACGAGGTCGCGGCCGGTGGCGTAGTGGCGATCGACACCCGTGCTGGCGGGACCGGCGTCGAGCAGGGTGCCAGCCTTCACCAACGCCTCGTCGACACCCGGAGCAAGCTCGAAAAACACCCTTACTCGATCGGGCAACGCGGGTTTCGGCGTGAGCCGCAGCACCTGGCGATAGTAGAAGTCGAGATGGCGACGGGCGAAGCCGTTCATGCGGCCCTGGACCTGATGGAGAAGCTCGAGAAAGGTGAGGAAGAGAGTGAAATGAGGCCGGCGGAGCAAAGGATGGCGGTCCGGGTCGAACGCCTCGGGATCGTCGAGAAAAGCGAGGATCTCTTCGTTCGACAGCTCGCGGGGAAGAAAAGCGCTCCACGTACCGTCCTCCCGATTCGAGTCGTCGAAGTAGCGTAGGTGCTCGGCATGACATCGAACGATGTCGAGCCGATCGGCGATCGTGCGTTCATCGATCGAGACCGAGTCGGGATCGAGCGCCACCTGCCGCCGTGCCGTCTGGCTGGTGCCGTCGCGAACCTGGAGAGGTTTGTTCTTCTCCACGCTCAAGCCCCGCGGAACGTGGTGTTGGTGGTGAGGAACGCGCCCTGCCCGACGTACTGGGACAGAGGGTCGGGGGTCGGCGGGCCGGCTCCCGGTGGCGGTTGTTGGGCCGGGCTCTGAACCTCGAACGTGGCGGTGAAACGACTTCCCTTGAGGAGAACGGTCTTACCGCCGCTGCAGGTCTTCGTCGCCTTGTGGTCAGCCGCGAGGGCGGCAATCTTCAGCGTCCCGACACCCGGAATCGAGTACTGCGGTGTCATGTAGGTGCAGCCCGAAACCTCGACGGAGCTTTCATCACCGTCGACGCAGATCTTCTTGCCGTTGACGGTGCCCGGTCCGCTGCCGTGGAGCTGGCCTGGCCTGGGGACAACCACCGCGGCCCCGAAGTTGGGCTGAAACACCACTTTGTCGCCGTCGACGAGCACCAGCTTCTTCATCGCGGACCCGGCGTCGCCGCCTCCTCGAGATAGAACGGATAGACCATGTTGAAGCGCGAGTTCGTCCCTTGGATGGTGTACGCGATCTGGAACCGCACCAGGCCATCCGCAGCGTTGCGCGTATCGACTTCGACCCCATCGAGCCGCACGCGGGGCTCGTGATCGAGGATCGCATTGGACACCAGACGGCTCAGGCGATTGATCAACGTCTGGTCAACCTCCTCGAACATCAACGCCGAAAGCTCGCAGCCGAAGTCTTCTCGCATGGCTCGTTCACCCGGTCGGGTGGCGAGGAGGATGTGCAGACTCTCGTGGACGTCGTCGGTACCGCCGACGGTGTCGACAACTCCCCCGCCCCTCGAGAAACGAGGCGGATAGGCCCAACCACGACCGAGGAACCCGTCGTCAGTCATCTTTCCGTGTCTCGGACTGGGCGTGGTTCGTCTCGCCGAGTTGCTCGCTTGCCTGTGTCTGGAGCTGACCGATCAAAGCAAAAACCTGTTTGAACGGCATTTGCCCCAAGGCTTCGAGGATCAGATTGGCTTCGTCAACCGTGACTCTGAACTTGATTTCTTTCATAGGGCCCGCTTCTCCTTGCTATTTGTTTTTAGGAAATATCCACCTTCGAGCCTTTGATCTCCACGTTGTCAGTCGCGTTGATGAGGATGTCTTTGCCGCTCTCGAGGGATACGCCATCCTTCGACAGAATGACCGCGTTGCCGTGTTGATCGGCGAGCTCGATTCGCTCGCCTCGGTCGTCCACGACGATCTTGTTGCCAGCGGCGGTCTCGATACGGACCGACGGTTTGTCCTCGTCGAGGAAGACGAGGGTGGTTCCAGACCGGGTCACGATGCCCTTCTCGATGTTCTCGGCGGTCGGTTGAGCGAACGGTGTCGGCGGCGGGTGTGTCGAGCTATGAAGGGACCCGAGGATCACTGGATGACGCGGATCGTCGTTCAAGAAACCCACGACCACCTCGTCGCCGACCTCGGGCCGGAAGACCAGGCCACGACCGGCACCGGCATCGGGGGCCATCAG
The DNA here is from genome assembly GCA_039184055.1 of Acidobacteriota bacterium. Classification (GTDB taxonomy): domain Bacteria; phylum Acidobacteriota; class Thermoanaerobaculia; order Multivoradales; family J023; genus JBCDBH01. The sequence continues at coordinate 8,376 of JBCDBH010000118.1, forward strand.
ACGCGCCCACACGGCCTCCTTCGCCGGATCGACCGCCGGTAGCAAGACCTTGATCCGCATATCCCTTTCGGGATCGTCCTCGAAAGAAGCGACGACACCGATTTGCAGTCCCGGCACTGGCGGTAGCAAACCAGCGGCTGGAGGGGAGGCAGCGTGTTCGAGGCGCTCGAACCAGCCTTCGGGAGGCAAGCCAAACGCCAGATCGGTCCGCCAGCCATCCGCGTCGACGCGGTGACGGAGACCGGTCACCACCGTCTTACCGTTGAACCGCTTGCCGATGCCGGCCACCTCGATGACGTCGAGCAACGCCAGGTTTGCGAAGCCGACGGTCGTCAGCCGTCCACGCAGCAGGGCCATACGCCTGCGAGCCAACGTCCCATCCGCCCAGGCCTGGAGCTCGCCGGCGGTCAAGGCCACCGGATGCGACAGCGTGTCGGTGGTAAATCCGAGGGCGTCGCCGAGGTCGGCGCCGTCGAGGTCACCCTGTGACGGCTGGAAAGCCGCCGCTTTCTTGACGGCGGTGAGCTGCTGGTTCTTGGGATCCCAGGCGACGCTCTCGACGGTGTCGAATTGGTGACCGGCATCCGCCACCATCTCGAAGCTCAGGATCTGATCGATACCCCATTCGAAGGCGTGCGCGGCACGTTGCGATTCCAGGCTTGCGATCTTCCTTACCGAAATTTCGCCATCGGTTGTCGCCACGAGCAGACCGTTGGCCTCCGCTCGGGAGAGGATGAAGTCCCAGTCGGTGGTCTGGAACTGCACCAGCTCCGGATGTACGACGCCGGTGGCGGCGAGCTCGCCTCGGGTGAGCTTGGCGGCATCGATCAGATCGCCGATGACGTCGCTGTCGGTCTTGTCGCGGTGGACGGCGCTTTTCCTCGGGCCGGTCAGCTTGACGGCGGCGTCTTTCGCCTCCACGACCAGGACGGTACCGCGGGTACCGGCCTCGACGCCGTGACGCACCACCCATCCCTTGAAGACGGTGGCGTCATCGGTCTCCCCTTCCCAGCGCAGCTTGATTTCGATCTGCTTTCCGGGCTCGAATTCCGTGGCGTCGCTCGCCGCGAAGACTCGGCGAGCGGCGTCGCCATCGGCCAAGACGATTTCGGCTCGCGGGATACGGTTCACTTCGCGCCGGATATCCACGGACCGGATCTGGAATTCGGGAGCGATCACGGCTCCTTGACTCAGCACGGTGGGCGTGACGACCGGCATGAAAGCTCAGCTCTCCCCGGTAAGGCTGGCGAGAGGCGGAACGACCAGCGTCGTACCTGGCTCGAGAAAACGAAAGTCATCGAGATCGTTGACACGCGCAAGGTCGAGATAGTGGTCGGCCGAGCCGTAGAACTCGCGGCTGAGGAGAGGCAGCGTCTCACCCGCCGTAACGAGGTGTCGGCGGGTGAGATCTGGAGACTTCTTGTTCTCTCTCTTGAGGCGTCGCTCGAGCTCCTCATCGCCAACGAACGTGACGTCGAGCTCGGCACGAAGCGGCTTTCCATTGCGGCCGATGAAGGTGTAGCGGACATCGAGCTTGGCCAGCCGACAGGAATGGCTTTCCGAGCCCCATTCGACGAGAAGGTGGTTGGGCTCGTGGAGCTCGCCGTTGTAGGTGTAGACGATCTCGAGGAATTCCTTCAGGCGGTTTTCGACGGATCTGCTTGGCAGGGCGAGGGACTCCGGACCGTCGGCCACCCCGGTGCCATCGAGGAGGAGCTCGAGAGAGAACACCAGGGGTGGACTCTGTCGGTAGAGAAGATCTTCCCCGCTGCTGTTCAAGGCGCCCTTGCGACCCCAGTCGATCGCATAGGACTGGCGAAACGACTTGGGGTTGAACATCGCCTCGAATTGCCCCGCCTGAGGCAGCAAACCAGACAGAAGACCACCCTGTTTGGGTTGACGCTTCGCATCGGTAAAGGCCGTGATCTTGAGCTTGTCCAGCTTGAAGAGATCGACGCTCATACTCATCTCTCTTTCGACCGTCGGAGCATCTCGAGGATCTCCCGCGTAGCGGCCTCGGTGAGCTCGTTTGTCTTGGTGACGGCACCATCGGTGCTCTCGAAGCTCGGGGTGTTCGTCTTCGGTGGTCTGTCAGGATCGACCACGGCACGGATGATGAGCTCGTTGATCTCTACGGGCACGTTAGATCCTCATGACCTGCATTCGGGCGTATGTCAGCTCGAGAGTTTCGATCACCAGGCTCTTCTGTCCGGCATCGAGATCGGACGTCGACCACTTGACCGGAATCGCTTTGGTCACGAGCCAAGCCGTCACCGGCAGGCTGTCTTCGTTGAAGAGCGTGATCAGGACGTTCGATGGTCTGAACTGGAAGTCTTCCAGCACCCTGGATATTTCGAGGTGTAGCGGTGATCCGACCACCAAGCCACGCTCCAAGACGAGGTTCGTGTAGTCGATCCCAACCGGGAGCTTCTGAGTGAACATACTCTGCCCACCCTCGTGATAGTCCTTCGTTTTGACGGTCGCGGTCAGTCCGCCGACTCGCTTGAAGCGGATATCGAGAGGGTTCGGAACAAGGCCACCTGCAAAGAAAAAGACACCGAATCGAAAGCCGAGGAGATCTCTCTCGAGGGTCAATTCAGGTGGAAAAGGCATGCTGTTCCTTTCAGGATTCGCCCGCGATGGATAGGCCGCGAACCTGGAGCTCGAGCCTCTCGATCGCCACCTCGTTGGATGAGGCGTCGAATGTCGGTGCTTCGAGCTTGACAGCCACGGCGTGAGCGATCTTCCAGGTGATCACCGACTCACCCTTTTCATCGCAGAGACTCACTTCGACGCCGCGACTTTCCTTGGCTCGCATCCAGGCGTAGAGAACGAGAGGCGTTGCTCCCAGGGCCATGCCACGCTCGAAGGTGACCGAGAAGAAGCTGTCGAAGTCGAAGGTCTGCATACGCTCGCCCTCGAGGAAGCTCAGGCCGTGTCGATAGGTCACCGTGTCGTATGCCAGCTTGATGCCGGTGACCCGCGAGAAGCTCATCGTCTCGCCTTCCACCACCACCCGGTAGTTGTACACCGGGAGCGGATAGGACCGTTTGAGCTCTCGAGGGGTCCGAGCCATGAGCGGGTCCTAGGCCTCCGCGATTTGAATCGACGTGGCCATGAGCTCCATCGACTCGATGGCCACGTCATTCGACTCGGCCGTGAACGACGGCGCATCGAGCTTGATCGGAAACGCATCGACGACCTTCCACGTGATCACCGCCTCACCGGCCTCGTTCAAGAGGTGGACGGCGATGTCCTTTTTCTCGACTTGGTTGATCTTCGTCGTCATGATCCACTGGTACAACGCCGCGACGCTGACACCCTTGACCACGCCTTTCTTGAGCGACACGGTAGGCGGTTGGGACTGGGCGGGCATGATCATGACCTCGGGTCCGACCTTTTCATCGGCCGTCGGGCTCTCCTTGTAGACAGTGGTCTCGTAGGAGATGCTGAGCCCGGAGACTTCGGAGAACGCCACCGACGTCTCACCGATGTCGACCCGGTAGTTGTAGACGGGAAGCGGGTAGGCGGTCTTGATTTCTTCTTTTGTAACGGCCATGTCTTCCTCTCCAGTCTTCTAGGTCACGCTTCCTGAAGCTTGTGGGTGAAACGCAGGATGATGAACTCGGCGGGACGAACGGCGGCGACCCCGATCTCGACGATCATCCGCCCTTCGAGCACATCTCGAGGAGTCATGGTCTTGTTCAAGCCGACGTTGACAAAGTAGGCGGCTTCGGGCGTCGAGCCGGCGAGGGCTCCACGTTCCCAGAGTCCGAAGAGATAGCTCTCGATCATCCCTTTGACTTTCAGCCAGGTGGTGGCGCCGTTGGGCTCGAAGACCGCGAACGCGGTAGCGTTTTGTACCGACTCTTCGATCAGATTGAACAGCCGCCGCACGTTGATATAGCGCCATTCGTTGTCGTTGCCAGCCAGGGTTCGCGCACCCCAAACGAGGGTGCCACGACCGGTAAAGGCGCGAATCGCGTTGATCGACTTGCCACCGGTGGGATCGATATTGAGCTTCTCTTGCTCACCATGGGTGATCTTCTCGACCGGTCCGACGACCCCTGCCACGCTGACGTTGGCCGGTGCTTTCCAGACGCCTCGATCGCGGTCGACGCTGGCATAGATACCAGCAACCGCCGCGCTCGGCGGCAATACGATCCGTCGACCAACGAGCGCGGCACGGATCGCTTGATAAAGAGCCGTCTCCTTCGTCTCGAGCTCGTCTAACGTGTCCGGATCATCCTCGGCGGCGTTCTCCGTCAGCACCGTGACGCTGGTTTCGTCGTAGGAAACACTGATCGACGTCATGAGGTAGGGCAAATACGCTGCACCGTACTTCAAATACTCGCTGCCGACGCCTTCCCGAAACGCCTCGACGTCCTCATCGAGACTGCGATCGGAACGCGGCACGTCGAGAATCGCAAAGCGGTCACCGAGATCGTTGCACTGCGCGAGAGCCTGCTGACAAACGGCGAAGTAATCATCGGCCCCGAGTCCTACAGCGTCGGTGAGCACGATCAACGTCGGCTCGTCTTCTTTCTCGAGTCGTGCCAGGCCGTTCAGGAAATCCTCTTGGGCGGGCGCCTCTCCGTAGCCGCCCACCGAGACGATCCAACAACCGCCACCACCGTTCTGGAAGTAATGACGAACGGCGTGGTAGAGCCGGTAGTCGAAGTCGCCAGGAGCCTTCGGCACTGGCTTGATCTCACTGATCGTCCTCGTGCCGTCCCCATCGGTGACAAAGACGTCGAAGGCCTGAGGATCGGGTCCCCCGAACCTCTGCTCGAACTCGAGCATCGTATTGACTCGCGCAATGGCGGGGCCCTTCTCGGTGCAGCCGAGGAACGCGGGAATGGCGGTCGAAACCTCGGCGACCGAAGGTGGCAGCGTCGAGATTTCTTCTACGTAGACACCTGGAGTACGGTACGTCATGAGCGATCACTCTCTGGTTGTGGAAGACACGGGTAGAACCCTTTCTTCCCATTCTTCGTTTTCATCCACAGGGTCCTTGGACTCCTCTTTGTCGATTTGTTTCGTTTTCAGAATTCTCGTTTCGAGCCGTGGCAACGTCTCGGTCGGCTCATCGAGATAGGCAAGCATCCGCGCCTTGTAAAGGAGTGACGGATGGTACGTCGTGCGTAGAGCACTCCAGATTTCAGCCTGCTCAGAAAAAGGCAGGGTGACGATCTCGAGGATCAATTTTTCGATCCCTTCGGCGAGCTCGGGTGCCTCGTCGCGATCCAACACGCGGTGACGCTGGAAGTACTGGAGAATCATCGACAGAACCCGCAAGCTCTGATGGTATTGCTTAAAGCTGGCGACGAAGAGAATGTAAAGATTGAGGCGAATCTCTGGCTGGACTCTGGCCGCGACATCGCCGTGAACCTGCCGGTACGGGTCGGCGGATCGAAGAGCATTCTCTTCTTCGAGATTGATCATCAGCACCGTCACGGCGCCCAATTTGAATGAAACAGGATCGATCTTGTCGCCTTCGAGGAAGACCACGAGATCCTCTGCACCGCCACTGACGAGCTGGCTTTTCAGATGCTCGTTCAGCCGGTTTTTTATGACCAACAAAACATCTTGAAGCATGAGAGCTTTTCTTTTTCGATCTTGTCAATAAGCTACAGCAAGCCCTTCATACCGTCAAATAGCCCTAGTCTACGATCATGAGTTTGACTCGCGACGTCTAGGACGCAGGCTCTGTACCCAGATCTTGCACGCGATCGGTGTCGATACGATAAGAAGAACCGTCGCGCACGTCAGATCGGTGACGCAGTATCCGACTCTCAGGCGCCGTCAGATCCGCGTTTTCATATTCAGCTCGAGGGTCTTGACGATGTCTTTGCACACCGCGATTTCTTGCTCGAATCGACGCACCACGGCCGATTGCTCGACGGGTTTGTTGGGGTTTTCGATCTCGAAGTGATGGAGCTCGTTTAAGGGACCGCCACGTACACGGGACCCGAAGGACCGGTTTTTGCGCGTGTCGAGAGTGAGAAGCATGTAGCGATCGTGGAAGCCGGCGCGGAGGCGGGTTCGCTTGCCGAGGATGCGCTGCGCTTCCATGAGTCGCTCCATGAGCGCGGGGGTGAGCAGGTACCGAGCTTCGACTTGGTCGCTGGAGACGACTTCGAAGTGCTTCTCGAAGGTTCTGTCTTCCAAGCGCACGCGTTCGAGCTTGACGTCGTTTCCCACCTCGTGCAATTTGTTGAGCAAGCCGAAGTCGCTGAGCACCCGTGTGGTGCCCGAGAAGCGTTTGGGAAAGCTCAAACGCAAGCACAGGCCATGGAAGGCCAGCGTTTTGCTGGTGCTGTTGTCGGACTTCGTCACCTTCAGCCGACGGGCTTCGAAAAGCACGAAGTCGACGCCTTCGATCTTGCCGGAGAAGACGTCCTCCGAATCGCCGGAGTTGGTGTCGAGGCCAAATAAATCCTGATCTTTGAACGGTTGCAGGATCTCGTCTTCCACGCCCTCCATTTGGTACTGCAAACCCTGTTGGGCGGCGAGCACGGAAAGGACGCGATGTTTGGCGGTTTTTCGGAAGATCCAAATGCCGGCATTGGCGGCAAAACGTACGATCAAGCCGCCAAAGACCAGAGCGACGATGCTCCAGATGATGGTATCCCCGGAATCGACGCCGAATTGGGCGCACAGGCCATAGGTGATGGCGCTCAGGAGAATCACCACGGGAACACCGACGATGAAGCTCCGGGTACGATGACGGAGCGCCGCCAGGCGCTGTTGCTCGAGCGTTTCGAAGGTGCTTTCGTCGATCTCGGCGGCAGGTCGCCGAGACATCGAGAATCGGCCGGCTTCGACTTCGGTGGGCGCGAGTCGGTGAACCTCGCGGATCGGCTCCGTAAGCCAAGAGATCAAGCCCATGGC
>JBCDBH010000119.1:0-15242 GCA_039184055.1 Acidobacteriota bacterium
GTCGATCATGGGAATCGACACTTGGGTCGGGCGCTGCCGTAAGGCGTCGGGCAATCCCCGTGTTTCACTGCCAAAGAGCAGCACCGAGTCGGTGGGGAAGTCGACTCGGTCGAGAGTAGTCGTGGCTTCGGCGGTGAAGAAGAAGGGTGTGCCGAGCGTGGCAAGGTGGCGATCGAATACGTCCCAGCTATCCCAGGTTTCTACGTCGACGTGTTGCCAATAGTCGAGCCCGGCCCGTTTCAAACGCCGTTCGGCTAAGGAAAAGCCGAATGGGCGCACCAAGTGGAGCTTGGCGCCGAAGGCGAGACAGGAACGACCGATATTGCCGGTGTTCGAGGGGATCTCCGGAGCCACCAAGACGACGTGAATCATGTCGCGACCAGCCGTCGGCTCGGCCACCACAAGAAGAGCGCTCGTCCGGCCATAAAGGCGATCATCGCCACCCAGATGAGCACCGTGCTCTTTTGCCACCAGGCCAGCGCGGCGAGCGGCGCGAAGAGTCCAAGCGTGGCGAGCAGCATCGAGTTGCGAATCGCGCGGCCTTCGGTGAGACCGATGAAGAAGCCGTCGTACACAAAGGCGAACGCACCGACGACGATGGTGGCGAAGAGAAAAGGCAGATGGGCGCGGGCGACGTCGATCACATCGCCGTGGTTGGTCAGGAGACCGAGGATCTGAGCCGGGAAGAGAGCTAGCAAGCCGACGATGACGCCGGCGAAGACCGCGCCAGCGATCAACGTCAATCGCAGCACGCGGGCCAATTCACCGGGCTCTCCTCGACCGCGCGCGGTGCCGGCGAGGATTTCGGCGGCATGGGCGATGCCGTCGATCAAATAGGCTGAGGTGGTGAAGAGCCGGAAGAGGATCGAGTTGGCGGCCAGCATGACGGTGCCGAGCACCGCGCTGACATTGAGAAAGACCGCGAACGACGTCACCAAGCACAAGGTGCGGATGAGAATGTCGCGGTTGAGCGCCAAGAGCGCGCCCAGCGCCTGGCGATCGAGGAGCTCGGACAAACGCCACGCCGTGGGTTTGCGTCGTTGCCAATAGGCGACGAGACCGACCGCGACCAGCAGATATTGACTCAGCATGGTAGCCAGGCCGGCGCCGCGTGCCGCCCAGCCGAGCTCGATGATGAAGAGCCAATTGAGAGCAATATTGGAGAGTCCACCGACGGCGGTCATCCACAGAGCGATCCGAGGCTCGGCACGACCGAGAAACCATCCGAGCAGCACCAAGCCGACGAGCGTCGCGGGTGCGCCCCAAATTCGCGCGTCGAAATAGTCACGACCGGCCGCTTCGACCTCGGGACTGCCCCCGAGCAAGCCAAAGCCCGCCATCGCCAGTGGACGTTGAAGCACGAGCAGGACGACGCCGATCGTCACAGCGAGCAGGGTGGCGCGCCCCAACACCCGAAAGCCACGCTCGGGATCACGTCCGCCGGCGGCTTGAGCGGTCAGACCCGTGGTGCTCATTCGGAGAAAGCCACACAGCCAGTAGACGTAGTCGAAGATCAAGCCACCGAGCGCGACGCCGGCGAGAAAACGGATCTCGTCGAGATGGCCGAGCATGGCGACATCCACCAGGCCGGCGAGAGGCACGGTGAGATTGGCCGCGATGTTGTAGATCGCGAGACGCGTCAGCTCACGGCCGAGCTTGGGATCGGTGGTGATGGTGCTGCTCTCGGTGGGTTGAGTCTGAGGTCGTGGCTCTGAGATCGCAAGGTCGGTGGATACCGAGTCCGGGCGGCAGAGTCTACAATGCGACGGGAATGAGTGACGATACCGCGAAGCGGCACACCCGCGAATGGCAGGGCGAGCGCCCTCAGCCTCCGCCCCGACTGAGCCTCACGTTTGGTGATCGGGTCGTGGATCGCTATGAGGTCAGACGCTTTATCGCTCGTGGCAGCGTCGGCGAGATCTACGAAGCCTTCGATACCGCTCTGCGCCAACCCGTGGCGCTCAAGATCATCGCGCCTCGCGCCGCGGGTGATTCGCGGATCGAGAGTCGATTCCGACGTGAGATTCTCCTGTCGCGTCAGGTCAGTCATCCGAATGTCTGTCGGATCTTCGATCTCGGTGTGCATCGTGACCGACGGCGCGATCGAGAGCTGCTCTTTCTCACCATGGAGCTACTCGAGGGCGAATCGCTCGCCGAACGGTTGAGTCGCGTGCGGAAATTGAGCACCGACGACGCGCTACCGATCGCTCAGCAGATGGCGGCCGGGTTGAGTGCCGCGCATGTCGCCGGGGTCATCCATCGCGATTTCAAGAGCTCGAATGTCTTGCTCGCCGAGCACGGCCAACGCGCCGTGGTGGTCGATTTCGGCTTGGCGCGTAGCCTGGTACCCGAACATCGCACCGAGACCATCGTGACCCGTGAGGGCATGGTGGTCGGCACGCCTGCCTATATGGCGCCTGAGCAGGTCACCGGGCGTGAGCTCACTGCGTCGACCGACATCTATTCGTACGGCATTGTTCTTTTCGAGATGGTGACCGGTCGTTTGCCTTTCGCGGGGATTCGGCCTCTCGAAGTGGCGTCGCGTCGGCTCAAGGAACCCGCGCCCGATCCCCGCACCTTGGTGCCCGAGCTCGATCCGCGCTGGGCGGCGGTGATCCTGCGCTGTCTCGAGCGAGATCCTCGCGATCGATTCGCCACCGCTGTCGATGCCGCGACCGCGCTCACCGATGACCGGCTACCACCGACAGTGCGGGGGAAGCACCGACGACAGAGGCGGCTGTGGCTGATCGCGGCTTCGTTGGTGGCCCTCGCCGTGCTGGTAGGTATGACTCTGTTCCGAACCGGGACCGGTACGGAAGATGTGCCCACGAGCTCGGTGAGCATCGAGACGCGCGCCGAGATCCTGATCGAGCGCGTGGTCTTGCTCGGCTTTCACAATCTCAGTGGCGATCCCGCACTCGATTGGATCGGTGACAGTCTCACCGCTGGCTTGCCGGCCGAGCTCGAGGAGGTCACCTGGGTGAGTGGCGAGCCGGTGGCGCGTGAACGCCAGCGTCTGGCGATGACCGTCGCCGAGCTTCCGGCGCGCGAGACGATCGACACGTTGCTCCGACACCTCGACGCTGAAGCGGTCGTGCACGGCTCGTACCTCACTCAAGCAACCGACGGTGAGGTCGAGATCAAGGTGGTCTTGCGTCTATGGCGCGAAGGCGCGGCGACGAGCTCGACCCTGTCGGCGGACGGCAGCGAGAGCGAGATTTTCGATCTCATCGACCGGACCGGTGCCAAGCTCGCCGATCGTCTCAGCGCTCGCTGAAGCCGACCTGCCGACCAGTGTGCGTCTTGGTGCGCAGGCGGGCCTGGTCTCTCACTCCAACGTCACGCTCTACTCCAACGTCACGGTGACGTCGCCACTCCCGACGTCGACCTCCACGGTATGGCGTCCCGGGCCGTTCCAGGTCAAGTTGCGTGGAATTCCCGTGCCTTCGATGGTGCTGCCATCGACGATGAGGTTCGACTGACCCACCGCGCTCGACAGTTTGACCTTGCCGACTTCGGCGCGTGGATAGGTGATCGAGACGTCGGCGGCGCCACCGTCGACTTCGATTTCACCCTTCATGCCGGAGATCGTTGCCGAGCCACCGGCGCGAATATCGATCTCGATTTCGAGATGACGAGGCACGCGAACGATGAGCTCGGAGCGTACGCCACGGAGACGGCTCCACGGCGTCCGTCGCAGGTCGACATAGAAGGTGCTGCCACCGATTCGTGGCACCAGACGGAGCTCTTGAGCCTGTTTGCGACACCGTTCGAGATTGGAGTCGTCGCAGTAGAGCCGGGCGTCGACGGTGACGTCGCGGTCGTCGGTACCCTCGACGGTGATATCGCCGACGGTGATGTCGATGTCGACGTCGTCGGCGTCACCGAGCGAGAAGCTCTGCTCGAGACGACGCACCTCGACTTCGTCGCCGATCGCCGGCACGGTGAGAAAGGTGAAGAGAAGTAGGACGAAGGCGATGCGACGCATGGTGTGGGCTCCTGTCAACGCACCCGTTTGCGGCGGTTGCGGATGTAGTCGGCGAGGATGAACTCACCGAGATTGGCGGGAGAGGCGAAGTACGCACGACCACGGTTGACCTGGGTGAGCTTCTCGACGAATTCGGTGAGCAGCGGATCGGTGGCGATCATGAAGGTGGTCACCACGATCTTTTGCCGCCGACACAGATCGGCTTCCTCGAGCGTGAGGTTGACGATCCGCATGTCGAGACCGTACGGGTTCTTATAGACCTGGTTGCCTTCGGTGATCGCCGACGGTTTGCCATCGGTGATCAAGAAGATCTGTTTGTTTGGATGCTTGGTGCGGCCGAGGAGTTGACGCGCCATCTGCAGGGCTTCACGTGTATTGGTGTGGTAGGGCCCGGCGTCGATGTAGGGCAGATCGGCGAGCTCGACTCGCTCGGCTCGATCGCCGAAGAGGATTACGCCCAGGTGATCCTTGGGATATTTGGTGGTGATCAGCTCAGTGAGCGCGAGCGCCACCTTTTTCGCCGGGGTGATGCGATCTTCGCCATAGAGCACCATCGAATGGCTGATGTCGATGGCGACGATCGTCGCGCAACTGGTGAGATGCTCGGTCTCGTAGACCTCGAGATCTTGCTCCCCGAGCGTCAGCTCGCCTTGATTGCGCTTGAGCGAATTCTGCATCGAGCGGATGGCGTCGATCCGATGGAGGTCATCACCGAACGCGTAGGGGCGGGTCTCGGGCAGACGCTCGGCGCCTTCCCCGGCGGCACGCACGGCGTGAAACCCTGGACCGCCTCGGTTCAGGCCTTCGAAGATTTCTTCGAAGGCGCTGCGCCGAATGCGTCGTTCACCCACCCCGGTGAGCGCGGCATTGCCCTCACCGTCGCGTTGGATCATCTGTTGATCTTCGAGACTGTCGAAGAACGCCTCGAGATCGACCTCTTCGGAGAGATAACCCTCTTGCTGCAGATAGCGCATCCATTCCATCGCTTGCTCGACGTCGCCACCGCTGGCGAGCAGCAGTTGATTGAACAGACGCTGCAAATCCATGCCCGCGAGCAGGTCACGGATCATGTCGGGGTCGAGATAGCCGTAGCGGTGTCGCACGACGCCCTCAGTTGACGTCAGGGTCGTCGAAAGCGGTGCGACGGCGGCGATTCGGCTTGAGCAACTGGAATTTGACCATCTCTTTGTAGCTCACCTGGCTGTCGAGATCCTGCCGCGCCAGCTTGAGGTGCTGGTGCAAGCCCTCGAGCACGAGCTCGGCGGTGAAGGCGATTTCCTCGGCGGTTTCACCCGTTGCGTTCGAGCGCGCGAAGTCGAGCAGACCCGGGACCTGGTCGAGCTCCTGGAGATAGTCGGTGAACGGGATGTCGTCGGTGAGCGTGATGGTGTTGCCGGCGGCGAACCAGCGGACGATGTCGGAGTACGGACCGGTATCGTCCTCACCACCCGAGCCGACGGCGCGTGTCACTTCGGGCAAATCACGATCGAAGACTTTCTTCACGCCCTGACCGATCAGCTTGCGGGCCACCACTTCGGCGCCTTGTTGCTCACCCTCGTAGACCATCTCCACCTTGCCGGTGATCGCCGGCAGGAGCATGTGCAGGTCACACACCCGTGGGTAGACGCTCTCATCGCCGGTGGTCAGTCGCCGACGTTCGAGATTGGAGTAGAGCAGCTCGAGCGCCGAAATCGGCATACGCGCCGAGACGCCCGAGGTCTGGTCGACCAGCTCGCTGTCACGCGCGGTGACCGCGATTTCCTCGACCATCAGCCTCACTTGCTCGGGGACCTCGATGCCATCAGCGCCGTCACGCTCGGTCCACGCCTCTTGCGCGGTGATCGCGGCGGCGGTTTCGACGTCGTCGGGATAGTGGGTGAGGATCTGTGACGAGATGCGATCCTTGAGCGGCGTGATGATCGAGCCGCGATTGGTGTAATCCTCGGGGTTGGCCGAGAACACCAAGAGAATGTCGAGCGGAATCCGCACGGGAAAACCACGGATTTGCAGATCGCGCTCTTCGAGCATGTTGAGCAGACCGACCTGGATGCGTGGTGCGAGATCGGGAAGCTCGTTGATCGCGAACACGCCCCGGTTGGTGCGCGGGATGATGCCGTAGTGGATCACCTCGGGGTCGGCGTAGGTGAGCCGGCGGGTCGCGGCTTTGATCGGGTCGATGTCGCCGAGCAGATCGGCGATCGACACGTCAGGGGTGGCGAGCTTTTCGTTGTAGCGCGCTTCACGGGGCAACCAGGCCACCGGCGCGTCGTCACCGAGCTCGGCGATCATCTTCTGACCCGGTACCGAGATGGGATCGAGCGGATCGTCGTTGAGCTCGCTACCGAGCAGGATCGGGATCTCGTCGTCCATCAGGTCGGTGATGGCGCGCAGCAGCCGTGTTTTGGCTTGGCCGCGCAGACCGAGAAGGATGAAGTCGTGACCGGCGAGAAGGGCGTTGACGATGCCCGGGATGACCGTGCGGTCATAGCCGAGCACACCGGGGAATAAACGCTCACCATTGGCGAGCTTGCGGCGCAGATTGTCACGGACCTCGGCGCGCACCGTGCGCGGGCGATAGCCACTCGCGCGCAGGGCGCCGACGGTTTCGGGTTTGCTCACGTAGCGGTCTCCGATTCGACGGGCGTTTGGCTCGCTTCTTCCTCATGGGTTTCCAACCAGCGCTCGGCATCGATCGCCGCTTGGCAGCCGGTGCCAGCGGCGGTCACCGCTTGACGGTAAATCGGGTCCATGAGGTCGCCGGCGGCAAAGACGCCCGGTACATTGGTGTGGGTTCCAGGGTGTTGAACCTTGACGTAGCCGACGTCGTCGGTGTCGAGGACGTCACGAAAGAGATCCGAGTTGGGATGGTGACCGATCGCCACGAACAAACCCTGACAGGCGAACGGTGCGATGTCGCCGGTTTGGGTGTCACGCAAGACGACGCCTTCGACACCGCCGTCACGGCTGCCGATCACCTCGACGACTTCCTTGTTCCATTGAAAAGCGATCTTGTCGTTCTTCATGGCGCGGTCTTGCATGATCTGCGAGGCACGCAGTTGATCACGGCGATGTATCACGGTCACCTTATTGGCATAACGGGTGAGGAAGATGGCTTCTTCCATCGCCGTATCGCCACCGCCGACGATCACCACTTCCTTGTCACGGAAAAAGAAGCCGTCGCAGGTCGCGCAGGCCGAGACGCCATAGCCCATGAGATGGGTCTCGGATTCCAAACCGAGCAATTTGGCGCGCGCGCCGGTGGCGGCGATCAACGTGTCACACGTATACGAGCCACGATCGCTGGTGACGACAAAAGGGCGAGTCTCCAGATCGACCGCCGTGGCCTGTTCGAATTTCACCAGGGTGCCGAATCGCTTGGCCTGCTCGCGCATGACATCGACCAGCTCGGGGCCGAGGATGCCGTCTTTGAAGCCCGGATAATTCTCGACATCGGTGGTAATGGTGAGCTGGCCACCGGGCTGTTGCCCTTCGAGCACGAGGGGGGCGAGGTTGGCGCGCGCCGCGTAGAGCGCGGCGGTGAGACCGGCCGGGCCGGTACCGAGGATGATGACGCGATGATGCTCGGGATTCGGGGCGGACATGGGTGGATCAGGCTCCTATCGGAATCTTCGACGACGGCGGGTGGATGGATCGTCGATGGGGAAGTCGTGGTCGGGGAGTCGGACGTATACACAGTATGGGTCTCGGGCTCATACTCGTCCGAGACGTTGTTCAGTATAGCAACGCATGCCGGGCGACCGGCTACGATAGGAAAGCCAGCGTGCTACGCTCATCGAAGGAGGTCGATTTGATGAATACTCTGCCACTTCCCCCGACCCCATCCCTCTCACGGTTCAAGCAAACGCGCGGTTTTACCGGTCGCCCCTACGAGCTCATGGCCGCTTGTCGACGCGAGTGTGGGCCGATTTTTCGTCTCGATCTCCTCGGAATGGGTACCTGGGTCCTGGTGTGTGATCCACCTACCTTGATCGCGCTGCACAAAATGCCCGAAGAGAAAGTCGTCGCCGGCAAGATCCATTTCAAAGTGCTCGGCGACAAGCTCTCTCCCTTCGCCAGTTTCTCGATCGATGGACCGGAATTCATGCGGCGCCGTAAGCGGATCGTGCCGCATCTCAACGGTCGCCGGATTTGGAGTCACGCCGACACCATTCGACGCGTGGTGCTCGCCGAGCTCGACCAGTGGCCACGAGGCGAGACTTTCGCTTTTGCCCACCGCGCCTTCGCGCTCTCGGTCGATTTGATCGCACGGGTCGTGTTCAGCGCCGCGGATGACGACGTGTTGCAGCGGATCGAAGAGCGGGTCGATCGCTTCATGGGCTCGTTTCATGCTCCGGGCATCATGAACCCCATGCTGCAATTCGAGCTCGGGGGTCTGACTCCGTGGGGACGCTTCGTGCGTGCCCGACGTGTCTTTTGGGATTTGATCGTCGAGCTCGCCGAGGAGCGCCTGGCATCGGGACCACTACCCGACAAGGCGGATGACATCTTCACCGAGCTCTTGTTGCTGCACAAAGAAGACCCGGAGAGCTTTCCGCTCGAGCATCTGGCGCACGAGGTGAGCAGCCTCTTTGTCGGCGGTGCGGAATCGACCGCCAAGACGCTGCTGTGGACCTTTCTCGGTCTGCTCGAACAACCGCATACCGTCGAGCGTCTGCGCGCCGAGCTCGACGATGTGCTCGGCGGGGCGCCGATCACCGTCGACACGATCGGCAAGCTTCCGTATCTCGACGCGGTGATCAACGAGGGGATGCGCTATCGACCGGTCGGACCCTTCGCGGGTCTCCGTCTCACCGCCGCCGATATCGAGCTCGGGGGTTTCAAGATTCCCGCGCGCACCGTCATCGCGCAATGCCTATCGGAAGCCGGACGGCTCGAAGAAGTCTTCCCGGTGCCGGACCGCTTCGATCCCGACAGCAATTTTCTCGGTCGACGCCTGAGCCCACGGGAGTGGTTGCCCTTCGGCGGTGGGATTCGCATGTGCTTTGGCAAAGGACTCGCGATCGCCGAGATGGCGATCACCGTGGCCGAGACATTCCGTAACTTCGAGCTCGAGCTCGTACCGGGCGATCATCGTCCGAAGCGTGATGGCATCGGCTTCGGTCCGGCCGACGGGCTACGGATCGTGGCGCGGGAGCGTGCCGCGATTCAATCGGCCGACGCCGCCGCGTAGCCCACCAGCTCGGCATACCCACGACCGGTGGCCGATCCGGTGATCTCGATGGCGCCTTCCCAATAACGGGTTTCGACGTCGAGCTCCTGATCGGCCACGAACGGTCGCACCGTCACGTCGAGATCGGCCTGCGGTACGCGAATACGCCAACCGGCGGGGTAGCGGCCCCCGCGTGGGCTGTCCCACGTCTCGGTGACCTCGATCGAGTAATCATCGAGCGCTAAATACGTCTTGGTGCCATCTTCCGCCACCAGCGCGCCATGGCTTCGAGGCTCGACTGTGCCGTCTTCGCGACGTAGCTGACCGAGCATCACATCCCGACCGTCGTCGAGCTGGAGCGCGAACCAATCCCAGCCTACATGGTCATCGGAAAGCCCACCCGAGCTCCACTCACGATCCAACCAGCTGAGTCCGGTGACCTCGAGAGTTTCGTCGCCGATTTGGACTGTGCCGGTCGAGGGCATACGAGTCGCGGAAAAGTAATACGACGCGTTGCCGGCTTCAGGACCCTTCTGCGACAGACCACGATCGCCTTGAAAGACCTCAGGCTTGGCCTGTTCGAGCACGAGGTCGAGCGCGATATCGGCTTCCTTGTCAGCGGCCTGCAAGCGCACCGGATACGTGTCGGTGCCCAGTGAAGAGGCGACCCAAGGTCCAACCCAAACCTTGTAGGGTGACGCCTGGGCACCCGCCAATCCGGCGGCGGCGCGACCTTGGCGAGAGAAGGCGTGGAACTCTTCGTTGTTGATATCGGTGAGCCCGAAATGCGCGAAGTAGAACTGCCGGGTCGCCCATGCCGATGTGCGTTCTGGACTCTCGGGCGCGAGAGCGTTGCGAAAGAAGGTCAGCTGATAACCGAACCGGCGACCCGAATCGCTTGTCAGATTGCCAGTGTAATACCACCACTCGATGGCATAGCTCGGGTGGGGTCCGTAGTCGTCGGGGAAGACAAACGGCCGGACCTCCAAGGCGCGATCAAAGCCTTCGTCGTCCACTGCGAACGCCGAACCGATCGAGTTGGTGGCCGTGGGGCTGGCGTTGGACACCGGAAGCTCTGGTGACCCACAACCCACGACTGAAAGCAAAGCAAGCAAAAAGGCGCCGAGTCTCATCTTCGGCGCCTTCGCACGATCCACTTCGACGGATGTCTGATTACAGGACGTTTCGTGGCACCGGTTTGAAATCGAAGAGCTCGAGGTACTCCAAGACCTCACTGCGTGGCGGGGCTTCGACCCCGGCCCACAGCGTGTCCCAGCGCACACACCGCAGGAGGGCGTTGCGCTGGCTGCGGCTCATTTCGCCACCTTGGATATTCGCTTCGATGTCCTCACAGAGCTCGCGCCACTGATCCGGTCGCCCACCCACGTCGCTACGTGACAAGACCTGATCGCCCTGAAGAAAGCGGAAATCGATCGGTCCCCTAAAGCCTTGCGCGACGGCGAACATCGGTTCACGAAAGGTCAGCTTGACGTCGGCGGTGATGCCCGGCTCGAGCTCGAAACCGAACGTCTCACCCGCGACGATCGTCTCGTGCGTCCACCGGCCATCCTCCTCCTGGTGTCGTTCGAGCGTGACGTGGATGATGTGGTGTCCGACCTCGAGCTTGCGCTGGAAACGCAGCCCCGAACCGCCGCTCCCGAGCGCGACATGAGCACCCGGTGTCACCACCGACAGAGGCTTGCCATCGACATAGACGAACATCGGCCACGGCTCTTCGTCCTGCTCATCGTCGATGAACGGGACGTACTCCAGCTCGAAACGAACCAGCACCTCAGTGTCTTCAGGATCGCCCGGAGTCGATGGCGTGGTCGTCGTGGTGGGTGGTGTCGTGCCCGGTGGGGGCACGACCACTGTCTCGATGCCGGTCGGCGCGGCCTGAGGTGCCGCTTGGGGCGGTGCCACTGCGACCGGCGGCATCGCCTTGCTCGACAGCTCGATCACCTGCTGCATGAGCGCTTCCGAGGCTCCGGCCTCTTTGAGTGCGATCACATCCTGTGGTGTCGGTCGTCGAGGCAAAGTCCGGGTCGTATCGAGCCAGTTTTGGATCACCGATTCGGGTACCTCGGCGCCGAGCATGGCGATCACTCCGTCAATGATCGGATCCTCGTCCTGTGCCACCACCGGAGCGGCTAACAGGCTTAAGAATAATAAAGATGCGATGAATCGAAGCATCGTGTTTCACCCTCGGTTTGTCGTCCGGGACGGATTGTAGCCGAAAGCGATCCCATGCCAACCCCTCTTCAATCGCGAAGCTCGAGAACACCGATCGACCGACGTTCGACCCCCTCGGTCGACACCGTGGCTTCGAACGAATATCGCCCCGCTGGAGCGTCTCGATCGAGGGTCACGCACACCGCGAATTCCGACGATTCCGAGCAGCCCGTCGAGCCCGGACGCAAGATCGGAATCGACCCGGACACCAAACCTGGATCCTGGGCACGGAACTCGATCTGCGACCATCGTTCACAGCCGATCGGAAAGACCAAACCGATCTCGAGCTGAACCGGTTCGAACGAACCCCAATGGCTCCGATACAGCACTGTCGGATCGGGCGTCGCCTCGGCGAGACATTCCTCGGTGAGCCGCCAGGTCCAATGGTTGATATACGCCGGCATGATGAGTCTCCATGCTAGACCCGTGTCGAGTCGGGTCGATTGTGAATTGAAGTGATCTATGGAGTGTAGCCAAGGTCACGTGGGTTCGCGAGGTGTTCCTGCTAGGGTCTGGCCATGCGGTCCATGCTCTTGTTGCTTCTTTTGCTCGGTAACGTCATGGCGGCCGACGCGGCGCCGAGTCGAATCGTGCTCGCCGGTGGTGGAGCCGAAGGCGATGTTGGCGATACCGCTGCCTGGTCATACGAGCTTTATCACGCCTTGCTCATGGGTGGCGACATCACGGGTGATGACGTCGTACGCGTCGCCATCCTCGCTACCGATTTAGGAGGCGATCCGAGCTTCTTGCCCAGCTACTTCACCTGGCTCGGCACCACCTTGGACATTACCGCCGAGGGTGTCAACGTCGAAGTCACCACCGTCGCGGCCGCCGATGATCCCGCCGTTGTCGACGTCGTGGCCAGCTGCGATGCCGTGTTCATCAAAGGTGGCGATCAGGGCCTCTACTACGACCTGTGGAACGACACCCGTCTCGAAGTTCACATCAACGGCATCGCCATGGCGGGAGGCGCGCTCGGTGGCACCAGCGCCGGCGCCATGTCCTGGGCCCAATACAGCTTCTCGGGAGGCGCTGATCTCATCTCCCGCGACGTCCTTGCCGACGCCCACACCGTCTACCTCGACGACACCAGCCAACCGGGCACCTCCGGCATCCACACTGACTTCCTGCCCTTTGTTTCCGGCGTCACCATCGATACCCACTACACCCAGCGAGGGAGAATGGGCCGTCTCATCGGTATCCTAGCCCGTGCCCTAGACGACCACCAGCGTCGCGATCTCCTCGCCATCGGGCTCGAACGCAACACCGGCATCGTGATCCAGAACGATACAGCCGAAGTCCACGGCATCGGTGAAGTTGCCTTCATCCAACCCACTCTCGGCACCTGGCTCGTTCGCGATCCGGGACGGCCACTCATCGTCACCGAGCTCCGTCTCGATCGACTCACCGAGGGTTGGCGATATGACCTCGTCGCCAAACGTCCCGACACCGACAACCCACCAGCCGGAGTCAACGCGATCACCGCCACCGGTGACGGCAGTGCCAATGTCGGTGCCCTCGATCTGGATGGCGGTCTCGAAGCCGACTCGGCTCTCTTCGCCGCGACCGCCACCTACTATCCTGACGACTACAGCCTCGTCGCCGCGGCTAGCGAGCCCCACATCCACGACACCGTCGGCTTCACCCGCGCCGGCATCACCGCCGAACGTGCCGACAAACAAGAGAATCTCTTCCGGCTGCTCTACGACCGTCCACGTGTCACCGGCATGCTCGTCTTTGATGACTCCGAGGTCAGCCGGACTAGCGCAGCGCCCGACAAACTCGAATTTGGCCCCAGCGGCGGTGCCCCCGAGCTCGCTGTCATCCTCGTCGATGCGTCGCGGGCTGGTTACAAAGGCCTGTCGCCGTCCATCTCCAACTGGGCTGCCGATAGCGGTTCCTTACGTGCTGCGGCCTTGACCGATTTACGGATCCACGTGCTCGCCGAGTCTGGCGCGCGTGATGTGCGCTACGACAGCCGTGAACATGTCGTCGAGGGATCACCGGTTCTCTTGGCGGTGGATTTCGAGAGTGGGGATACGAGCGGGTGGTCGGTGATCGTGGAGTGATCGTCGAGAAGATGAGTTTTATGGTTGGTTTACGCAAGGGATTCGAGCTCGAGTTCAAATGAAGTAGCGGCTTACTTCTTTTGAACGCTTCACCAGTAGACTCGACTCACTTTTCGAGTTTCTGAAGTCCATCGTCGTGGGCGGACGGTCTGCCTTCGTCTATGGGAAAGGAAGTTTCTATGGCATGGCCTGGATGGATCGCCAAGGTTGGTTCTCTGCTTTCTCATCTCGTCTGGCCCGTACGGATCGCTGCCGGGATTTCGGCTCTTGGTCTGTTGTTCTTGGGTGGTTGGTATGTCTCGTCGGAAATGCGCTGGGCCCAGTATCCACCTACGGATCGTGAGGGATATCGCGTTCAGCCCAAGCCTCGTGATTTCGACAAGTGGAGCTGCGCGGACCGGCTTCGGTGGGCGGGCGACGAGCTGGCAGAGTATGGCCTGTCGCCTTCTGACTTTGTGACCGCGGCGGCGAGTGTTTCGACTGTGTCGGGGCCGGAGGTGCCTCCTCGGCTTTTGGCGGCGGTGATTCTCAATGAGCTGTCGGATTATGGGCTCGAGGACGAGCTCCAGGAGTGGGTGCAGGTAGGCGATGGTTCGAGTGGGATCGCGCAGCTTCAGCCGTCGAGAGTGCTCGACCATGAGTTGCTCCACATCCCTGAGCAGAGGATTCTAGAGAAGTGGTACTCGATCGGAACCAACCCGCCGACCTATGTCGATCCACAGTATTTATCGTTCGAGTCGGTCCGAGGCGAAATCACCGCCGCTGATCACCACCGCTGGGAAGTTCGTCGGCATATCGCCTGGCAAGCCTTGTCCGATCCACGATTTTCGTTGCGGCTCGCCGCCGCGGAGATTCGTTATCTGCTCCGCAAGCTCGAGGCGGGTGGTTCCTTTGCCGATCTCTATTTTGATGGCCGGCTCGATCCGAGGGATTTGCTCCGCCATGCACGCGAGAATCCCAATCCTCGGTACGCAGCCGGCACGTCACGTGAAGCCTCTCTCACTCACGCAGTTGTCGCGGCGTACAACACGAGCTCGATCATCCGTGATTGGAGCCAAAATCGAGACCGCTCTTGTTACGGCATGAACGCGCGGAAGCATGCCTACCGCAATGCATGTATCCATGCCGACAACGCACTGAGGATCTGGTTGCACTGTCTGATTGAAGCGGATTGGCCGGAGGATTCGGCTTCGCCCAACGACGCGCCGACCTTTTTCGGGGCCGGTTCGCACGGCCGACGGTTTGCCTACGTCGTCGATCGCTCGAGCTCGATGCACGAGGACGATCGCATGAGACGAGCGCTCGACGAGCTGTCACGGTCCGTTCGAAGTTTGCCCGGCGACGTGGAGTATCGAGTGATCTTCTTCAGCAGCAGCCTTGCGACACCGCCGGGTTTGGACGGCTGGGTACCCTCCGGCTCGGCAACCTCACGGTCGGTCGAGCAGTGGTTTTCAGGTGTGGAACCGTCCGGTGGAACCCAGCCACGAGGAGCATTCAGCCAGCTCTTGCGTGCCGATGTGCGGCCGGACGTGATCTTCTTCCTCACCGACGGCGAGATTCCGCAAGGAGTCGACGCGGATGTGAGGCGATGGAACCGTATCGCGCATCCGCCAGCCGTCATTCACACGATTGCTTTTGGTCGTGATGGCGCCCAAAACCAGCTCCGAAGCATCGCGGAAGACAGCCGCGGCGACTACGTGATTGCGAACTAGTGCCCTGTGCGGAAAGTCCGCTTTGGCATTCTCGTGATTTTCGTTTTCTGGCTAGGCATGACGACGAGGAA
>JBCDBH010000120.1:0-15221 GCA_039184055.1 Acidobacteriota bacterium
CGGCCTTCACCACCGACGCCGCGCAGCTCTACGACCTCACCATCTTCGCGGGTGCCACCAACGTCTTCGACCACGGTCGCGTCGACACCGACGAAAACACCCGCACCGTGTCGTTCAGCAGCATGCCCGACGCTCGGGTGGTGATGGGACCGGCTTCCAGGGAAGGCAACGATCCGGGTGAGATCCGTCTCGGCAACGTCGGCGACTCGTCCTTCCAGCACGTATTTCAGGAGTGGGACTACCTGGACGGTGGCCACAACAAAGAAAAGGCCAGCTGGTTGGCCTTGCCCGACGGCGCTTCGAGCCTCGGCTCGCTCGATGCCGAAGCCGGCGCCGTGTCGGTCAAACACGCCTGGAAGACGGTGAGCTTCGAGCGCACCTTCAGCTCGATCCCGGTGGTCATCCCCACCGTCACCACCAAAAACGGGTGGGCGGCCGTGGTCACACGCTTGCGTAACGTCTCGACGACCGGTTTCCAGATTCGGCTGCAGGAAGAAGAGGCCGCCGACGACATACACCACTTCGAAACCGTGCATTGGGTCGCCATCGAGCCGGGTGCCACCGGTGCCAACGGTCACAAGATCGAAGTGGGTCATACCGGTGACGTCGTCACCGAGAGCAACGTCTTTATCTGGGTTCCGTCGAATATGAGCGACAGCCCGAAATTTCTCGCCGCGGCCCAGACCTATGGCGGACCCGATCCGGCCAGCCTACGCTTCAGCAAGGCCAACATGGGCATACTCGGTGAGGCCATCGCGGTGCACATGGACGAGGAGCAGTCGCAAGACAACGAGACCGATCACAGCGCGGAGAACGTCGGTTACATCTTCATCGACTGATCGAGCCATGCGGGCTAGCGCGATAGTCTCTCGAGAACTCGGGAGGACTTTCGATGTGGATCTGGAGTGAACGTCGAGAGATCGGGCTGGACCCGTGGCGCGCATGACTAAGGTCGTGCGCGCCGCCGCCGGTCTCGGCGCCCTAGTCTTTGTCTACGTCGCCATCGTCACGATGCCAGAACCTACGCTCAGCCGGCACCGTGACGCCCTGGCCGTCGTCGGCGGGGTCGCTGTGCTGGTTGGCCTTTTCGTCGTGTGGCGACGCTCCGAGGCGGCGCTGCGAAGCGCGAAGGCGGCCGAGGCTGGACAGATCACCGGGCGCTACACGGAAGCGATCAAGCAGCTCGGCGACGATCACCCTGCCGTCCGACTCGGTGGCGTGTACGCGCTCGAGAAGATCTCGCAGGATGATCCCGAGCGGTACGACGCCACCGTGATGGACGTCTTGTGCGCGTATCTTCGTGATCATCGGCGCGGTGAGTCGGATGGCTTCCAGACGCCAACCGAGGTGCAAGCAGTTCTCGACGTGTTGCGTCGCCGGGATCGTGGGTCGGGTCCGGCGGGTGTGCACATCGACTTACGAGGCGCCGACCTCTCCGGCGCCGACCTCGCCAACGTCGAGCTCCCCGGCGCCAATCTCTCCAACGTCGATCTGTCCGGCGCCAACCTGTCCGACGCCGACTTTTCCCACGTCGACCTCTCCGATGCCGACTTGTCCGACGCCAACCTTTCCGATGCCAACCTCGTCCACGCCAACCTGTCCGGTGCCGACTTCACCAACGCCAACCTCTCCAGCGCCGACCTCTCCGGTTCGTATCTATCCGACGCCAATCTACGAGGCGCCGACCTTTCCGACGCCGATCTCTCCAACGTCGAATGTTCCGGCACCAACTTTTCCGGCGCCAACCTGTCCAATGCCGACCTCTCCGGTGCCTACCTCGACCATGCGGACCTCACGGACACCATCGTCAAGCAACCTCGGTAGCGTGTGCTCGCGACCGATCGCCAGCTAGCAACCGTCCATGTCGTGACGACGGAGGCGTCGTTTTCCGTCAGAAGAGCGATGTCGTCACGACGGCGTCGTCGTTTTCCATCTGAAGATCGATGTCGTGACGACGGAGGCGGTTTTTTGAGTCGGAACTTCCATGTCGTGGCGACAGGAGCGATCTTTTAGCGGCGAAAAGGCCGTGTCGTCGCGACATGGCCGTTTTTCTTCGTCGAGAGGGTCGTGTCGTGGCGACAAAGGATATTTTTCGTGTCGAGAGAGCTGTGTCGTCGCAACGAAGGACTTTTTCCGTGTCGGCCGAGGCGTGTCGCGCCGACACGGGTTGGTCTTCCTGTCGGAAGAGGTCCCGGGTTCGAGCTCGCAATCGTTTCGGTCGAGGGGCACCTTGCCTACCACAGACCTTTCCAATCAAGGTCAGTTTTCCCGTTGGTCAACGGAAAAAAAGAGCTTGACGTCAGAATGAGTCGTACTGACGTCGACGTGACGTCAATATCGCGGTACATCGAGCTTTTTCGGTGCTTGTGGCCGGAAAACCAGGCATGGATTTCGCACTTCAGACTTATATCCATTCAGCCCGCCACCGAGCATCGATTGACTGGAACTGAGGTGCAAACATGAAACGACTCCTTCTCGTTCTCCTGATCGTCCTCCTCACCACACCAACCCTGTCGCTGGCCTGCTTTGCTCCGGGCACCAGTCGTGCCGCCGTCGAGCACGAGATGGACTCTCGCCGGCATGAAGCAGCTGTCGGCCTCGACGATCGATACAACCCCCATAATAGCGGCGGTTGGTCGAGGACGGCGACCGATGGCAACGGCCTGGTCGCGGGTGAGCCGATCACGGTCACGTGGGCCGTGGTTGCCGACGGCACGACGGTGAATTACGGCGGCGTGGCCCAGCCCTCGGATCTACGTTCGTTTCTGAACGGGCTCTATGGCGATGAGGCCACCTGGATGCCGCTCTTTCATGACGCTTTCGACCGTTGGGACGAGGCCAGCGGTGTGACCTTCGTTCATGTCGACTATGACGACGGCTCCCATGTCGGCATCGTGAACAAGGGCGTGCTCGGCGTTCGTGCCGACATTCGAATTACCGGTCTCGCGATGGATGGCAACGGTGGCACGCTCGGTAGCGCCCGAGCTCCCAACGAAGGTGACATCAAGATCGATACGAGCGACAACTACTACGACGACACTTCGAACAACTCGCTTCGACTCCGCAACGTCCTCGCCCACGAGATCGGACACGCGCTCGGACTCGGCCATGTCTGTCCGAACAACGACACCAAGCTCATGGAAGCGTATGCGAGCGAGGACTACGATGGTCCACAACTCGACGACATCCTGGGTGTGAACCACCTCTACGGTGACACGCTCGAAAGCAACGAAACCCGCGGCAAAGCGACCAGCCTCGGTACGCTCGACCTCGGTGACACCATCTTCGTCGATACCGCGAGTATCCATCGTGGTGTCGATGACGACTTCTACCGCTTCACCTACGATGGCACTGAACCCCTCAGCATCATCGTCGCGCCCGTCGGCAAGAGCTATCGGGTTGCGGACAACAACGATGACGGCGCCTCCTGCAATCTGACCTCCAACAACACCATCAACGATCAGGATCTCTCCTTCTGGATCTACGATGGCGCAGGAGACTACCTGACGGATATCGACAACACCGATTCTGGCGACATCGAGAGCCTCGTCAACATTTCCTCCTACGTCGCAGGCACCTATTACCTCGAGGTCAAGGGCGCGGACGATGACGTTCAGATGTACGACCTCACCCTCGTCAACGCCAACCTGAACCGCATCGATTTCGGCACCGAGACGGTCGACGAGCGCGTCCGCACCGACTCGATCAGCGGTGTCCCAAATGCCCGTGTCGTCATGGGACCGGCGACGTACGGAGATGACGCCCCCGGTGTGATCCGTCTCGGCAACGTCAGCAACACGTCCTTCGACAACCGATTCCAGGAATGGGATTACCAAAATGGTACCCATGACAATGAAACGGCCAGCTGGATCGCCCTGCCCGACGGCGTGTCGAATCTCGGTGGTCTCGAAGCCGAAGCCGGTGATGTGACCGTCGACCACAACTGGACCCGCGTCGACTTCAGCCACACCTTCAGCACAAAGCCGGTCGTCATCCCGACCGTCACCACGACCAACGGAGATTCGGCCGTCGTGGCACGGATCAAGAACCTCTCAAAGACCGGATTCGACATTCGTCTCCTGGAGGAAGAGGCGAACAACGGCACCCACGACGACGAAGTCGTCCACTGGATCGCGATCGAAAAGGGTGAAACCGCAGTCGATGGCAAGACGCTCTTCGTGGGGCACACGGGTAACCAGGTCGACGAGGACTGGCATGAAATCGACGTTCCGAGCGATCTGGTCGACGACTTCTTCATCGCCGCCATGCAGACCTCTCTCGGCTCGGATCCTGCCAGCCTGCGCTACCGCAAACGCATCGACATTTCCCAACCCGTCGTTCCCACATTCCACTTCGACGTGAAAGTACACGAAGAAAAATCGGCCGATAACGAAACCGATCACAAAACAGAAAACGTCGGTTTCATCATCATCGATTGATCTCGCTGCCAGTGGAAGAAGAAAAGGCGGCTCTTCGGAGCCGCCTTTTCGTTTGGGTGGGTAGATCGAACGTCCACGTCGCGCCGATGGGAACGATGTTCTGCGTAACGAAGGGCTCGTGTCGTCGCGTCGTTTTTCTGACGTCAGCTGACGTCAGCGTCGATGTCGGTGACGTAGGCATGGCCCGAGACGGCTCGTTTTTCTAGGCGGAACCTCTGGCATCGTCCTTGCTATTCCATTTGTGCATCTGATTATTCACCCGCTGAGGGGAGCGGGTTTTCATGGAGAAGGGAAGGTGCCAGTCATGAAACGCAATGTGCTCACGCTCTTGAACGTTTTCGTATCGATCGCGCTGCTCGTCGCCCCGGCGGCGATGGCCTGTTTCGCGCCCAAAACCGATCCTGGGCTCATCCAGCGGATGCAGGATTCCGGGCAACGCGAACACACCTCGGTCGGTCTGGCGAGCCGCTATCGGGTGACCTCGTCGTGGACCGAGACGGCGACCGACGGTAGCGGTCTGTCGAAAGGCGATCCGATCACCCTCACCTGGTCGATCGTGCCCGATGGCTCGATCGTCTACGACGAGGGTGTCGCGTACATCTCGAATCTGCAGTCCTTTCTCAACGGCATCTATGGCAACCAGGCGACCTGGCTGGCGGTGTTGCAGCAGGTCTTCGACGATTGGAGCGAGGTCTCCGGTGTGAACTATGTATACGAGCCGAACGACGATGGCGCGTGGGCCGGTGAGCAACCGGGTGACGTCTACAGCCCCCACAGCGGTGATCTCGGGGTGCGTGGCGACGTGCGGCTCTTCGGTCACACCATCGACGGCAACAGCAACACGCTCGCCTACAACTACTACCCGGCCTATGGTGGCGACATGGCCATCGATACCTCGGACAACTTCTACGACGACACCAGCAACAACTCGATCAAGTTTCGCAATACCGTCGCCCACGAGCTCGGTCACGGTTTGGGGCTCCGTCACGTCTGCCCGATCAGCGAAACCAAGCTGATGGAGCCTTACCTCACCACCGCTTTCGACGGTCCGCAGCACGACGACATTCTGGCTTTGAACCGCAACCATGGCGACTACCTGGAAAGTAACGAAACCCCCGGTACCGCCACCGTCTTCGGTGCCTTCCATTCGGGTGATGCGATCAGCTACGACGAGCTCAGCATCGACGACGACAGTGACGCCGACTACTTCAGCTTCTCCTACGACGGCGTCTCGCCCTTGCAGCTCAGCGTGTCGCCGGTCGGCAGCACCTATCTCTCCGGCAATCAAAACAGCGATGGAAGCTGCTCGGCGGGAAGCTCGTTCAACTCGGCCGCCACCCAGGATCTCCAGGTCGCCATCTTGGACAGCAGCGGCTCGACCGTGGTGCAGTCGATCGACAACACCGGTGCGGGAAGCGCCGAGACGCTGAGCGACTACAGCCTGCCAGCCGGTGACTATTACCTCGAGGTGGCCGCTTTCTCGAATGCCGCGCAGCTCTACGATCTCGAGATGAAATCGGGCAGCGTCGACGAATTCGCCTTCGGTCGTGAGACCATCGACGAGATCACCCGCACCGTGTCGCTCAGCGGCGTGTCGAACGCACGCGTGGTGATGGGGCCCGCCACCTACAACGGTACCGATCCGGGGACGATCCGGCTCGCCAACGTCAGCGACTCGTCCTTCCAGCACCGTTTTCAGGAGTGGGACTACGAAAACGGTACCCACGACGACGAAACCGCCAGCTGGTTGGCGCTGCCCGCCGGGGTGTCCTTCCTCGGTGACCTCGAGGCCGAGGCGGGTGACGTGTCGGTCGACGAAGTGTGGGTGACGGTGAGCTTCGGGCGTACCTTCAGCTCGACTCCGGTGGTCATCCCCACCGTCACCACCAAGAACGGTAGCTCGGCGGTCGTCGCCCGCCTGCGCAACGTATCGACGACCGGCTTCGAGATCCGTCTTCAGGAAGAAGAAGCCAACGACGACAACCACGCCTTCGAGACCGTGCACTGGGTCGCCGTCCAGCCGGGTATCACCGTGGCCAACGGTCATGTCATCTTAGTCACCCGGACCGGTAACTCGGTCACCGACGAGTGGTTCGCGTTCGCACTACCCCCACAGTTCAGCAACGCGGCATTCATCGCCGCCTCGCAGACCTACGATGGCAGCGACCCGGCGACCGTCCGCTACCAGAACATCTCGTTTCTCGGTTTCGAGTACTTCCAGGTGAAGATCCACGAGGAAGTCTCGGCCGATACCGAAACCGGTCACAACAGCGAGGATGTCGGCTTCATCGTCATCGACTGATCGTTTCTCGGCCTCGGCTGAGATTGGGGAAGGCGGCTCCGAAGAGCCGCCTTTTTCTAGTTGGTGCCTTACCGTGCCTCGGTCGCGATCTAGGGCGTTTGCAAGTGGCCGATTCGGAGCTCGTCCAAGAGGTGAGCGTGGAGGTGTTCCAGCGTTTCGAGAGCATTCCATCCCGCCGCGAGTTGGAGCTGGTGTCAAGGCTTCGAGTTGCTTCCGTCGACGATCGAAGAGTCGCTCGATGGGTGCTTCATCGCCCGCTGCTTCGCCGTCGCCGTAGATCACGAACGAAAGTCGAAGCGTTCCCGCGAAGGACTTTTCGCTGACCGGATGCTCGGCGAGGAGCGACTGTCCGGGGCCGATCGGCCCGTCCGTGATCGGATCGGCGTCGAGTGTGTCCCAGCAGCTGAGGATCTGATGTTCGAGTCGGGATCTGTTGACCTGGGGGGAATGCGCCTATAGAGTCTTGGCTAACAAAGCCTATTTGTGGCGGTGACGGTGGGACTCTCTCGTTTATGTTCCCCAGAGCATAGACGTGTCTCTTCTGGGAGTGAGGCACGCCAGCTCTGATTGTTAAGATTCTAGTGCTGCCAGGCCTGAATGAAATTCATCCCAGAGGAAAGGTAAAAGGATGTCGCTAAATGTAACGTTTCGAGCTGTAGGTGTGTATTGCTATTTTGAGAATTTAACTGTTCCGAACGTCAGCGAGAGTTCGACTGTAAAGGAGGTCATGGACGAAATCGAGTCACTCAACCTAGGCTTCTCTTACACTTCTGGTCCTCTTCCTCCTAGCGGTAAAGAGATCGTGGACTCGATCACGTATACGTACACTGATGCTTCTCAACGGCCGCCGAACACTGCGGACCCGGGACCCGCCAACGGACCACGCGACCTCGACAACAGCATCGCCCCTACCGCGCTTGTTTGGCAGTACTATCGAACCGTGACGGGCTCGATCGGCGGCGCGGGCCAATCGTATGAGATCAAGATCATCACACCCGGTCAGCCATCGTTTGCCGTAACGGGTGTTACTCAAGATCTCAAAGTACCGCCGAATTTCGAGATCGGGGCGATCAACTTGACGTGGCGGATCGTACAGATCCAGTTGTCACCCGAGAATCAGATGCGTTTCTTGTCGGCCAAGATGGAAGCGCTCAAGAAACGTACCTGACACTTACCACATCTTCCATCTCGAGCGTGGACGGCGCCCGTTGACGCTATCGAGGTGACGGGGCGGCTCCGAAGAGCCGCCTTTTTAGCTGCAAGTCTCACCACACGTCGTAGCGAAGCGCGGCAACGTGCGTGAGATCTGGGCAGCGCAGGGATGAGCGACCGTAGGCGTACCCGAGGTACGTCGAGGGAGCGAAGAACGAGCACGCCCAGAGATTGCGTGCGTTGCCGCGCTGCAGCCGACGGGCTGGTGAGATTTGCAGGTTAGTGGTTGTTGAAAAACACGTTCCAAACGGGGTGGGCGATCTGGTTGGTGCCTCGCGCGACCGAGCGGTAGGCGAGGAGATGACCGTGGCGATCGACTTCGGTCGATGGCCAGTAGCCGAGATCGATCGAGACGATGTGGCTGCCGAGAGGCATGAGCTCGTTTTCTTGGCTTCGGCCGTCGTGGTTGGTGTCGAACCAGAGCTCGAGCTCGTCGAAGATGCGATCGTCGGCCGAGATCCGCCCGTCTTCGTTGCCACCGCTCAGGGCGTCGTCGAATACGGCCAGGGCGCGAAAGCCGTTCGGATCGTCTGATGTCGGCTGCGACGTTTCATCACCGAAGATCTCCAGACCGTTGTCGATCCAGCCATTGCCGTCACGATCGAGAACGAGAAAGGCCTCGCGTGCACGCGCCGCCGTCCATGCGGTGGGTTCGGTGAAGCCGTCACCATCGTGATCGAATTCGACGCCTCTCGATACGTCGGTCAACGAGAGCTCATCGTCATCGAAGCTGAAGAGCAGCGGATCGTCCAAGCAGTCGGCTGGTCTCCAGTCGGCATCGCAGTTGCACTTCATGTCGACGATCACGTCGCCTTTCTTCTTGCAGCTGAACGGGCAGATCAGACCGGTGACTTTCATCTCGATCAACGAGGCTGAAATGAACCATGGTTCGATGTTCTGTTGACCACCAAAACGCGGTAGGCAGACGGCGGAGCAAAGAGCAGGGATCGTGCGGCACTCGCCTTCGGCGGTTGCATTGGCGGTGGCGGGCGAGGTGTGGCCACAGCCGTCGGTGCAGGTGAAGGCCCAACTCTTCGTGAGTGAAGGGGTCGGACAGGCGTTCGCGTAGGTGTTCGTTGTATTGCTGATGTGAATCGTGTCCGGGCATGCGACTCCGAACGACGAGACGGCCACGAAGGTCAGGAGAGTAGCGACGAGCAACGCTTTCATTGCCGTGCCTCGGTCGCGATCTCGGGCGTTTGCAGGCGGCCGATTCGGAGCTCGTCCAAGAGGTGAGCGTGGAGCCCTTCCAGCGTTTCGAGAGCATTCCATCCCGCCGCGAGTCGATCGGCGGCGTCGTCGACCGAATACGAAACCGCACGGGCCGAAGGGCCCGGGACCGACGCACGTCCTGGAAGGATAGGTTGGTTGCGGTCGATCCGTTCGGTGAGCTGACGCAGATGGTGTTCGGGGCGTGGGGTTTCGTCGACGTCTTCGATCAGGGCGCCCACCGCATCGATGAGCTGGGTCAAGGCTTCGAGTTGCTCACGCCGACGATCGAAGAGTCGCTCGATGGGCGCTTCATCGCCCGCTGCTTCGCCGTCGCCGTAGATCACGAACGAAAGTCGAAGCGTTCCCGCGAAAGGCTTTTCGCTGACCGGATGCTCGGCGAGGAGCGACTGCCCGGGGCCGATCGGCCCGTCCGCGATCGGATCGGTGTCGAGCGCGGGTGGTGCGGTTGGATCGAAGCTCGGCCAGCGATCGTAGGTTCGACCGCCACGCTCGAGATCGGAACCGTCGCGGTGCTGGAGAAGAACGTCGTAGCCCCACGTGACGATGGTTTTGTCACCGTGATTGGTGATCGTGAACTTGATACAGGAACAGTCTTCGTCGAATCGTTTATCGGTCAATTCGACATCGACGATCGGAGTTGCGAGGAGAGGGGCCGAGAAAGACAAGAGGCAGAATGTGATCAAGATTCTCATGGAGATCTCCCTGATGATTTTTTGGGACGGAGATACTCTTCGTTCACGGGCCGTGCATGCACCGGTTACGGACATGATGGCCTGTGGGCTTCAGAATTTTCTCAATCAGCGTAGATTGTTGTTTCCGATGTGTCAAGTGAGCCCACTTGCTTGACGCACCGCTGCTGGTTGCGGCTTCCCCCATCGAGCGAGATCCCACGTTTTCTTTGCATCCGATCGGATGAGAAGACGGTGCGAGCGCGGCTGTCTACCGTGGCATGCGTTCGGCGGTGTACGCCGAACGGGTCTTCGGGCTCGCATCGGGTGCGAGTCCCGGGTCCACCGACAACATGTGTCCACATCGAGTTGGGCTCGAAAGGAGAAGTTGTGTTCAAACGACAGTCGAATCGGAGATGGCTGGTGCTGCTCGTCATCGTGGCGATGGTCTTTCCCGCGCTGAGCGGCGCGCAGACGGGTGATCGCAAGACCGGTGAGCCGTGTCGCTATTGCAGCAATTGTGGGGCGTGCGGAACGATCGCGTGGAGCGCGTGTCGTGACATCCGGATCGTTGCCGTGGATGGCGATTTTTCGTCGGCGCCGATCGGTCAGCCATTGACCTTCGAGGTTTTCAACGACGTCGATATCGATGCACCGTTCAGCACGTGCACCAACCTGGTCGCGCTGTCGATGAACGTCGATGTCGAGTCGGCGGATGGCTTTACCGTGACCAGCAAGGTGCCGGCGACGAATCGCCCGCAGGGCGATCGCATTACCGTTGTGCCACAGAGTGGCGCCGACTTTCGCAGCACGATCCAGCTGCGGATCGAATTCGTCGGCACGACCGGGCCGATCGTCACCTGCTCGGCGTGCAATGTGAACTACCGCACGGTCGAGATCACGGTGCCGGACGGCGCCAATGCCACCGACCTCGTGGTCGAGCCACCGACCTATGAGTTCCTTCCGGATCATCCACAATTCAATACGCGGGTGACGGCCCGCGCGGTCAATGTCGGCGCGGCTCCGGTCGATTCGACGGTGATTCTCGAGTGGAAGCTCGACGATCCAGGCCGCGATTGGGTGGAGAAGGTCCGCTGCTCGGCTTTGGACTTCAACGCCAACGGTTCTTGTCAGTTCGAGGAGCTGGTGTGGCGCGAAGTGGGGAGCAATCGCATCGATTTCTGGGTCGATCGCGCCGACCGCGTCACCGAGTCGATGAACGACAACAATCAGGCGGTGTTGTTCGTCGAGATTCCGGAGCCGGCGGCGGATCTGCAGCCGGTGAGCGCGAGCCTGGCGGCCCCGGCGACGGTCGGCGCACCCGCTACCGTGCTGGTGAACGTGCGCAACGGTGGCAATCGGTCGAGCGTCGCGACCGAGGTCGAGCTGTGTGCCGCCAGCACCTGTACCCGTGGTGTCTTGGCGGCGCTCGCGCCGGGAGCGTCGAGCACGGCTGCGGTGCTGTGGACGCCGAGCAGCGTGGGGCCGATCCCGGTGATCGTGGCGGTCGATCCCGACGACGATGTCGTCGAGCTCACCAACGCCAACAATGCGCTCGCCACGACGTTGCAAGCAGGCGCGCCGCTCGGCGATCTACCCGACTTTTTCCTCGAGCCGAGCTCGATCACGGTGTCGCCGTCGAGCCCACAGACGTTGACCAGCATGCTGGTCTATACGATCCGGGTGCACAACGAAGCGGGCGCGGGGGATCTGCCGGCCGGCCAGACGCTGCAGGTCGATCTCGATATCGATGGCAACAACGTGCGTCGATTCCTGATCACCGAGGGGATCGCCGCCGGCGGCTGGGTGGAACGTCAACATGTCGGTGGCGCGCTGGGCGCGGGGCTGCACAACGTGTCGGTCGAGGCCAACCCCGATCAGATCCTCGCCGAGCAGGACGACAACTACATCGACAATTCCCGCACGCTGTTCTTCAACGTTTCGGGCTCGCCCGGTGACGTGAGCTGTGCCGGGACCTGGACGCTGACCGGGGTCGGACACGACGACGTGCAATCGACCCAGGGCAGCGTGGTCGCCGACGCCTCGGGACAACCGTGTGAAGTCTATTGGGGCAACAACCAGCCGACCGGTGTCTGCTGGGAAACGGTCAACCCCGACAACGGTTTCAGCGCCAGCTGGTATCGGGACGGCAACACCTGTCCCGTTCGGGTGATCGCGATCAACGATCAGGGTACTTTCGAATATACGGTGAGCATCGACCCGCCCCCGCAATGACGTACGGACCGTCGAGGACGTGCTGATCGAGGCTAGGGAGCCGCCAGAGGGTGCGGCTCCCTTTTTTGCTTGTGCGGATGGGGTCAGGGTGACGAGGTCACCGGCGAGGTCGTGTGATGCGCCGTGGGGGATCGATCACGTGTCGTCGCGCTGACAAAGGCCTTGGGTGTGACGCCGACATGTCGTTTGAATGCCCGATAGAAGCTGGCGCTGCTCCCGAAGCCGACCTGGTAGGCAAGGTCGAGCATGGTGATCGATCCTTCGTTTTGCGTCTCGAGCAGGCGCCGAGCCTCGTCGATCCGCAGACGATTGATGTAGTCGTAAAAGCTGGTTTCCAATCCCTGGTTGATGGCTTGGGAGAGATGGTGACGCGACACGTCGAGACGATCGGCGAGCGCACCGAGGGACAATCCCTCGTCGAGAAACGGTTGTTCTTCACGCATCAGCCGCTCGAGTCGTTCGAGGATCCGGTCCGAGCCATCGCTTTGCAGAGTCGACTTCAGGTAGCGGATCTCACGCGCCGGGAGCGAATCGAGCAGACGCCGAGGATGGACCAGCATCAGATAGCCGACCCCGTAGATCAGCGAGCACAGCACCAGGATGATGCCGGTGACCAGCCAATCGAACCAGGCGCGGGTCAGCATCATGGTCAAACCCGCGATGACGTCGAAGATCGCGGTGAGCAGGATGGCGAAGAGGAGCCGGGGCAGCCAATAGAGCTTCCAATGCGCGACCTCGGGGGGCTCGGTCGAGTCGCCGAGGGGGAGACGCATCTCCTTGACGGTGCGATGGGCCAGGGTGAGGCTCGTCGCCGCCACCAGGGAGTAATAGAGCACGATGAGGAAGTTGATCGGTGTGCCGAACCAATGCACGAGGTCGTAATAGCGAGCCTTCTCGGCGGCGGGGAGCAGAAAGAAAGGAATCCCCGGGAGCAACCAGACCACAGTACTCGCCAAGAGCGCGCATTCGATGCGGCTCCAGGGTTTGCCGGCGAGTCGACGCACATACGAAAGGGTGAGCGGGCCGAGTAGGAACCACAGCGGAAAGAGCAGGCCCTTGAGATGGGGCCAGCGTGCTTCGAACCCCTCGATGGCGAGCACGTGTAGCAGGGTCACCGTCGAGGTGACGAGCAAGAGCAGGGCGAGCACGCGATGACCCGAGCGGCCGTTCGCGGTGCCTCGGGTCAGCAACACCGTTACCAAGAAGAGGCCGTGGAGGGCGAAGACGAGGAGCAGGGTTCCGATCAATGACATATCGCTTCCGGTGGTGGTCGTTGACGTGCGCTCGTAAGTGGAACGTTAGCGCAATCATGTGGTCATAGCATGGTCTTGGGGTGGGTGGAATCGCCCCGGGGTCGACCCGCTGAAGACGATAAGCTCGATTGAGTCATGAAGGCAACGAGGTTTCTCCAGTGGTCGGCGTGGTTGTCAGTCTTCGCGCTGGCCTGTGCCGACCGGCCGATCGACTCGTGTGTCGCGGCGCTCGAAGCGGAGCGCTACGAAACGGCGGTGGAGGTTTGCACGCCGATCTGGGAGGCCTCGGGCGATCCGGCCGCGGGTGAGGCGGTGGTGCGGGCTCATTACGGTCTCGGTGACCAGGATGCCGTGCTGGCCTGGTGGTCGACGTTGCGCGATACGCCGGCCGAGGGACGTGCGGCGGCGCTGGCGGCGCGGGTGTTGTTGGGACGTGGTGAGGCCGATGCCGCCACCGATGCCTTCGCACGAGCGGCGGAGCTGCAGGTGGCGGCGGAGGAATGGACGGAGGCGGCGAAGAGTCTCTACGGGCTTTTCTATATCGCTTGGGATGTAGGCGCCTATCGCGACGCGTTGGCGCATGCGCACGCCGCGGCGGAGGCGGCGGAACGGGCCGGTGACGCGTCGCTGCGCTCGACCGCGCTGTCGGGTTTGTTCACGATTCATTACGAGCTGGGTGATCTGGAAGGTGCACGGCACGCCGCCGAGGCGGCGGGGGAGCTGGAGACGGCGACCGATCGCGCCTATGGCTTTTCGTATGTCGGCACGTTGCGGCTCGATGAAGGACGTCCGGCGCTGGCCCGCCAGGCGCTCGAGACGGTGCTCGAGCTCGCCACCGGTGAGGAGGATCGTCGTTTTTTCCGCTCGACCCATCTCAATTTGGTGCGCGCTCATCTCGAGCTCGGCGACGTAGACGCGGCGGCGACGCATCTGGCGTCGGCCTGGGAGCACGCCGAGCCCGAGGGTCAGGAGCAGAGCGCATTGCTGAGCTTTCAGGCTCGGGTGGCGGCCGCTCAGGGACGTCATGACGACGCGGCCCAGACGCTTCGTGAGGCCTTGGCCCAGGATCCCCACGATGATTGGCGCTGGGAGCTGGCGCTCCAGCTCGGTGATGCTCTGGCCGTGCTCGGCGATCCGGCGGCGGCCGCCACGGCCTACGAGCAGTCGATGACGACGGTCGAGGCGATGCGTCGTGATCTCGGTTTCGACGAGCTCAAACCGTGGCTCTTGGTGAAACGCCGTGAGGCCTTCGAGGCGGCGTTCGCGTTGGCCGCCGACGATCGACGACGCGCGTTGGAGATCTCGGAGCGGGCCAAGGCGCGCACCTTTCTCGACGCCTTTGTCGATCGCACCGCCGCGAGCACGGAGATCGCCGAGCGGATGGAGTTTCTCGAGGCTTTGGCGCCGGCGCTGCAATCGTCACCGGTGGCGGGTTTGGCGCCGGTCGCGGAGGTGCTGACACGCACCCGTGATCATCACGTGCTGAGCTATGTCCGCGCGCGCGACACGATGTGGCTGCTCGTCGTGACGGACGGTGAGGTGCGGGTACGGAAGCTCTCGGCGTCGGTGGACGAGATCACGACGCTGGTGGATCGTCTGGTCGCCGCGCCCGGAGAAGGCGCCGCGGCGTGGACGCTGGGTGAATGGTTGTTGCCGCGCGACGTGTTACCGGTGGCGGGCACGCCCATCGTCATCGCCGCCGATCGGCCGCTCGACCGGGTGCCGTTCGCGGCCTTGCTGCTACGCGACGAACGGTTCGTGGTCGAAGATCACGATGTGCGCTACGTGCCGAGCGTAAATGCTCTGGCCACCATGCTCGGTCGGCGGCATGATGGGAAGGGTACCGATCTCATCGTCGCCGGAGATGCAGTGGGCGATC
>JBCDBH010000121.1:0-15190 GCA_039184055.1 Acidobacteriota bacterium
GTTTTGGGTGGGGGCGGGGGCGGGGGGGGGGGGGGGGCTGTGCTGGGGTTGACCGGATTGCCACCACCTCCCCCGAAGTTGGGAGCGGGGCCATTACCACCGCCGCCACCGAAGGGCCCACGGCCGATGAAGAAGAAATTGCAGGTGCCCGAGCAGACGGTGCCACCGCCGCCACCACCTTCGGTTTCACCCTCGAAGGGATTCTCTTCACTACCGTCGGGTTTGTCCGTTTCGGATTCCGGCTCGATCGTCTGCTTCTGCGGCATGGGCAGGGCGATGATTCCTCGGCTCAGCTCCATGGCGTGACGACGGAATCCCGCAGCGGCCTGGGCACCGCAGCTGTTGACCATCACACCCCACGGATCCGCCGCCATGGCGTTGCGATAGTCCACCAAGAGCTGATCGCGCTCGGTCTCGACGCTGCCGACGAGGAAGTCGTCTTGAAAGGTGGTGATCCGCGCCAGCTCGGCTTCACGCCAGTGCGCATCGACCCGGCTGTAGAGCAGGATCTCGTCATAGACGTTACGGTCACGCCAGCGATTCGTCAGGATCGCATCGATTTCGTAGTTGAAACCACCGGCGGTGTCGTCGAGCGAGGGCAGCCACATGTTTTGGAAGTCACCCTGTGACATGTCCTCGAAGATCCGCGCCAGCTGGGCGCTGGCGTAGATGTCGAGCACCAGGGTCTCGATCGGCGTGAAGGGTTTGTCGATCTCGACACGGTCCATCACCGCTTCGCGAAAGGCGAGCAGCATGGTGTCGATGGTGTGGGCGGTGAGTCGGCCGGCGAATCGGCCCTTGTAGCGCACGTTGTCACGCCAGCGGCTTTCGGTCACCGCGCCGGCGCGGTAGGCCTCGAACGACACCAGGGCGAGATCTTTCGCCAGACTGGCCTCGACGACACACACCTCGCCATCGATGGCGGTGTTGTGCATTTCACCGAGCATCATCGCGACACCGGCTTCGAGCACGCTGAGCTCCTGGGCCGTACACCCCAAGCAATCGGTGACCGGGTCGACGGTGACGATCTGATCGACATTGCCACTGATGATGGGCGCGGCCTGCGCTGCGCTTACCCAGATCACGAGAAGAACGAGGAGAAAGGGTAGGACACGGGTCGCCACGCCACGGTGAGCGCCACGCCCGATAGGGGTATCGACAAAGTTGTGTTTCATGGTCGTTTCCTTTTGGCTGGCGATCAGTGCAGAGGCGCGATGAAACCGTCGATCTCACCGGAGGCCGACGACTCGGCGAACTGACGACCGAAGAAATCGCGATGGAAGAACGACAGCGCGGGCGAGTTGGCGCGGTCGTCGGTCAAACCGAGCAGACGGGCACCGAGATAGATGCGATCGGTCGTCCAATTACCGGACAGGTTGAAGGACACGCCGTCGACCTGGGCGTTGGACCACTGTGGCGACGTGCCGGCGTAGTGCGTCAAGCCGGTGGCGTCGCGTAGGCCTTGCCCGTTCGCGTCGACCAGGTACCAGGTGTCGTCCGAGTTGCGGTAGTTCGCGGCCTGGTAGTCGTTGAAGCGTCGATTCCACACCAGTCGATTGCCGGGACCGTAGACGTAGATCTCGGTGATGTTCTCTTTCTGTCCCGAAGTCGGGTTCCAGCGGTAGGGCACGCTGTACGAGCGTCGCGTGCGTTGGCCGAGATAATCGACCGGAACGCTCGAGGTCGACACCGAACCGACGCCTACCTGGGGAATCGGCTGAATCGCCAACGAGTAGGAATGGTCGGTGATGTAGCGCTCGTTGCCGAGCTTGACCAGCTTGCCCATGCCGTCGTATTCCGCCAAGCCACTGTCGTAGAAGGCGCCGCTGCCGGCATGGGCCAGGGTCAGCCGCTCGAGCCGGCCTTCGCCGGTGCCGTGTGGGATACAGGCTTCGACCACGCCGTTACCGAGAATGGTGTTGGTGATCTCACCAGCCGCGTCACGCACGATGCCATCGACCCACGACTCGGAGGTCGAGCCGACCAGGCCGGTGAGCCGGACCATTTCGCCGTACTCGGACTCGAGAGTCATGACGCGTGGAATACGTGGCGTGCAGTAGCTGAAGGTATCGTTCGAGGCCGGATCACAATCCGGGTAGGTGGTGCTGACCAGCTCGCCGGTCACGTCGACCGCGCTCGCGGTTTCGAAGGTCATGATGGTCTGGCTGCCGGCGACGACCGTGGTGCGCATCGACGACACCGTGCCCCGGTCCTCCTCGTAGGTGTAGCTGTCGGTCACGTGGACTTCGCCACCGGCGATATGAGGCACGTTACGGTTGATGCGAGTGGTCGACACCAGCTTGCCGCCCCGGAGGTCGTTGCCGACGCTGGCGCTGGCGTAGACGTTCTGCAGCCACAACGGGCCCGAGGTCGTACCTTCGCGTTGCTCGAGCAGACGCCCGGCGCGATCGAAGATCTGGGCAATGGCACCCTGGCCGAAGTCGACGACCGTGAGATTGCCCAAGGCGTCATAGCCGGTGATGGATCCACCACCCGGTGCGTGCACGATGAAGCCACGGTTGTCGGTCAGACCCGGCGTGCTCAACGTGTCGGTCACCGTGCCGTCGGTGACGACCGTGCTCGACACGTGGTCGCTCATCCCACGGGTGTAGGTCTCGGTCCGCTGGTCTCCGTCGCTATCGGCCGTATGACGCGCATGCACGCGAGCAAAGCGGTCGAAGGTGGTGGTGATCGCACGATCGACTTCGACGATGGAGTCGGTGATGTCGTCCCAGGATTTGCCGATCTTGACCGTTCGGGTCACGGCCGTGCCGAGATACGTGAAGTCGGCTTGCGAGGCGCCATTGGGCGGTTGCACCGTGGCCGGGCGACCGAGAGCGTCGTACCCCGACGTTTGAATCGTGCCACCACTCGGGCCCGTGGCCGAGAGCACCTGGCTCAAGGCGTTGAGGGTCTGACTGGCGGTGCGCCAGCCCGAGCTCGACAAGCGCCGTGTCTCGACGACCCGCGCGAACGCATCCGTCTCGATTTCTTCTTTGTTCAGCTCGGTGATGCCATCGGCGGCGAGCATGGTCGCCACGGTCGTCGCGCCTTGGCCCGAGGTGGCGCTTTGGTGGCTGGTCAGGGTGGTGCCGCTGTGCCCGCTCGGCGCCTGGGCCAGCGTCCGTCGACCCATGGCGTCGTAGGTATAGCTCCACACCAGGCCGTCGGTGCGTGTCGTGCTCGCCGCCAAGCCGGTGTTGAGATCGATGGTGTTGTTCGCGGTGGTCAGG
Source organism: Acidobacteriota bacterium (assembly GCA_039184055.1). GTDB lineage: Bacteria > Acidobacteriota > Thermoanaerobaculia > Multivoradales > J023 > JBCDBH01. Next base: position 3,234 of record JBCDBH010000121.1, read on the forward strand.
AACGCCGAGCCACCCGCGTCGAGCCAGCCCGAGGTCGCCAGCGCGCCGTATTGGTAGGTGCGGAATTTGGCGTACTGCTCCTGAGCCGGCAGGGTCAGGGTGCACAGATCTCCGGTCGGCAGAGCCTGGACGTCACCACCGTAGTAGCGCGTGATCCACAGCTCGCCGGTCGGGTGGTAGCTGTAGGTGTAGAGCAGGTCGTTGGCCGCCGGCGTGGCGCCGACGAGCACGCGTTTGCGGGTGACCTGACCGGTCGCGGCATCGACGCATCGCTGCTCGGTTTTCGAATCGGTGCCCTCGGTCCGGGTGCGCTCGGTCCACGGCTTGACGAACCATGGATCGGTCGCGGCGGGCACGCTGGTGTCGAAGGTCAAGTAGTTGTAGCGAGTCGCGCCACTGAAGAGGTTGTCGGGTGACACCGACGTGCTCCAGCGACCGAGACTCTGGCGCGTCCACTGCAGGTTGGTTTCACGCGCGCCGCTACCGTCTTCGTAGAGGGTGCGTTTGCCGTTGGTCGATGGTTGTTGATCCCAGCAGCCGCTGCAGGTGATGAAGTTGTAGCGCACCAGCTTGGTGCGAACGAGCGTGTCGTCGGCCTCGTAGATGCGCACGGAGTCGACCAATTCCTCACCCGGTCCGGCATGCAGCTTGGTGAACGGGAAGGCGTAGTCGCGCAGGTACATGTTGACCGGCGGGTTGTGCTCGTTGGCGGGGTTGCCACCGGCGAACGCGGTGAAGAGATAGTCGCGTTTGTGGCCGTCGGGGTACGTCACCCGCGTGGTCAACTGACGGGGCTTGTCATTGGTGAGGGTGTCGCGGTCACGATCGAGCGACATCGAGAATTGCCAGGTGCCGAGAATGGACTTCGGTCCGCTGAGCGCATAGCGGGCGGCACGAGTCGCGACACCCACCACATCGGCGGTGTGCAAGGCGCCGTTGACCTTGGGAAGCTCGACCGTCTGGTAGGTGTATTGAAAGAAGCCACCGGTGACCAAGGCCACGGTTTCGAGCCGGCCGGAGGCCGGAACGGCGCCGCCCGTGGGCACGTAGGTAAAGGCGAGCTGCTCACCGCTCGGCAAGGTCAGCGACGACAACAACGCCACGCTTTGCTGCGCCGGCGTGCTCGGATCGTCGTCTTGCGGTGGCAGGTCGACGGTCGCGGTGGTGTAGGTCAGGTCGTAAACGGCGGTGGTGCCGCCAAAGGCGGCGAGCTCGACTCGGTCGATCACGTCGCCACCCGAACCGGCGGGATTGGCCTGGAGAAAGATCGTATGGGTACGGCCGTGACGGTCCGAAATCTGTATCTGGCCGGCCGAATAGGTCACCGAGTAGTCGTTGCCGAAATGATCGCGTTCTTCGGAGAACCGCCATGCACCACCGGTTTGCTGTTGATAGACCTTTTCAGTCCCATTCAGAGATGCGACCACCGCTTCGGTGCCGTCGACCGCGAGTCGAAGGTAGCTGCCGTCACGGGTGTAGAAAGTGTTGAACACCACCGGATCGGCGACGTCGAGGGTTTGGTAGAAGCGCGAAATCTTGCCGGTTGGCGAGCGATAGACCCAGAACTGCGTTGGGTTCTCGGCCGACGACGGTGGCAAGAGCTCACCGAACGACATCGACCAGCCGGCGCCGGCGTTGAAACGCGACTCGAGCGCGGCGCTCACGTGGCTACCGCTGGTGTCGAAACGCCATAGATTGGAGCTGTATTCGAGACCGAAACCGTAGCTGAACGAGCCCCCGACCGGATACGAGCCCCCGATCGGCACGTGATAGGCCAACGCGCCGTTGAACCGATTGACGCGATCCCCACCGTAGGGAAAGACCTCCATACTGAAGCCTTCGGTGGCGCCATTTCGCTCCGCCGCCAGATCGGCGAAGAGAAAGCTGGCCCAAGTCGGGCTTGCACACAACAGAGCGACGACCAGGACGATCAAACCTGCTCCCGGTGTTCGTCGTGATGATCGAAGATCGAAAATCGTCTGCATGATGAGCTCCCGTTGAAAGACGCCGGCGACCTGATGCCGATCCGTCGTGAATCGAACAGGTGATCGGAAATCGCCCCGAATCACCTTGTCTTCAGCAGCCAAGGCGTGTCGTAGGGTCGGGTGTGCTCAAAAACAGCGAAGATGCCCAGCCCGCATGGATCACCAGCCCGTCGGCTACGGCGCGGAAACGCACGCAATCTCTGGGCGTGCTCGCTCTTCGCTCCCTCGACGTACCTCGGGTACGCCTCCGATCGCTCATCCCTGCGCTGCCCAGATCTCACGCACCTTTCCACACCTCGCTACGACGTTTGGTGAGCAAGGCGGGCTAGCTCGGCCAGATCCATACGAGCATGCCCATGACGCAGTCGGGGCGAAAAAGAATCGTGTATTTCACGATTCGACGGCGTCGTGAATCGAGACGAAGAGAATTCGCCTCGTCACGACGGCGTCGTGCGACCGTCTTGTATTCGAAAATCTCTATATGACGGCGTCGGAAGGCGAGAAACAGCTGATTGCGACAGCACAACGCCGTCGGAGAACGGTGATTTCGTGCATACCACGATTCGACGGCGCCTTTTCCTGAGATGTACGAATGATACTCGATCCAAGCGTCGGATCGGCCTCATTCGAGAGCTGGGCTGTGCCCGGGTCAGCGTGAGGATGCTTCCTCGGCAGCGGGCGGGTTGGGGTCGTGGAGTTTGTAGAGGTGTTGGCGACCACGTAGGTAGAGGGCGTCGCCGACGACGGCGGGTGAGGCGTCGAAGCCGTCGTCGAGCTGATTTTCGGCGATGACTTCGTAAATGTCACCGGCTTTGACGACGAGGGTTTTGCCGTCACGACCGACGAAGTAGATCCGCCCGTCGGCGGCGACGGGCGAGGCGTAGATGTTGTCGAGGTCGATACGGGTGCGATAGACCGGCGAGCCGGTTTGAGCGTCGAGGGCCGAGAGGATGCCGTTGTTGCGCTTGAGGAAATAGAGGATGTCGTCGTAGAGGACGGGCGACGGCACGTAGGGGGTTTCGCGATCGTCGGACCAGATGATGGCGTCGGTGCCGTTGACATCCCCTTCGGCCTGCATGGCTTTGGCGAGGTCGATGGCCTGGACGGCGTTGCCCCGGAAGCCGCTCATCACGTAGACGACGCCGTCGGCGTAGACCGGAGTCGAGACGACGTTCTTGGTCATGCCGCTGGCACGCCACAGCTCCTCACCGGTGCCGGGATCATAGCCACGGCTGAAGAGATGACCAGAGACGATGATCTGCTTCTTGCCCTGGAAGTCGACCAGGATCGGGCTGGTCCACGAGGTGGGCTCGCCTTCACGTGGGGTGCGCCACACTTCTTCACCCGTCCTTTTGTCGAGCGCGACGATGAAGTCGGGCTCGCCTTCGTGATCCCAATTGATCACCACGTTGTCGCCGACCAGGAGCGGTGAGGCGCCTTCACCGAAGGCGTTGCGGACCTGCATGTCGCCGAGGTCGACGTGCCACAGCTGTTTGCCGGTCATGTCGTAGCCGAAGATGCCGACCGAGCCGAAGGACACGACGAGCACGTCGCCGTCGGTGGTCGGCGAGGCCGAGGCGAAGGAGGCGTCGAGGTGACGACCTTCGGGTGGCACGGCCTCGATCGCAGTGTGCGACCACAGCTGCTTGCCATCTTTGGTGCTGTAGGCCATGACCTTGTAGGCTTGCTTCTGATCGGCCGACATGGTCGACGGTGGACGACCACCCGAGCGTGGCGGCGGTGGCGCGACGTCGAGCTTGGGGCCGACCTCTTCGGCGCTGAGGATGAAGACCATGTCTCCCCACACGACGGGTGAAGCATGACCGAGACCGGGCAGATCGACCTTCCAGGCGACGTTTTTCTCTTCCGACCATTCGAGCGGCGGGTTGGCGCCGGGGGCGCTACCGGTATTGTCGGTGCCACGCCACTGTGGCCAATGGACGGTATCGGCCATGACGGGGGCGGCGAACAGACATAGCGCGAGCACGAGAGCACAATTCAGGGCACGCATGAACTTCCTCCTCCGATTGGGTAGACGAATCGACACTCCTACGTTCGGGCACGTCCCTCGATCAGATGGCGCCCGGCACTGAGCTCTTACAAGACCTTTTCGTCCAGCGCCTGGCGGAGTGCTGCGAGGTTGCGTCGGCTCACTGGAACCGTCTGCCCGTCGATGAGCTCGACATGGGTCTTCTGCCACTTGGTGGTCACCGCGCGCACCGCATCGAGACGGACGAGCGCGGCGCGGTGCACGCGCAAGAAGCCGTGACCATGGAGCCGCTCCTCCAACATGGCGAGGCTTTCGTCGGTGAGAAACCGCCTGCCGTCGTGACGGAAGACGGTGTATTTGTCTTCGGCGCCAAAGCAGGTGATGTCCGCCGCGTCGAAATAGAAGAGCGAATCACCCAGACGCGCGCTGACCCGTGGCGTGCGACGCTCGAGACGGGCCGCCAGATGACGCACCACCCGTTCGAGATCGCCACTGCCGAGACGCTGACGCGCCCGGTCGACGGCACGGGCCAATCTCTCGGGCTCGACCGGTTTGAGCAGGTAGTCGACCGCTTCGGTCTCGAAGGCGTCGACCGCGAAATCGGCGTGCGCGGTAACGAAGACGACCGCCGGATGACGCGGCGCCCGCTCGGCGACCCGAATACCGTCGAGCCCTGGTAAACCGATATCGAGCAAGACGAGATCGATGTCGAGCCGGCTCAGTGCCTCGAGCGCAGTATCTCCGTCGCCCACCGAAGCGACGACCTCACAACCACCGATCTCGTCGAGCATCCGCACCAAACGCCGACGCGCCGGGGGCTCGTCGTCGACCACCAGGGTGCGCAGAGGTTCGAGAGTCATACCGCAAGCTCGATCTCGGCGCGAAAGCCACGTGGCTCGCGCGCCCCAACGACGAGCCTGGCGTGGCCTTCGGTGGCGAGGGCGAGTCGCGCTTCGAGATCCTCGAGAGCGGTGCCGTTGCCCTGGTGCCGCGAGCCGCCCGGACCAGGGCCATCGTCGTCGACTCGGATCCGCATGCCATCCGCGACACGCTCCGCACACACCTCGATCGAACAGGACGATTCGGTGACGCTGGTGCCGTGGAGCACGGCGTTCTCGACCAGCGGCTGCACGCACAGCGGTGGCACGAGCACCCCTTCGAGATCAGGATCGCAATCGACCCGGTAGGTGATCCGCCCTTCGAAACGAAGCGCCTGGACCTCGAGATAGCTCGACACGGCGTGCAGCTCATCGGCCAGGCTCACCCGATCGGCACGGCTCGCCACCAGGGTGTGTTGATAGAGCCGCGACAGTCGATTGATCATCTCGACCGCGCGTGGCGGATCCTCCTCCACCAAACCAGCGAGCACATTGAGGGTATTGAAAAGAAAGTGTGGATCGACCCGCGCGGCCAAGGCATCGAGCTGCGCGCGCGCGGCGCGATGACGGGCGCGTTCTTCCCGTAGCTCGACATCCTCGACCCGGTCCTCGAGCCGTTCGAAATCGAGGTGGAAAAGGCGCACGATCAAGATGATCCCGCTACCGACCAGCCAGTGGTTGTCGGCCTGCCAGCCCATCACCTCGAGCGTCAGCGCCGTGCTGACACCCCCGAAGAGACTCGCCGCGATGATCCCGAGGCCACCCAAGAACACCGCCCGCCAGCTGGGTCCCGCCACATCCCGTAGGAGCCTCGGCAAGCCCCACCTGAAGACCGCCAGGTAGCCCAGGCCATAGCCCGTCCCGACCAAGACGATCGTCAGATAGGCGGTCAGATCGATCGGTCGGTAGAAAGCGTGAATCGCCGTGATCGGCAGCGCCACAACGACCGCGAAGGTCAACACCAACATCACGCCCTGGGGGCGCCACGCCCAGAAGCTCCCTGGGCGTTCTCTCGAAACCAGCCGCGAAAACATGCGCTCAGGTTAGCAAAGCAAAACCCGTAAACCGTTCACCCGCGTGCGTCGACCGCTCGGCGGCGGTTCCCCACCGGTCGTCGGGAGCGGTGCTCGGATCGTCCCGTCAGAGCCTACTTTCGTGGTGTTCGTGCACCGAAATCACACCACGAGAGGACACCCCTATGCACCGACACACCCATCCTCGGAAAGCCCTCTTTTTCGGTATCGCGCTCTTCGTACCGCAGCCCGTCGTCGTCCTCGGGCCGACACCCATCGCCCCGTACCCCAAGACCGAGATTCAGGGTGGGATGACCAGCTCGACCGCGGTCGATGTCACCGTGCGTGACATCCCGAATCTCTACAAACGGCTATCCCACAAGACGTCGCCCGTGCCACGCGTATGATTCTCGAAACGCGCCATGACGAAAAGGAGATCGGAAAGACGGTTGAGATACGGCACGACATGGGCGCCGATCGCTTCCTCGCGTGACAGCTCGATCGCCATCCGTTCGGCGCGACGACACACCGTACGCGCGACATGGAGATGCGCCGCGCCCACCGTGCCACCGGGCAGGATGAAGTTGTCGAGCGGCGCCAGCGACTCCTGGAGCTCGTCGATCACCGTCTCGAGACCGTCGACGTGCCGCGGCTCGATCTGCGGCACGGCGAATTTAGCTTTGTCTTCCTCGAGAATGCACAGATCCGAACCGAGATGAAAGAGGTCGTTCTGGATCCGCGCGAGCGGCGCGCGCAGCGGCTCGCTCAGCCCGCTCGCCAACGCCACGCCGATATGCGAGCTGGTCTCGTCGACCGTGCCATACGCGGCGACCCGCAACGACTCCTTGGGCACCCGCTGCCCACCACCGAGACCCGTACTGCCATCGTCGCCTTTGCGTGTGTAAACCTTCGTGATGCGGGGCATGTCGTCCTCGTCGTCGATCGGTTGTAGTAGGGTAAATCCAGTGTTTCGAAACAGTCGCTTGAGCGCATCGAGATTTTTGAACGCCTCGACTCGCCCGCCGGCGGTCGCCGGAACCTTCTATCCCGACGACCCGGACGAGCTCCGTCAAAGGGTAAGCGAGTATATGGCCTCGGCCGATCTACCCGTCGCTCTCGCGGGTCGCGACGCCAAAGCCATCCTCGCGCCCCACGCCGGCTACCTCTACTCCGGCCCCATCGCCGGCACGGCCTTTCGCGCGCTCGCCACCGTCCCGAAACGCGTCGTGGTGCTCAGCCCATCCCACCGCGTCGCCTTCGACGGCATCGCCCTGCCGACCACCCAAGCCTTCGCCACCCCATTGGGAACGGTTGCGATCGACGACCAAGCCCGAGTCTCCCTCGCCACCCTCCCCCAGATCCAACTCGACGACCACCCCCACGCCGACGAACACGGCATCGAAGTCGAGCTCCCCTTCCTTCAAGTGCTCAGCGAACAACACGGCACCCCATGCCCCAGCCTCGTCCCCTTGGTGGTCGGTCGCGCCAACGTCGACCAAGTCGCCGAGGCCCTCGACCTCATCTGGGGAAACCCCAAAGACTCGGAGACCCTCATCCTCATCAGCTCCGACCTCTCCCACTTCCTCACCTACGACCAGGCCGCGCGTCGCGACCACGACACCGTCGAACGCATCCTCACCGGCGCCAGCGACCTCCGCCCCGAAGACGCCTGTGGCGCCACCGCCATCAACGGCCTGCAGCTCTCCACCCATCGCGACACCCTAGAGCCCTACCTGCTCGACCTGCGCTCCTCCGGCGATACTGCTGGCAACAAAAACAGCGTCGTCGGCTACTGCGCCATCGCCTTCCACCCCAAACTATGACAAACGACTACGGCCCCCGCCTCCTCGCCCTAGCGAGGCAAGCTCTACAAGACCACTTCGCCCCCAAGCATCCGAGACGCGCCAAACCCCGAGAGCCCTGGCTACGAGCCCCAGGCGCCACCTTCATCACCCTCTACCACCAAAGAAAACTCCGCGGCTGCATCGGCTCCCTCCAAGCCACCAAACCCCTCTACCGAGACCTCCACGACAACGCCATCCACGCCGCCACCCAAGACCCCAGATTCCCCCCGTTGAAAGCCCACGAGCTCCCCGACATCCGCCTCAACATCTCCCTCCTCTCCCCGCCCCAACCCCTACAAATCACCGACCAAGCCGACGCCTGCCAAAAACTCCGCCCCCACCAACACGGCGTCATCCTAGAGCTCCACACCCCAACCCAGTACCACAACGCCACCTTCCTCCCCCAAGTCTGGGACCAACTCCCCAACCCCAACGACTTCCTCCAAGCCCTAAAACACAAAGCCGGCCTAAAACAGACCGGCTGGGACCCCAGAACCACCTTACAAACCTACACAGTAGAGTCCTGGAGCGAACCCGACTAAACACCATTGGCCCGTTCAGGCTCAGGCTCAAAACTCTTCGCCTTGTACACAGACAAACAGTCAAAGATACAGAGACGGGGCTCGTGGTTTACGCGCGCAGCTGTCCGTAGCGGACGGCCACGGTCCGAACACGGACAAGCGATCAAAGTCAGGAATGTGTACTCGAAAGGCGACAAGGCCCCAGAAAGCCAGGCTGGACTGTAGCCCCACGGATATCTCGGCCACCCTAAAGTGATCGAAGAAGGATCTCAGCAGTCAATCCGCGAAGCGGACCGTCCTCGAAGGGACAGTCGAGCACGAAAACCACGAACCCGTCTCAATCGCCGAAGCGAAGCGAATCAAGCTGAAACAACCATCGATCCCGCAATCAGTTGCCAGAAAAAGCCTGAATATCACTCCCCCCACAAAGCTCCCCAGGCGGGTTGTAATAAACCTTCTCCGTACCCAGAAGAGTATCCACAACCGTCACCCAATACTCCACCCGGCTGAGCGCCCCCCAAAACACCCAATGATTCCCATTGATCCCCGTGCCATCCAGCACCTTCACAACAAGCTCCACATTATCCGGCCCAAAAAACCAAAAGCTCCCCGTATCGGCAGTCTCCCGCACCGCGCCAGCGCTGCCCTCGGCGCCGCCATTGAACTGATCGCGAGACCGCACCGAAACACGGAACCGACCACCCAAACACGTGTGCAGTGAATCATCGCCACAATCATCGAGAGACGACCCGTACGGCAACACCACCGGCGTGGTGGGATCCGGTGGATCGATCGGTATCTCATGGATCTGAAACGCGAGAATGTCGCTATCGCCACACTGCTGGCCCGGCGGATTGACATAGGTCCGCGTCTCACCGGTCTCGGTGTCGGTCACGGTAAGGGTGATCTCGACATTCGACAACCCACCGAAAAAGACCCAAGCGTGACCGTTGATGCCGCCGCCATCGAGCATCTTGACGATCAGCTCACGGTTGGCGGAATCGAAAAACCAAAACGACCCGGTGTTATCGGTCGACGGCACGGCGGCGGCCGGCGCGGCGATGCCATCGGCCGGATCGACCCATTCGACCTCGACCGCGAACCGACCACCGAGCAAGCACAGGGTTTGATCGGAGAAATCACAGCCGGCGTCGCTGGCGTGCGTCGTCGCCGCCACCACATTCGACGGCTCCGAGCTGGCCTCGAGATGCTCGGCGCGAACCCGCGCTCGGATCGACGTCGATGCGGTGAGCCCGGTGAGATCGACCGTTTCGGTATCGGCCTGGAGAATCACCGGCAGCTCGACAAAACCGTTGCCGCTGTCGACATCGATTCGATAAACCAGCTCGTCATCGGCATTGTCTTGCCAGATCAGCCTGATCCGATCCGCCGCGAGCGGCGCGGCCCGTAGGTTGGTCGGCGCGGCGGGCGGCGGCGCAACCGGGACCGAGATCTCGACCGGATCGGTGTAATCGGACATCCCAGCAGAGCTCTCGGCCCGCACGCGGTAGTAGTAGGTATCACCCGGACCGACATCGGCATCAGTGAATGCGTTCTCGGCGATCAGGCTGCCGAGCACGGCGTAGACGCTCGCGTTGGTGCTGCGCTCGATGTGGACCCGGACGGTATCGTCAGCGATCTCGTCCCAGCTCAGCGCCACCAGTTTGTCGACCGTGACGATCGCGCTAAAACCCTCGGGCGTGTCGGGGGGCTCGCCTCCAGGTGGAAGCGGATTGCTCGGGCCGGGCGGTAGGGGTGCATAAAGCGCTTCGATCCCGGCGATGTCGTGGACGTGGAATGACGCGCCCCGACCATCGTCGTGAATATGTGGCCACATCAGCGACTCGGACTCGCCACTATGACCGAAGCCGAGCGTGTGACCGATCTCGTGGGCGAAAAGCTCGACCGCCGCGGCTTGTGGATCGGCGCTGGCGTCGAAAAACGACTCGACCCCGTCTTGGAGCACGATGTCGGCCTCGATAGCTTCGTGATACTCGATGCCATCGAAGTCGCGTAGCGTGCAGTGAAACCACGGACCACCGAGCGCCAGAATGCCCGTGGTGTCGAAGGTCCCGGGGAGACGGTTGTTGGGGTCGCCAAACAGCACCGCGTTGATCCCGTCGGAGATCGTCATACCGCCATCGGCTCCCGTGGTGCCTCCCGACGCGAGCGAGATCCGGCTGTCCGCGAAGGCGTCGTTCCAAGCCGTCACGGCATCGTCGAGCGCGGTCGCGGTTTCCGGCTCACCGATCGTCGACAACACGCCATTGCGGTACCAGCTCACGGTTTGCCCGAGGTCGAAGGCGAACCAGCGCACATTGTGCCCACCGGTGTCGCCACAGCCGAGCGGCGGCGGCAAGCTGCTCGACACCATGAGGTTGGCGCGGGTCTGCAGACTCGGTCGCTCACCGACGATCGGCACGAAATAGTCGACGACGTGCTCGTGGCCGACGACGAGCTCGCTCAGCCACGTCTGAAAACGCCTGTGATCACGAACGCCGTCGGGTGGCACGTAGGTCGTGCCCGGGGCTGGCACCGCTTCGCTACCGGCGAGATCACGTACCGCGACCTGCCGACCGTCGACTTCGAGGAGCTGAAACGTGCCGAGCATCAGCCCGGTGGGCACGTAGGCGCCGTCACCCGTTGGCTGGAGAAAGAAGAGAACCTCGTCGCCCACCGCGAAGCGCGGCATACCCAAGGCGAGAAAGGCCACGCCATCGTCGCGCACGCCACCGGGAATCCGCACCCGCACCGTGTCGTACACCCGTGCCCCTTTGATGACGCGACGCACGTCGAGGCGATACTCCACCGCCGGTAACGACCCGGGCGCCAGCTCGAGCGCTGCAACCCGTGCTTCCACGATCAGCTCGCTCTGCTCGGTGAGCGTCGCGTCGCTGACCGGCACGTATCGCGTGGCTTCGACGTCGCTCACCCCGACCCACGATCCGAGCAGCGCGAGCCACCCTAGGAGCGCCAAACGGGTCGGTCGGAGGATGTCGAGTCGGTTCATGGCCGTGTCGTGCCCGCGGTTCGCCTTTTGATCAGCGGCGATGTCGTAAGAGTATCGTCAGCAGCGAGTGTGCTCGCTGTCGTGTCCGGAGGTCGGTCGCGAAGATGCCCGGTCGGGCTTGCTTCCGTGCCGGGTTTTCGCAGCCAGGCGGGAGGTCGTGTCGTCAGGCGGCTCACACCACCCTCATGGCCGAACAGCATAACAAACTTCGACGCTGGACGCCAAAAGGATGAGGTGAGGGACGGGAAAAACCGTGCGCGGGGCGGCGCGCTCGGAAGGAAGGCGCTAGACCGCGGAGCTGGACAGGGTCGGGTCGGGTCGGGGCACCGGCTCGTCGGCCACCGCGATGCGGTTGCGACCGCGGTCTTTGGCCACGTACATGGCGGTGTCGGCGAGACGCAGGAGCGCGCTCTTCACCTCTTCGACCGTGGTGACGTCCGGCGTGATGTGACGACCGAGCGTCGCGACGCCGATCGAGCAGGTGATGCCGAGCAAGCCGAGCGCATCGGGGTGAATATCACCGGCCTGGTCGACGAAGGTGGTGTTGGTGATGATCTGGCGTACGTCTTCGGCCAGAGTCACCGCGGCGTCGAGATCGATACTCGGGACCACCAAAACGAATTCGTCGCCGCCATACCGCGCCGGGGTGGCGCCAGCATGTCGGATCCGCGCCTTGAGGAGATGCCCGACCTCGCGCAACACCTGGCTGCCGGCGA
>JBCDBH010000122.1:0-15103 GCA_039184055.1 Acidobacteriota bacterium
CTTGCCCAAACAGGATCGGACATCTCGCCCTGCAATCGCCATCATATCTTCCTGGCTGCGAATCGGCGGTCGGCTGCTGCCGTGGTCGGCGAAGGGTTCCGGCGAATCTGCGGCACCCGGCACATGAACCTTAGTGCTGCTCCCTTCCAGGCCTGACACGGTTCGGATCTGGCCAGTGCACAGGACCCGAACCCTTCGCCCACCACGGCGCTGGATTCAACATCGTACGCGGCTGGCTCGAGCTTGTAAAGCGGGCACGGTGGCGATCCGCACCGTGCCGACCGGGAGGGTGGATCACAAAGGTCTGGCATTGCGATCTCTTTCCGATTATGATGAGCGGCCCTGCGGAGACTCCGTTCGTTTCGCGAGGGCATTCGTCGTCAACTGAAGTGCCGTGGCGTACGAACGAGTCGCGACCACGGAGTCTCGCCAGGCGGTTCTTTCAAGGTGGAGCTTACAGAAGCATCGAGTCGCACCGACCGTGAGTGGATGGAAGCGGCGCTCGATCTAGCACGGCAAGCGGCGCGATTGGGTGAAGTACCGGTCGGTGCCGTGGTGGTTGCCGGTGACGAGATCATCGCTCGAGCCCACAATCGGCGCGAGCTCGATCAAGATCCGGTCGCCCACGCCGAGGTGCTCGCGCTTCGAGCCGCGGCCGCGGCGGTCGGAAGCTGGCGTCTGGTCGGTTGCACCCTCTACGTGACCCTGGAGCCCTGCGCCATGTGCGCGGGTGCGTTGGTGAACAGCCGAATCGATCGGCTGGTTTACGGCGCCTCCGATCCGAAAGCGGGTTGGTGTGGCTCCCTCGGTGATCTGGTCCGTGATCCACGGCTCAACCACCGCTTGGTCGTCGAATCCGGTGTTGCCGCCGATGAGAGTCGCGCACTGTTGAAGACGTTTTTCAAGCGTTTGCGCGCCAAGAGCGCAGGTCCTTGACAGCCAAGGCTCGCGGAGAGGTGACCGAGTGGTCGAAGGTGCACGATTGGAAATCGTGTGTAGGGGAAACTCTACCGAGGGTTCGAATCCCTCTCTCTCCGCCATAGAATCGTGATTCGGATGATCCGAATCGACAGAGCGATTCGGATGACCCGAATCACAACAGGATCCCGTTCGCGGAGAGGTGCCGGAGTGGTCGAACGGGGCGGTCTCGAAAACCGTTGACCGCGCAAGCGGTCCGTGGGTTCGAATCCCACCCTCTCCGCCATGTATCGCTATCCGGGCCTGTGCCGTCGGCACGGGCCAAACCGACATAACGAGGTCGAATACCGTGAAACGTACGTTTCAACCGAATAATCGCCGTCGCCACAAGAAACACGGATTTCTTGTCCGGATGAAGACTCGTCAGGGGCGCGCCGTGCTGGCGCGTCGTCGCCGCAAAGGCCGCAAGCGTCTGGCCGTTTGATCCACGATGTCCGCACCGGGCGCGGAGCGCTTCCGTGCCGAGGATCGTCTGCGACAGAGCGCGGATTTCTCCCGGTGCTACCGTCGCGGTCGACGGCGGCGCGGATTTCTGCTCATGTTGGTGACACACCGCAACGATACCGGGCGCCCGAGGCTCGGCATCACCGCTTCGCGCAAAGTCGGTAACGCCGTGGTCAGGAACCGCGTCAAGCGGCGGATCCGCGAAATCTTCCGGCGGCTACCCCAGCGCTCCCAGCTTCCCTCACTCGATATCGTGGTGCATGTTCACCCTACGGCGGGACGTGCATCGTTCGACGACCTGTCGACCGAGCTGAGCCATCATCTCGGCTCGCTGCTTCGATCGTCATCGAGCCGGTCAGAGCGAGGTCGCGGATGAGAGGTCGCGCATGAGCAGTCTCATGGTCGCGATCTTGAAAGCGTACAAGCGTTGGCTGTCTCCGCTCTTGCCGCCAGCGTGTCGCTTTACCCCCACTTGTTCTGAATATGCGATGCTCGCGGTTCGTAAACACGGTTTGGCAAAAGGGTCGGCGCTCGCATTCTGGCGACTGCTACGCTGTCAGCCCTTTCATCCCGGTGGCGTCGATCTCCCCTGAGACGTCGCAACGGCTTTTCCAGGAAACTCGACAAGAAAGGACATGACGGTGGAGACTCGCCGGCTGATCCTCGCCTTCGCTCTGTCGTTCATTGTCATCTTCGCCTACCAGGCGTTTTTCGCGCCGCCGATTCCACCACCGGTGGATTTCGAAGCAGCCGAGGAAACGAGTGGCGACGATCGTTTCGCCGACGATCGAGACTCGTCGACCGACGAGACGTCTCGGGTTCCTGATGACGCGGTCACCGAACCTTCGTCGAGCGAGCTCGCGTCGTCGCTCGCGGACGAGACGGTCGAACCGGCTCCACCCGCCGAGCCGCCGCTCGCCGCCGAATACGAAACCCCGCATGTCGTCGAGACCGAGACGCTGCGCGCTCAGTTCACCAATCGTGGCGCGCAGCTGGTGTCGTATGTGGTCCTGCGTGACCGCGGCGCCGATGGGCAGCCTCTCGACCTGGTCCGCGAGCGCGGCGCCGATCTCTTTCCGTTCGCGCTCTACGACGCCGATGGTCAGCCCCACCCGCTCAACGACGGTCTGTTCACCGTCGAGGAACGTGTCTCCGACGATGGCGTGACCACCGTCACCTTCCGGCATCGAAGCACGCGCGGTGACGCCACCAAGATATTTCGCTTTCGTCCCGATGGCTTGCTCGAAGTCACGATCGACGTCGCCGACGAAGCCGGCTGGAGCACGCTGGTCGGCCCGGGCCTCCGCAATCCGGATGCCGACGAAGACGAGCGATGGCTACAGCGCAAGGCGGGTTACAAGCGTGGCGAGGATGCCGAGACGTTCGAGCCCAAGAAGCGTAAAGAGCCGCTGATCGTCCTCGGCGACAGCCTCGATTGGTTGACGCTCGAAGACAATTACTTTCTCGCCGCGGTGGTGCCGCGCGAAGGCGTACGCGAGGCGGTGTTCGTTCCGTTCAAAGAGCATGAGGAGATTCGCGCCGATGAGCCGCGTTTCGTTCCCCTCGAGGCGGGTGAAGACGATGAGCGCACGGCGATCGAAATTCGCCTGCGGAGCGGACGGGAGCCGATCGAGCTGGTCACGTACTTTGGCGCCAAGCGCTACGACGAGCTCCGCCAGCTACCCTACGGTCTCAACGAAACCGTTCGCTGGGGCTTTCTCGGCTTTCTGATCAAGCCGCTCTATTTCGGTCTCGAGTGGATCCACACCAACGTCGTAGCCAACTACGGCTGGGCGATCATCTTGATGACCCTGCTCATCAAGCTGCTCTTCTTCCCGCTTACCCACAAAGCACAGCAGTCGATGCTCAAGATGCAGGAGTTGAGCCCGAAGATCCAATCGCTGCGCAACAAGTATCGACCCAAGCTCAAAGACAAGAACGGTCGCCCCAATCCCGAAGCTCAGCGGCAGATGAACGAAGAGATGATGCGTCTCTACAAGGAGACGGGCGCCAATCCAGCCATGGGTTGCTTGCCCATGCTCATCCAGCTGCCGGTCTTCTACGCATTCTTTCGACTCTTGTCGACCGCGGTCGAGCTACGCAACGCGCCGTGGTTGGGGTGGCTGCAGGATCTATCCAAACCGGATCCGATCTACCTGTTGCCGATCGGGATGTTGGTCACCAGCGTTTTGCTCCAGCGGATGACTCCCCCACCACCCGATCCGATGCAGCGACGCATGATGCAGATGATGCCGATCATGTTCGGCTTGTTTGCCATCGCGTTTCCCGCTGGCTTGGTTCTCTACTGGATGACCAACAATCTACTGAGCATGGTCCAGACATCGATTTACATGCGGAGCCGTAACCGACAAAAAGCTGCCGAAAGCGCCAACTCGTCACCACGTAAAGAATCGGCGGACGAGGAAGAGGACAGTGAGTCGAAAGACTCGTCGGGCAAGGGCAGACGGAGGAGCTGATGGCGAGACAATTCTTTTCTGGAAGATCACTCGAACAAGCCGTCCTGGCGGCGGCGAGTCACTACGGAACCGACCCGGAACGTGTCGCGTATACGGTGCGCGAGAAAAAGCACGGCTTCATCAAGGTGCGACGGAACACCGTCATCGAGGTCGATCCCGACGCGCCGCTTCGCCCGGAGGGTGAGGAGGTTCCGTGGCAGCCCAAGCTCGATGGCCGAACCCAGCCACCACCGGTGATGAGTCTTCCCGAAGCACGTGCCGGACGCTCGGCGGGGCCAGCGGCGTCTGAGCCTTCCACAAGCGAGCCTTCGGGGAGCGTGCCGGCGGCGCGCGCGCCCAAAGAGGATGACAACGATGACGGCCCGGTCAGCGCGAGCTCGATCGTCGATGATTTCGACGATTTCGAGGACTTCGACGAGGCCGACGACGATGATCCGATCGACGAGCCGGTCGTGGTCGACCTGGAACAAACCGATGATCCGGTCGAGGCTCTCGACCGCGCGGCGAGCGCGCTCACCCGCCTCGGACGACTCGATTTGCTGTGGGAAGTGCAGGAGCAAAGCTTGGGCGACGGCTGGATCGTCGACTTCACCGGGCCATCGGCGAAGAAAATGATGGTCGCGAAGGGCGGGTTGCTCGAAGCGTTCGATCATCTTTTGCCGCGCGTCGCGCGTGGCTATTACGGTGACGCGGTACCCGCCAATGCCGATTGCAACGGCAGCAAGCACGAAAAAGAACGGAACCTCATCGAACGTGCACGGCGCGCGGCGGACAAAGTCCGTGCGTCGGGTCGTCCTTTCCGTTTCGATCCGCTCACCGCGGTCGATCGACGGATCATCCACCTGACCCTCAACGATCTCGAGGATGTCTACACCGAGAGCGAAGGGAGAGGTCTCGAAAAAGTCGTGGTGGTCTTTCCGAGTGACGACATCGCGGCCGCGGATGATGAGCTCGAGGACGACGTCTACGAAGACGACGTGGCCGATGACGCTTGGGACGATGAAGAATACGAGGACGACGGCGACGAGTACGAAGATGATGACTCGGACGACGACGAGTACGAAGACGACGATGAAGAATACGAGGACGACGACGAGTACGAAGACGACGATGAAGAATACGAGGACGATGACGAGTACGAAGACGACGATGAAGAATACGAGGACGACGATGACTACGAGGATGATGACTGACGCCGAGTCGACGTCGCGCAGAAACAGCCTCTAGACCGAGTGTCTAGCATAGAAAAACGCCCGGGACTTCCCGGGCGTTTTTGCTTGGCGCGTGTTGCTCGTCGCGCCGTGGGTACCGACCCGCTTTCGGCTAGGCGTGGCGCTCGGGCAACCAGCTGTAGGCGTACTCACCGTCCTCTTTGGCGAGTGCGTCTTTGGTGATGCGCAGCGGTCGAAAGGTATCGACCATGACCGCCAGCTCCTCGGTTTTCTCCTTGCCGATCGATCCCTCGTAGGTTCCCGGGTGGGGACCGTGTGGGATGCCGTTGGGATGGACCGTGAACGAGGCACGCTCGATGCCCTTGCGCGACATGAAATCGCCTTCGACGTAGTACAGCACCTCGTCCGAGTCGACGTTCGAGTGGTTGTACGGCGCCGGAATCGCTTCGGGGTGGTAGTCGAAGAGCCGCGGGACGAAGGAACAGATCACGAAGCCGGGACCATCGAAGGTCTGATGAACCGGTGGTGGCTGATGGATACGACCGGTGATCGGTTCGAAATCCTCGATGTTGAAGGCGTACGGCCACAGATGGCCGTCCCAGCCGACCACGTCGAGCGGATGGTGGTCGTAGACGAAACGCGTGATGCGATCACGTGCCTTGACCCGGACTTCGAACTCACCCGATTCGTCGAAGGTGACCAGCTCGTCCGGCGGTCGCATGTCGCGTTCGCAGAACGGTGCATGCTCGAGGAACTGACCGTAGTTGTTCAGATAGCGCTTCGGCGGCACAACGTGACCGAAAGACTCGATGACCAGAATGCGTTGCGCGACATCCGGATCGGGAAGCAGTCGCCACATCACGCCCGTGGGCAGCACGAGGTAGTCACCGGGTCGGTAGCGCAGCAGACCGAATTGGCTTTCGAGGACACCGGTGCCATCGTGGATGAAGAGCACTTCGTCGCCGTGGGCGAAGCGATACCAATAGTTCATCGCTTCGGTGGGACGTACCACCGAGAGCACGACGTCTTGGTTGCCCATCATCGGAACACGACCTTCGACCGCGTCACCTCCCGGTGCGACGTCGTGGCTCTTGAAGTGACGGTGACGGAGGTGCTCGTCGTCTTCATAGTCGAGCGCGACCCGCCGGTGGACTTCGACTTCGCGTACCTGAGTCGGTGGCCGCAGATGGTAGAGCAGCGATTGGATACCCGCGAAACCGTGAATGCCCATCACCTCTTCGTGGTAGAGGCTGCCATCCGGTTGCCGGAATTGTGTGTGCCGCTTGTGTGGCAGATTCCCAAGCTTGAAGTAGTACATCGATGCCTCCCTGGGGACGATCTCAGAGGTTGCCGCGACGCGCTTGCTCGCGCTCGAGCGACTCGAAGAGAGCCTTGAAATTGCCTTCGCCGAAACCACGCGCGCCTTTGCGCTGAATGATCTCGAAAAAGAGCGTCGGACGGCTCACCACGGGTCGAGTGAAGATCTGGAGAAGGTAGCCTTCTTCATCGCGATCGACCAGGATCCCGAGCTCGCGCAGCGGCTCGATCGCCTCGTCGATTTCGCCGACTCGATTGGGCAGCTCCTCGTAGTAGGTGTCGGGAACGTCGAGAAATTCGACGCCATGAGCTCGGAGATGACGAACGGTCTTGACGATGTCCTTGGTCAGCATCGCCAGATGCTGGACGCCCGGGCCACCGTAGTGATCGAGGTACTCTTCGATCTGACTCTTGTTGCGTCCTTCGGCGGGCTCGTTGATAGGGAATTTGATCGAGTACGAGCCGTCGGACATGACGACGCTCATCAAGGCGCTGTACTCGGTCGAAATCTGGTCGTCGGTGAATTGGATGAAGCGCCGGAAGCCGAGCACGTTGCTGTACCAGTTGGCCCAATGCTCCATCTTGCCGAGCTCGACATTGCCGACGATGTGGTCGTAACGCAGCAGACCGGCGTCGGGGTTGTCGACCTCGGCGATCTCGAAGCCGGGTAGGAACGAGCCGGCGTAGTCGCCACGGGAGACGAAGGAATGCAAGGTGTCGCCGTACGTCTTGATCGTCGATACGCGCACCGTGCCCTGGTCGTCGCTGAGGTCGTGTGGCTCGAAAGCCGGTTCGGCGCCCCGCTCGACGGCGACACGAAACGCCTCGTCGGCGTCGTCGACGTGAAAGGCGATGTCACGGACACCGTCACCGTGTTGGCCGACGTGCGCGCCGATTTCACTATCCGGATAGAGCGCCGAGGTGAGAATCAGACGGGATTGGCCCTGAGCCAGAACATAGGAAATGGCGTCGCGGCGCCCGGTTTCCAGACCCGAGTACGCGATCTGTGAAAAACCGAAAGCGTGGCAGTAATAGTGCGCGGCTTGTTTGGCGTCGCCGACCCACATCTCGACGTGGTGGATCTTGCGAAAACGAAGAGGTTGCTCGCTCATCGATCTCCCTTCCCATGTAGCCCGCTCGCGGGGCGGGTCCACCGCGAGCTTTCATACCTTTCGACGAGCGCCGGAGCGGCGATCTCGTGAGCTATCGTGAGAGTTCAATCTAGCATAGAGACGGTTGCGTCCTGTCTCACGGCCGCGTCGTCATCGCGGCTCAATTCACCGGGGTTTGACTCCCTGGCTCGGGGGCTTCGACGATCGGTCCGAACTGTTTTTCGTACTGCTCGACGTGGTTGGCGAGCGCCCGGAGGAGACGCTTTGCGTGTCCCGGGCTGGTGATCACCCTGGCGGTCGCGGCACCGTGAGGGGGCACGACGTTGATGAAGTCGAAGACCATCTCTTCGCGCGTATGGGTGATGCGAACCAGATTGGCGTAACGACCCTTGATCTCTTCGTCGCCGTATTTGACGTTGATCCGGGGCGCAATCGGGGTTTCGTCGGCCATGGATGCCTCCTCTCGGAATGACGATCGGCTCGCGCCGATCGCCTAGTCTTTGCTCGGGGTCCGTTGCCAACTGACGCCGGACGAGAAGCGCCAATCGTGCTCGGGTACGTAGAGACCGACGCTGTCGCTCGCCGCGGTGACCGAAAAGGCGAGCAGGCGGCGACGGTAGTCGTAGGGCGCGCCGTCGCGAGCGTGAACCGCGACGTCGATGACGTACTCACCAGGCCCCAAGCGAAGCCGAGGGCAGGTCAGCCGGACCGTGATCTCTCCAGGCTCGAGCCGCTCGGGCTCGAATCCGGCGAGATCCGTATTCGTACCCCACACTTCGATTTCGCGTGGTGTTTTGATGCCGACCCCGAAGACGAAATCGTCGAAGCTCTCGAATGCGCGGACGGTGAGCTCGAACGTCACTTCGCTTCCCGAGGTGACGTGATAGTTCTCTTCACCGTCCACCAGGAGCCGTACGTGTTCGATCCGCGCGGCGCCGGAGCCCCAGCGCAATACATCGTCTTCTTCGTCGACGGGATCCGTGGTCGGTTGCACTTCCGCACTGGTCTCGTCCGTCTCGTCCGGAGTCGGCTCGCCGCTCGTTGCCTCGTCAGGATCTGAAGCGTCACCGTGCTCACGCTGCTCTTTCGCCTCGCGATGCTCGCGACTCTCTTCCTCGGCGACCGCCTGGCGGTAGGCATCGGCGACCCGACGAGGATGACCGCTCAATCGAAGTCGTCCCTTGTCGAGCCAGATGGCGCGATCACAAACGTCTTCGATCTGTTTGAGCGAATGCGATACCAAGAGCAGCGTCTTGCCACGCGCCAGCATCTCTTCGATCCGTCGCAGGCACTTGTGCGCGAACGCCTCGTCGCCGACCGCCAAGACCTCGTCGACCAGGAGCACGTCGGGGTCGGTGTGGATCGCCACCGAGAATCCGAGTCGCACGTACATGCCCGACGAGTAGTGTTTGACCGGCTCGTCGATGAAGTCGGCGAGACCCGAGAAGGCGACGATGTCGTCGAAGCGCTCGGCGATCTGCCGCCGCGAAAGACCGAGCACGGCGCCATTGATGAAGATGTTCTCGCGTCCCGAGATCTCGGGATGAAATCCCGCGCCGAGCTCGATCAAAGCCGCCAGTCGTCCGTTGACGGCGACGGTTCCCGAGGTAGGACGGAGGATGCCCGCGACGATTTTGAGCAGGGTCGATTTCCCCGAGCCGTTCGAGCCGATCAACCCGACCGCTTCACCACGACCGACCGTGAACGAGATGTCCTGGAGCGCCGGAATGGACTCTTCGGCGGATAGACCCTGGATCAGGCTGCGATCGAGCAAAGCGCTCTTGAGGGTGCGCAGCTTGTGACCGGCGGCCGTGCGTCGGTAGCTCTTGAAGAGCGTCTCGACTTCGATCGTCGGCTGATCGCCCCAATCGTCCGTGTCGACCTTCATGCCGCTTCCACCAAGGTGTCGCGGAGCCGCTCGTAGAGGGTCGCCGACAACCACCACGTGACGCCTGAAATCGCGATCATCGCGATCCACAATTCGATCTTGGGTACACGCCCGTAGAACACCGATTCTTGGTAGGCGAGCATGTAGGGCGTCATCGGATTGGCGGCCACCAGGGCATGGACCGGTGGGATCCCTTTGAGCGTGTCGAGCTTGTAGAGGATCGGCGTCATGAAGAAGCCGATTTGCAGGATGTTGGCGAGGATGTCTTTGACGTCTTTGAAGTGGACCTGTAGCGCCGCCGTGGCGACCGCGAGACCCGCGATCAAGGGAAGCTGGAGCAGGATGATCACCGGCAGGAGAATGAAGGTCCAACCACCGACGTCATAGCCGAGCTGCGCGGCGACCACGAAGGCGAGCGCGATCACGGGCAGGGCAAAAAGAAAGTGCACCAGGTTGGCGAGCACCGGGACGACCGGGAGCAGCTCGGTCGGAAAGGTCGCCTTGCGGATCAAACCGGCGTTGGCGAGCAAGGACGCCGCGCCTTCCATCCACGATGTCTGGATCCAGATCCACGGAAAGAGCCCGGTGACCAGGAACAGGCCGTAGGGGTCGACGCTGGCATCACGTGGTTGAAAGATGGTGCTGAATACGAAGGTGTAGACGAGCAACATCAGCACTGGATTGACCAGTGACCAGAGGTAGCCGAGCATCGAGCCCCGATATCGGGCCTTGAGCTCACGACTGGTGAGAATGACGAGTAGCGCGCGATGGCGCAGGAGACTTTTCGCGACGGTCATGTAGACGCCGAGCGGCGTGACTCCGTGTGACGGCCACCGCCGCCGGCCGGGGGTCTCAGCTGTCGCCCATCTGCTCCGCTTTGGCGTCGATCTGCTTCATGCGATCGAGCAATTCCTGCTTCTTACGCATGATCTCGCGCCGCTTCTGCTCCATCAGATCGTCGTAGCCAAAGACCGAGAGGTCGGAATCGATGGTGTAGACCCGAGGAAATTTGGTGACGTCGCCTCGTTCGTCGAATTGCAGGCTGCCGGTGACGCCCGGAAACTCTTTGATGGCGCGCAGGCCGTCACGGGTGTCGCTCGGTAGCTGAGGTGGCACCTCGCGAAAGGCGCCGAAAAGGACGTTGGCGGCGTCGTAGCCATGAGCGGCGAAGATGTCCGGTTGCTCGCCGTAGGCCTGCTGATAGGCGTCGACGAAGGTGCGGATGTGCGCGTAGTCGCTCTCCACCTCGAAGACCGACTGGGTGAACACGACACCCGAAGCCGCTTCACCCGCTTCGGCGATGGCGCCCGATGTGGAGAAGGCGTGCGTGGTGAGGACCTTGCCCGCGTACTGAGCGTTGTGCAGCTTGCGAATCAAGCTCACCACGCCGGGCTCGTAGCCGGCGAGGTAGACCGCGTCCGGAGCGAGGGTCAGGATGCGGTCGATAAAGCCGGTGAACTCACTGGTGTTGGGCGGATATTCGATGACCTCGACGATCTCACCACCGTAACGCTCGAATTCCTTCGCGAAGACTTCTTGAATGCCACGGCCCCAGGTCTGCTGCTCGGCGACCACCACCATTTGCCCCAGGCTCAGACTCTCGGCGGCGAACGCCGCCATCTTGTTGGCTTCGACGAGGTCCGAGGGAAAGACGCGGAAGAAATTGCTCGACGCACCGGTGAGCTCGGGAGCCGAGGCGGTGGGCGAGATCAGCACGCGATCGTTGCCGTCGGCGATATCGACCATGGCGAGCGCTTCACCCGAGGTCACGCCACCGATCGCCGCCATGGCGCCACTGCGGTAGAGCTCTTGGAGAATCTGCGCGGCTTTTTCGGGATCGCTCTCGGAGTCGCGGAATTCGAGCTCGACGTCGATCGCAAAGGTCTTGTCCGCCAGGATCTGCTGATAGGCGATCTCGATTCCTTGTCGAACCGGCTTGCCGTAAATGGCGAGTGGGCCAGTCTCGGGAACGACGACACCGATCTTGACGGTGTCGGACGAGCAGCCGGTCACGAAAAGGCTCGCAACACCGAGCACGCTCAGGGTCAAGAGGGTGATCAGAAGACGGGTCGTTGTCGAGCTCATGTGTGCCTCGCGAAAGATCGATCGTCGTCGAAAGGTACGTTGTCGTGGGTATCGAGTCGAAAAGCGTCGCTGAAGTCGTGGCCGAATCGGCACGAACGCTTTTCTAGCCGAGCCCTGATGGACTGTCAAGGCAACATGCTAGCATCCATGGTGTCGATCGGCGTTTCTTTCCCGCGCCATCCGTTGGCCGAAGCGGCCACGGTCATCCATCTTCGACCACTGTCGCTCCCGAAAAGTTCCCCCCATCGGTACTCGTCATGTTGCAAATCGGTTCCGTTGCAGTCGATCCACCGCTTTTTCTGGCTCCCATGGCCGGTGTGACCGATCGTGATTTCCGTCTCATCATTCGACGGATCAGTGGGGTCGGTGTGGTCTCGATGGAGTTCATCTCGTCGAAAGGGCTGGTCGGAGGCGAGAAGCGCTGGCAGCGTCTGATGCATTTCGCGCCGGAAGAGCGACCGCTGGCGATCCAGATCTATGGCTCCGACGCCGCGACCATGGCCGAGGCGGCGCGTATCGTCGAGTCGTTGGGTGCCGATATCTGCGACATCAACATGGGCTGCCCGGCGAACAAAGTGCTGAAGGGCTGCGCTGGCGCCGCCTTGATGGGCGATCTCGAGCTCGCCGAGTCGATCATCGCCGAGGTACGACGCGCCGTGTCGATTCCGGTGACGGTGAAATTCCGTCTCGGTCTCGACGATCACCGACGCAACTACATCGAGCTGGGCAAGATCTGTGAGCATCACGGCGTCGCCGCGGTGACCCTGCATGCGCGAACCGCGCGTCAGATGTTTCGCGGCGCGGCGGCGTGGCCGGAGATCGCGGCCTTGAAAGAGGCCTTGACGATCCCGGTGATCGGCAACGGCGATGTGCTCACTGCCGAGGACGCCGTCGACATGTTGCGCACCACCGGTTGCGACGGGGTGATGATCGGTCGTGGCGCCACCCGTGATCCCTGGATTTTCCGCCACACCGCCAACCGTCTCGCCGGTGAGGAGATGGCAACGGTGTCGCTCGCCGAGCGTCGGGCGCTGATCGTCGACCATTTCAACACCGTGATCGAACGGGAAGACGACAAGACGGCGTTGCACAAGCTACGTACCTTTACCAATTGGTATAGCCGCGGCTTGCCCGATGGGTTGTCATTGCGTCGCCGCCTACAGGATCTGAAGTCGGCACACGCCATTCTCGAGGCCGTCGAGCATTTCGTGGACGCGCTGTTGCTCGACGAGGCGGCGTGAGCACGAGCTTGCCCAGCGCATCGGCCGGCGATCGTGAGCATCGCGTGCAGGTCGATCTCGACGGTGATGGCGCGATGGCGGCGCTCGCCACGGTGGTCGACGATTGGGGTGGCCAGTGGGAACGCGAAGGAACGAGCGCGCGTCTCGTCTTGCCGATCCGGTCGGGTCTGCGGGTCGGGCTGATGGCCGGGCGTGTGTGGACCGAGCCGTCCGACGAAGGCGTCGAGATCGTCTTGCGAGAGGAAAAGCGTGACGATCGAGTGCAATGGCCGGCGGTGATTTGTCTCGCGCTCGGTTTGGCGGGAGGGTTGGTCACCATCGTCGCGCCGATGTTTCCGGTGTTGGTGCCGCTGATTCCGGTCGCCTTGATCTTGGCCTTCGCGTCGTGGCTGTTGATCGTCACTCAGCTCAAGAATAGCGGTGTCGAAGAGCTCTTCGAACAGCTCGTCTTGGTGAGCCAAGTCGAGCCGCTGGAATAAGATCCATCAAGAAAGCGGTTGTTGGTAGTGTAGGCGGATCGCATCCGCGCTTGCCACGCGATCCGCCACGTTCTTTGCCAACTCAACCGTTCAACCACGCGTCGTCCACCGGATCGACGCGAAGCAGAGCTTTCGGGGGCGCACTGGATTCGACGAGGAACATGGCAGCCCCGGGAATGCGTGTCGGACTCCATCCGTCAACTGGAGACTTTACAACTGCCAACGACAACGTTGCGCTCGCGGCTTAATTAACGCCGTGCGTCGAAACGGAGGGCCCTGATCTACGGCACCCGTCTAGACGTCACTTGAAGTAGATCGAATGGCTCGGAACCGCCTCGCTTCCGGGTCAGGATCAAACGCGAGGCTGGTCAGCGCGCCGGGTTGGTCTTTCACCCAAGCGAGCTGACGAGATGATGAAGCAAAGACTACACACGTAGACGTTCCGGGATGCGTTTTTCGGACGTGGGTTCGATTCCCACCGCCTCCACCATCTTCTCGGTCTTGCACCGATCGAACGGTTGTCACCCGTAACAGGCAACGACATCACGGCCCGCTTTCATGGCGGGCCGTTCGGCGTTTTCGGGGTCGCGCCTAGCCCGCCGACGCCAGAGCTTCGCCGATGCTCTCGTCGTAGGGAGCGCGCAGCACGCCGACCTCGGTGATGATCGCGCTCACCAGATCCGCGGGCGTGACGTCGAAGGCGAAATTGGTCGCCACGGTGGCGTCGGGGGCCACCGTCGTACCGAACACCGCTTTGACCTCGCCGCCGTCACGTTCCTCGATCGGGATGTCGGCACCGGTGGGGGTGTGTGGATCGATGGTCGAAAGCGGCGCCGCGACATAAAAGGGCACGCCGTGACGGTGAGCCAAGACCGCGACGGTGTAGGTGCCGATCTTGTTGGCGACGTCGCCATTGCGCGCGATCCGGTCGGCGCCGACGACGACTCGATCGACGTTGCCACGCGACATCAGGGCGCCGACACTCGAGTCGGTCACCAATCGGTAGGGAATGTCGAGCCGCTCGAGCTCCCAGGTCGTGAGTCGAGCGCCCTGCAGCAGCGGTCGTGTTTCGTCGACCCAAACCGTGGCCAGACGACCATGGTGCCAGCTCGAGGTGATCACGCCGATCGCGGTGCCGTAGCCCGCCGTGGCGAGCGCGCCGGCGTTGCAATGAGTCAGGACACGATCTCCAGCGGCGAAGAGGGTCGCGCCGTGCTCACCGATGCGACGATTGGTGTCGATGTCGCGACGATGCAGTTCGTGAGCCCAGTCGAGCAGCGTCGCGATACGTGCTCTTGGCGCGGCTCCCGCGTTCGTGCTCCACACCTCACCGCCACGGGCCAAGGCCCAGGTCAGGTTGACCGCGGTCGGTCGGGTGCCCGCGAGCAGGGCCGACACCTCGGCGAAACGGGCATCGAGATCATCGTTCGGTGCGGTCTCGAGACCGACCACCAATCCGTACGCCGCCGCCACGCCGATCGCGGGGGCGCCACGCACCGAGAGTCGACGAATGGCATCGGCGACCGCTTCGGGTGTGTCGCAACGCAGCCACGTCTCTTCGGTGGGTAATCGCGTCTGGTCGAGGAGATGGAGCGTCCCGTCACGCCAAGCGATCGGCGAGAACGGCGTCGTATCGGCTTTGGAAGGATCGGTCGCGGCGCTCATGTGGCCATTCTACTGTTGTCGCACCCAGTCGATGACGACGGTATATGCTCGTGCCATGGCCGATCTTCTCGAAAAGCTTCGAGCGCGGGCACGTGGTGGAGGGGCGCGAATCGCCCTTCCCGAGGCTGAGGATCCGCGCGTACTCCTCGCCGCCCGGCGCGCTCTAGACAGCGACCTTTGTCGGCCGATCCTGGTCGG
This sequence comes from Acidobacteriota bacterium, assembly GCA_039184055.1. Lineage (GTDB taxonomy): Bacteria > Acidobacteriota > Thermoanaerobaculia > Multivoradales > J023 > JBCDBH01. The sequence goes on from JBCDBH010000122.1 coordinate 15,057, forward strand.
TGCTCGCGCTGCGATCGAGACCGCCGCCCGTGACGGCGATGTCGATC
>JBCDBH010000123.1:0-15059 GCA_039184055.1 Acidobacteriota bacterium
CCAGATCGACGCGGTCACCGACCTCGTCGAGATTGCCCATCGGGCTACGCCAGCGACGGGTGCCGAACACCTCCACGTCGCCACGGCCGAGCAAATACTCGGCAAGGTGAGAACCGGCAAATCCGGTGATGCCGGTGATCAACGCTTTCATCGAGCCATGACTCCTTCAGATCGTCTTGTCGTTGAGATATGCGTCGAGACCGGCGGACCAGGGCTCGACCCGTCGACCGAGTAAGGACTCGGCGCGATCGACGGCGAGCACGGAGTAGGCAGGCCGAGGTGCTGGGCGAGGAAAAGCCGAGGTCGGCACCGGCTCGACGATCGTGCCTGGCTTGACCAGCTGCGCGATCTCGGTCGCGAAGCCGTGCCAGGACGTCGCATGACGGTTGGCATAGTGAACGATGCCACGTGCGTCGCGAGTGGCGAATTGCCACAACGCGCGGGCGAGAAACGGGGTGTAGGTCGGACATCCGACCTGGTCGTCGACCACCCGCAACGGGGTCTTGCCGGTGGTGATCAAGCGGCGCATGGTGGCGACGAAGTTGGGACCACCGGGGCCGAAGAGCCAGCTGGTTCGCACCACCAGGGTGCGGTCGTAGCGCAAGGCGCGTGTTTCGCCATCGAGCTTGCTGGCGCCGTAGACCGAAGGTGGATCGGTCGGATCGTCCTCGCGGTACGGCGTGTCGGCGTTTCCCGGAAAGACATAGTCGGTCGACACGTGAATCAAGTCGGCGTCGGCTTTCGCCGCCGCTTCGGTGATGGGATCGAGCGCGGTGCCGTTGACGGCGTAGGCCATGGCGTGCTCGGTCTCGCAATCGTCGACCCGGGTGAACGCGGCGCAATTGATGATCACGCGCGGGTTCCAGCTGTCGATCCAATACGAGAGTCGATCGGCGTCCGTGACGTCGGCGTGATTGCGGCCGAGCGCCAGCACGGCATGGCCATACCGCCGTCCGAGCGCAGCCACGGCGCCGCCGAGCATGCCGGTTCCACCGAGCACCAAGGCACGCATCAGGTGATACCGACCGCCGAGTTGTCGCCGAGCATGAAGCGATACGCGCGTGGCTTGCGGTCCGTCTTGACGATACGCACGTTACGACCGATCAACGATCCGTCGATCCGCATACCGATGTCGCGGATTTCCGAGTTGGCGAGCACGATGGAGTTCTCGATTTCGCACGAGCTCAACGTACAGCCTTCGCCAATCGACGTATACGGGCCGACAAAGGCGTGAGCGAGCTTGGCGCCATCACCGATCACCGCTGGGCCACGCACCAGGCAATCGGTCAGCTCGACGTCCTCGCCGATCTCTACCCTGCCTTCGATACGCGAATCGCCAGCAACCCGGTTGGTGGCGGGCAGATCGAGCGATTCGAGCACGATACGATTGGCCTCGAGCATGTCTTCGAGCTTGCCGGTGTCTTTCCACCAGCCACGCACCTTGTGCGGGTGGACGCCCTGGCCGTGGTCGATCAAGTCTTGGATCGCGTCGGTGATTTCGAGCTCACCACGCGCCGACGGTTTGATGCGTTTGACCGCATCGAAGATCGTGCGGTCGAACATGTAGACACCGACCAGCGCGAGATTGCTCTTGGGCTCGGCGGGCTTTTCCTCCAGCCGCACCACGCGACCGTCATCGGCCAGCTCAGCGACACCGAATTGCTGCGGGTTGTCGACCTCGGCGAGCAGGATCATCGCGTTGCCGCCCTGGTCGCGCAGCTCGTCGAATTCCTGGACCAGCGATTGGATGCCGCCGGCGATCAAGTTGTCGCCCAGATACATGACGAACGAGTCGTCGCCCATGAACTCCTCGGCGATCATCACCGCGTGCGCCAAGCCACGGGGCGCATCCTGCGGAATGTAGGTGACCTGAGCACCGAATTGCGAGCCGTCGCCGACCGCGTCGCGGATTTCTTGATGAGTGTCGCCGACGATGATGCCGATTTCGGTGATGCCGGCGGCGACGATCGATTCAATGCCGTAATAGAGCACCGGTTTGTTCGCCACCGGCACGAGCTGTTTGGCGGAGGTGTAGGTCAGCGGCCGGAGTCGCGTGCCTTTGCCGCCGGACAGAATCAATCCTTTCATCGCAGTCGAGTCTCCGCGGAAGCTGCCGGTCGGCTCACCGGCGAGTAGTCGGAACGTCTAGCGGGTCAGAACGAGTCGGTGCCACCGCTGATGTCGAGGAAGGTGCCGACGTTCTTCAGGCTGAGTGATAGACGGACGTCGGTCGTCTCGAAATCCGGGTTCGCGATGCGGTTGTTGCCGAAGGTCGACTGCCGGACTTCGAGCGACAGACCATAGCATTGCGACTCGTAGCGGAGGAAATGCCGCTGTTGCAGCACCTCACTGAGCTCGATGTCGTAGCTGACCTCGCTGTCGAAGAACAGCCGATCCTTGACCAGCTCGAATTTGGTGAACAGCTGGAGCTGATCGTTGGTGACCTGTGAGTTGAGACTGCCGTCGTCGAAGAAGTCGAGAGTCAGGTTGCGGTACCACGTGACACCGATTCCCGAGTTGGCGCTCCAGCCGATGCCACCGGACAGCGAGACCGCTTGGAACTCGTTGAACAAGGTGTTGTAGGTGGCGTCGGCGCGCAACGAGGTGAAGGTGCTCGGGTTGAAGCGAAACGCGGCGAGCAGGGGCCCTTCCTGAGTCGAATCCGGACAATCGCTGAGCGGATCGAAGCCCTGGCCGAAGCAGAGATTGTTCGACACCTGACCCGGGAAGCGGTTGTCGAAGTTGTAGGCCTGGGCGAGCGAGAAGGAGGCGATCTCGTAGGCGCCGCCTTCGCTCTCGTCCTTGGGCTTGGCGATGATCCGATTGACGATCGCGACCACGACATCGTTGCGTAACTGCAAGGTGTCGATGGTGTCGAAACGCAGCACGCGTGCCTGATCGTCGAATTCGTCGACGTAGGTATAGGTGATCTGCGGCTCGATGATGTGCTTGAACTTCGAGAAGCGGCCGATTTCGTTCTCGTAGATCCGCGCGAAGCTCGGACCGACGACCTCCACCGAACCCGTGCCGAAGGTGCGGTTCAGCGACTCACCCGACACTTCCGACAGATCCTCGGAGAGGCTGTCGGTGTAGTGGGTGAAGCGAGCACCCGCGCTCACCGTGACCGACAGCCATGGAAGCTCGGAGAGCGGCGCGGTGAAAAGCGGTAGGGCGTCGAAGCGACCGTAGTCGAGGTTGGTGTCGGCGATATCGAGTGCGAAGTAGTTGAGCGAGCTGGCGACGCTGAGGTAGATCGGCACCGCGCCGTCGACCAACTTGGTCGGGCGCAGGTTGTAAGTGATCTCGGGCAGCTGGTGACGGATATCGTCGAGCCCGCTGCTCGAAATACGTTCACGACGATCGACCAAGACCGACACCGACTGCTGACCGAAGTCGCCGTTCAAGAAGGCGTAGGAGTAGATGTCGGGACGGGTCTGGTTGCGCAGGCTGCGCTCCCAATCCTGTTGGTAGTCGAAGTCGGAGAAATCCTGAAAAGCGACTACGGCCTTCCATTTGTCCCACACCGTTTCGTGGAAATACTCCAGCTTCCAACGGGTTTCGCCTTCGTCGGTCAGCGTCGGATCGATCTGTGAGCCGAAGGTCTCCATACGGTCGAACATGTCGGGCTCGTCGATGACGAAACCACGGATCGTACCGGTGGTGCGTTCCGACGGCCGGTACCGCACTTCGGCGCCTACTCCGAAGAACTCTTCGCTGTAGAGATCGGCGTAGAAGGTGGCATCAGCGCTTCGGCCGAAGGTCTGGAAATAGGCCAGACCGAGGTAGGCGCCCTTGTTTTCCGAGAATCCGGGTTTCGGAATCAGGAAACCGGAGGCACGATCGGTGACCGTGGGCCAGACGATGTACGGCACATAGAGCAGCGGCAGACGCTTGGCGCGGATCCGGGCGTTGTAGATGTGCGCGTAATCGTCGAGCGTGATGTTGGCGCGCGACAGGCGGATGTCCCATGGCGGCACCTCGGCGCTACACGAGGTGAAGGTGCCATCGAGCACGGTGAAGTCCTGCGGGCCGACCTTGGAGATCTCGCTGCCGTAGAAGTAGTAGTCCGGATGGACGTAGGCGGTGGCGTTGGTCAGACGACCGGTTTGCGTATCGAGGTCGTATTCCAACGATTCACCGGTGAGGCGTTGCGGACCCTGGTCGAGGGTGATGTTGCCTTCGGCGACGAGGGTATTCGAGGGGATGTCGATGCGCGCGCGATCGGCGCGCAGCACGATGTCCTTGTAGCGCAATACCAGACCGTCGGACGCGGTCAGCCACTCTTCTTCCTGGAGCTCGAAGCTGCCGGCGGCGCCTTTGACGGTACCGCCGCCACGACTGTCGTCGAGCCGGACGTCGAAGGTGATGCGATCCTCGTCGACGGCGCGCGCGATCTCGGCCTCGGCCTCGGCGGTGGCGTCGGCCAGGGGTGGGATCGGTGTCTCGGCTTCTCGAGCGGTGGCCTGGGCCTCGTCGATACTCGGCGGTGGGGCCTCCTGCGCGACCACCGCCGTCATACCGAGTAGCGACCATGTCAGACCGAGCAGTAGCGCGCGGCCGTGACGCCAGCCGTTAGAGATCGTGATCGAGCGCAACATCGAGCCTCCCTCGTCCTCAGAGCCGTTCTACGACGATCGCCGTCGCCTCACCGCCACCGAGGCAGATTCCGGCGCAGCCGTAACGGCCGTCACGGGCCTGCAAGGCGTGTAGCAAGGTGACGACGATACGGGCGCCCGAGGCGCCGATCGGATGACCGAGCGCAACCGCTCCGCCATGTACGTTGAGTTTGTCGGCCGGAATCTCGAGATCCTTCGAGCAGGCGAGTCCCACCGCGGAGAATGCCTCGTTGATTTCAAAGAGATCGATCTGACCGACATCGAGACCGGTGCGTTCGAGCACCCGACGGACCGCGCCGACCGGAGCGGTGGTGAACCACTCGGGATCCTGCGCGAAAGTCGCCTGACCGACCAGGCGGGCGATCGGCTTCTTACCGAGCTCACGCGCCTTCTCGGCGGTGGTGAGCACCAGCGCGGCGGCGCCGTCGTTGAGCGTGCTGGCGTTGGCCGCGGTCACCGTGCCTTCTTTGTCGAACGCCGGGCGTAGCTTGGGTAGCTTGTCGAATTTGACCCGGTCCGGTTCCTCGTCGGCGCTCACTCGGACTGGATCGCCTTTGCGCTGGGGCACGTCGACCGGCACGATCTCGGCGTCGAAAAGCCCGTCGGCGGCTGCCTTTTGGGCGCGTTTGTAGCTCTCGATGGCGAAGGCGTCCTGATCCTCGCGCGACAGCTCGTACTCACGGGCGCAGGTTTCGGCGCAATTGCCCATGTGCTTGTCGCCATAGACGTCCCACAGGCCGTCGACGATCATCGAGTCGACCACTTCGCCGTGACCGAGTCGGAGACCTGTACGGACCCCCGGCAAGAGGTAGGGCGCGTTCGACATGCTCTCCATACCGCCGGCGACCGACAGGCTGTAATCGCCACAGCGCAAATCGTTGGCGGCGCTCATCAGGGCGCGCATACCCGAGCCACACACCTTGTGTACCGTGACCGCGCCAGTCGAAGTGGGGCAGCCAGCGCCGAGCGCCGCTTGCCGGGCGGGCGCCTGACCGAGACCGGCCTGCAGCACACAACCCATATAGACCTGCTCGATCGCGGCCGGCTCGACACCGGCTTGCTCGATCGCGCCCTGGATCGCTCGGGCGCCGAGTTTGGGGGCCTTGATCGACGAAAGAGCGCCCTGAAAGGCGCCAATAGGCGTACGGGCAGCGCTGAGAATGACGATTTCCTGCATGCTAAGCTCCCTTCGGCGACGACCGCCGGATCGTCAGGATGCCTTCGAGCCATCCTCTCGACCGTCGCGCCGGATCTCGAAAATGGACGTCGCGTCGATGATTTCGCTCGTCACGGACCGTCCGCGTTGACATGGATGAGCGGGCTGAGAGGGAAGCGGAGCCGACGACCGAGCGGTGTGTGATGCTAGCACAGCCACTGACACGGAGCCGACGTCCGACACCACCCTGAAACGCTCTCTAAACCCCACCCCGCGCAGGAACCCATTCGATGCCGATCAACGTTGCCGCACTCCCCGCCGATCAGCCGCCCCGTGCGCTCGGCATCGACTTTGGCGAGCGTCGGATCGGTCTCGCCATCTCCGATGACAAGGGTCGTTTCGCGGTGCCCCACGGTGCGATCGAACGCGACACTGATCGGCGTGCCGTGTATCGCATCGCCGATCTGGCGCGGCGTGAAGAAGCCGGGTGGTTGGTGCTCGGTGAGCCCCTGCGACCGGATGATGGCGAGGCCGGCGAAGCGGCCGAACGCATCAGACGCTTCGCCGCCAAGCTCGAACGCGCGGCGCGTCTTCCCGTGGTGTTGATCGACGAGGCTCACACCACGCTCGAAGCCATCGACCGACTGGGCGCCGCCGGGAACGACACCGCCGAGCGACGTGACGCGGTCGCGGCACAGATTCTTCTCCAGGAAGCTCTCGACCGGCGCTGGAGCGACCGATGAGCGAGAAAAAGAAGAAACGCGGCTGCTTCGGGCGGCTGATCCGTGTGGGCTGTTTGCTCTTCGTCGCGGCGTTGGGAGCGGCTGGCTACCTCGGTTGGCAGCTCCTCGAGCAGCCACATGGCGACTTCACCGACCCGGTTGCGATCACCATCGAACGCGGCAGCGGCGCCACCGCGATTTTCGAACGTCTCGCCAATGCCGGTGTGATCGTTCATCCGCTGGCGGCTCGTGCCTACCACCAAGCGATCGGATCGCCGCCGCTCTTGGCCGGTGAGTATCGTTTCGATACGCCGATGCCCTTGCCCGCGGTGATCGACAAAGTCGCGCGTGGAGAAATCGAAACGCACCCGGTGACCTTGATCGAGGGTCTCGATCTCGCTGAATCGGCTGCTTCGCTCGCCAGTCAGGGCTTTGGCGACGAAGCCGTATTTCTCGATGAGATGCGCGACCCGACCCGGATTCGCGATCTCGATCCCGAGGCCGAGAGTCTCGAGGGTTATCTCTACCCCGACACGTATCGTTTCGGTGCCGAAGCCAGCGAGGCCGAGATCGTCGATATGTTGGTGGCGGCGTTTCGCCAGCGTTGGGAGAACGACGTGGCGCCTGGCTTCGAGCCGGGTCGGATCACCGGGCTCGACACCGTGCGTGACGTCGTGTCGTTGGCCAGTATCGTCGAGAAAGAAGCCCGACTCGCCGAAGAACGCCCGGTGATCGCCGCCGTCTACACCAACCGTCTCGAGATCGGCATGGGTCTCTACGCCGACCCGACGGTGATCTTCGCGCTCAAACGACGTGGCACGTGGGATGGCAACATCCGCAAGAAGGACCTCCAGGTCGACGACCCCTACAACACCTATCGCTATCGTGGTCTGCCTCCAGGTCCGATCGCCTCACCCGCTATCGCCAGCCTGCTCGCCGTCACCGCCCCCGCCGACGTGCCGTATCTCTACTTCGTCAGCCGGAACGACGGTAGCCATGTCTTCGCCGAATCGATTCAAGAGCACAATCGCAACGTCAACGTGTGGCAGAAGCAGTATTGGCGCAAGAAATGGGCCGAGGAAGGACGCAATTGATCGCGCCGCTCCCGGATAGCTAGTCGGCTGAGTCGAGGGTGCCATCGAGCGACGCACCACATTTCGGACAGACCACCGGCTGACGCGAGTGCTGCAGCTCCTCGATGAAACCAGCGCCGAGAATGCCGGTGGGCAGAGCGACGATGCCGATACCGAAAATCGCCGCGAGCGCACCGACGAATCGGCCGAGCCCGGTAATCGGATAGACATCGCCGTAGCCGACGGTCGTGAGCGTGGCGACCGCCCACCATAGAGTGGCGGGGATATGAGGAAAGGCTTCGGGCTGGGCATCGTGCTCGACGTAATACATCGCGCTCGCCGAGATCACCAAGAGCATGGTCATCAACAGAGTGGTGAGGATGAGCTCTTCACGGCGAGTCTTGAAGACGTTGCCCATCAAGCGGAGCGATTGAAAATAGCGTCCGGCCTTGGCGAGTCGAATGATTCGCAACAGTCGGAAGATACGCAGGCAGCGCATATCGACCGGCAAGAGAGGGATCAGCGACGGCACGATGGCCAAGAAATCGATGATCGCCATCGGGCTGAGCGCCCAGCGGATCCGGCCCTTGATTCCACCCGGAAAGCGCGGGTCCTCGGGGGCGACCCAGAGCCGCACCAGGTACTCGATGATGAAGATGGTGACCGAAACGATCTCGAAGATCAGCAGCCAGCCGCCGATCGCTTCGTCGACCACCGGCACGGTGCCGATGATGACCGCGATGACATTGAGCAGAATCAGCGAGAGGATGGATATGTCGAAGACACGGCTCGCTCGGTCTCCTGGCTTGGCCGCTTCGACGATCTCCCACAGACGGTGTCGCATCGTCGGCATCATAACGTGATGGTGAGATCCCGATGCACGGTCTCGATTCTGATAGGTTGCCAGCGATGAGCAAAGAGCTTTCCAAACGACCTCATGGTCGTGCCGTCGACACTCTGCGCCCGGTGTCGATCACCACGGGTGTGTTGAAATTCGCCGAAGGTTCGGCACAGATTGAGATGGGCGATACGCGGGTGTTGGTGGCGGCGAGCGTCGAAACACGGGTGCCGCCGTTCCGTGCCGATAGTGGTCTCGGTTGGGTGACCGCGGAATACAGCATGTTGCCGCGCGCGACCCAGACGCGCTCGCGACGCGAGGCCAGCCGCGGCAAGATCGGTGGCCGCACCGCCGAAATCCAGCGTTTGATCGGACGAAGCCTGCGCGCCGCGGTGGATTTCACGGCGCTCGGTGAACGCACGATTACCCTCGATTGCGACGTGCTGCAGGCCGACGGCGGTACACGCACGGCGGCGATCACCGGCGCGTGGGTGGCACTTGCCGAAGCGTGTGGGCGTCTGCTTCTCTCAGGCGACATCGATCGCTGGCCGTTGGCGCGGCAGATCGCCGCTGTCTCGGTGGGTATCGTCGACGACCGACCGCTGCTCGATCTGGAATATGTCGAGGACAGCACGGCGGCGGTCGATCTCAACGTCGTCGCCACGGCCGACGGGGACATCGTCGAGATTCAGGGCACCGGTGAGCAACGTCCGTTCACGCGCAGCGAGATGGATCGCCTGGTCGATCTTGCGCTCGGTGGCATCGCCGATCTCGCGACCCTGCAACGTCAAGCCATCGCCACCACGCTCGCCGAAGTCGAGGCGGTGCGTGATCGATCGCGCGTCAAGGCGGCGCCCAAGGACGAGAAGTCATTGTGGGGGCCACCGGGCTGATGAGTACCGAGGTTCCCCAGCGTTCCTTTACCTATTCGAGCTATTTACGGCTCGACGAGCTACTCGCGCTCCAGTCGACGAAAAGCGACGAGCACGATGAGACCCTCTTCATCGTCATCCACCAGGTCTACGAGCTCTGGTTCAAGCAGATTTTGCACGAGCTCGACCATTTGGCGACTCTCTTTCTCGACCACCAGCCGCCCGAGCACTCGACGACACATCCGATTTTGCACACCCTCGAACGTGTGCTCACCGTGCTCAAGACGATGGTGGCGCAGGTCGACATTCTCGAAACCATGACGCCGACGTCGTTCAGCAGCTTTCGCGATCGGTTGTCGACCGCCAGCGGTTTTCAATCGCCTCAATTCCGTGAATTCGAGATTCTGCTCGGCGAACGTCGGCGCGCTCGTGGCATGTTGCGTCATCATGACGATCATCCGCCGGCGCGTGATCGGATCGCCGCGCGCATGGCGCGAATCTCGGTCTATCAAGCCTTCTTGCGCTATGTGCAACGGGAAGGGTACGAGCTCCCGGAAGAGATCTTCGCGATCTACGAGGACGGGCCGCCACCCGAGCATCCACGGGTTCGTGAGATCTTGATCGAGATCTACCGCAACGACGATCGGATTCGCCTGGTTGCCGAGAGCCTGGTCGATCTCGACGAGGGTCTGCAGGAGTGGCGTTATCGTCACGTCAAGATGGTCGAGCGCACCATCGGTGCCAAGGTGGGGACCGGTGGCTCGGCAGGTGCCGAGTACTTGCGCCGAACCTTGTTTCAACCGATCTTTCCCGATCTGTGGACGATCCGTAGCGAGCTGTGATCACCGCATTGCCTTCCCCTCCGCTGTCACTCGATGCGCTTACCGGGTCGCCCAACGCGCTGGCGCCGCATTATTCGGCGTTCCGTGTCGCCGAGCGCCTGTTGCTCACCGGGCATTCACACCAGGCTTGGCCCGACCGTGCCCGTCAGGGTCAGCTACGTGCGTTTGATGACGCGGCCGCCCATGCCGACGAGAAGTGGTCACGCGCCTTTGCCGCCGCGAGTCGAGTCGAGACCGGCTTTCGCGAGCTGCTCGACGATCGGGACGGCAGCTACGTTCTCGCTGGCAATACCCACGAGCTGTTGATCCGATTTCTTTCCGCCTTGCCGCTTCGTGAACGTCCGAGGTTGGTGACCACTGACGGTGAATTTCACACCATCCGACGACAGCTCGATCGACTGGCCGAGGAGGGTCTCGAAGTCGTGCGTGTGTCGGCCGACGAGCCGGCTAGCCTCGCCGATCGGCTTGCCGCCGAGGTCGATGATCGCACCGCCGCCGTGTTGGTCTCGTCCGTGCTCTTTGGCACCGGTCGGATCGTCCCGAATCTGGCCGCCGTCGTACCCGCGACTCAGCGTCACGGTTGCGAGCTGCTCGTCGACACGTACCATGCGCTCGGCGCCGTGCCTTTCCAGCTACCGGAACAAGGCCTGGGCGAAGCGTTCGTGGTCGGCGGTGGGTACAAATACCTCCAGCTCGGTGAAGGCAATTGCTTCATGCGGGTTCCACCGGGTCGTGATTTGCGCCCGGTGATCACCGGCTGGTTCGCCGAGTTCGCCGATCTCGCGGCGCCGCCGATTCCCGGGCAGGTCGCGTATGGTCACGGCGCCGACGCCTTCATCGGCGCGACCTACGATCCGACCAGTCACTACCGGGCCGCCGAGGTATTCGACTTCTTCGCCACCATGGGGCTGACCCCGACCTTTCTCCGTCAGGTGAGTCAGCATCAGGTCGGGCTGCTCACCCGAGAGATCGACGCGCTCGATCTCGACCCGCGGGTGCTGCGTCGTCCCGTCGTGTCTCTCGCCGAAATCGGCGGGTTCTTGATGCTCGAGACACCACACGCCGAAGCCTTCGATCAGGCCCTCCGTGAACGTGGTGTGTTGGTCGATCATCGGGGCACCCGGCTTCGCTTGGGCCCGGCGCCTTATCTATCGGATCGACAGCTACGTGACGTGGTCGGTCATCTCGGCGAGGTGGCGACGTCCACCACGACGACGCGTACCGAGGGGATCGGCTGAATGCGGGTGCTCACCGGGCTCGCGGCGGCGGCGATTACGCTGCTCGCGACCTTCTATGCGCCCGCCGATCTTTTCTTTGTCGGCTGTGTGGCGACGGTCATCGTGGTGACCTGGGAGTTCAGTCGTCTGGCACGAGACGTGGTGCCAGGCGCGCCGATCGGTGTGTTGTTTTTGTTGGTGCCTGTAGCGGCGGCTCTCGTCTGGGTGGTGTTTCGTCTCGAGATCGAAGGCAACGCCGGTCTCTGGGTGATCGCGGCGTGGCTCGGGGTGACGACGGTCGGGGCGGCGGCGGTTCTATTCGGTCGGACACCGATGCGCGAAGCGCTCGCCACCATGGGGATCTTCGCCTTCGCGGTGCCCTATCTGGCCGTGCCGACGGTGAGCTTGGCGTGGCTCAAGCTGCACGATGCATGGTTGCTTCTCATTCTGTTCACCATCGTCTGGCTGGGCGATATCGCGGCGTATTACATCGGCTCGTGGATCGGCCGTCACAAGATGGCGCCAGTGCTGAGTCCCAACAAGAGCTGGGAAGGCGCGGTGGCTGGGCTTTTGGCCAGTGTCGGTGGGGTCGCGGTGTGGTGCTGGTTGCGCTTCGATCAGATCGACACCGGTTTGTTGGTGCTCGCCGCGGTGACCGCGGTCGCGGGCCAGCAGGGCGATCTCGTCGAGTCGGCGATCAAACGAAGTGCCGGGCGGAAAGACTCTTCCCAACTCATGCCCGGTCACGGTGGTGTGTTCGACCGAGTCGACGCGCTTTTGATCGCCGCGCCGGTGTTTACGATCGGCTTGTGGTGGCTCGGCATCGAGCGCTATGTCTCAGGAGGCTCGTGACGTAGTCGACGATGTTTCCAGTGAACGATGCCTTGCATCTATGACCGGCACTTTTTCGTATCATGATCCAGCGCGCGCGAAGTCATTCCGGCTTCGGTCCTCTCATTCCATCGTCCACGCGATGACTCACCTCGGTACGCCAACATGACGCTCATCGGCACGATAGCCTTCACGATCGCCTTCGGGGTGATCGTCTTCATTCACGAGCTCGGTCATTTCCTGGTCGCCAAGCTGTTCGGTGTGCGAGTGCTGGTGTTCTCGCTCGGTTTTGGCAAACGGATCGCGGGATTCGATTTCCGGGGCACCGACGTTCGACTTTCGGCCTTGCCTTTGGGTGGTTACGTCCGCATGAGCGGTGAGATGCCCGAGGAACGCACCGGCGATCCACGTGAATTCCTGGCTCGACCTCGTTGGGAACGCATCCTGGTCTATCTCGCCGGGCCGGCGATGAATGTCGTGCTGTCGCTGGCGCTCATCGCCGGTGCCTTCATGATGGGGATCACCGTTCAGGCGCTCCAGGTCAATCCGTCGGTGATCGGTGTGGTGACCGAAGGCTCGCCCGGAGAGCTAGCGGGTATCGAGCCTGGAGATCGAGTCGTCGAGGTCGATGGCAAATCGGTCGAGCTGTGGAAGGACGTGTCCTTCGTGTTGCTGACCTCGGTCGACAAGCCGGTCGAGCTGACGATCGAGCGCGGCGACGAACGCCTGGTCAAAACCGTGACGCCGATCGCTGATCCACGCGACGGCGTGGGTGACGCGGGGCTCTTTCCACGTCTCGAAGTCCGCGTCGGTACGGTGTTCGCCGATACCCCGGCGGCGTCGGCGGGTTTCGAAATCGGTGACGTCCTGGTTCGAGTCGATGATGCCGTGGTCGAATTCCCGCGGTCCATCACCGAGCACCTCGAGGCGCGCGCCGATCAGGAGGTCGTGGTCGAGGTGCGTCGTGACGGTGAGAGCTTGCTCATCCCGGTGGTGCCTCGGGCCGACGAGAACGGCCTGGGCAGGATTGGTATCGGCTTGTCGATCTACCGCCCGCTGCCGTTTGGTGAAGCCGTGGTGGCGAGCTATCACTACAACGTCGAAATCGTCGTCAAGACGGCTCAGATCCTGGGCAAATTGTTCACCGGTCAGGTCGCGGCGAAGAATACCCTTTCGGGTCCGATCGAGATCGCTCGGGTCACCGCGCAGGCTGCCGACCGGGGTCTCAACGACTGGGTGTTCGTGGTCGGTTTCTTGAGCATCGCCATCGGCATCATGAACCTTCTGCCGATTCCGATTCTCGACGGTGGCCACATCACCATCTTGCTGATCGAGATGGCGATCGGGCGCGATCTGTCGATCATGCTCAAGGAGCGCATCATGCAGGTCGGTTTCATCCTGCTGATGATGTTGATGGTCATGGTCATCTACTTCGATCTCTCCAAGCTCCTGGCGAGCGCGGCGGGATGATGAGCTCCGACGTCACGCTGGGCTGACCTGCTTCGAAAGAGCGTGGAAGACTCGGGTGCTCCGCAGGAGCATCGAGGCTGCTATGCTCGCCGTCCATGTGGCGACGTCTCGTGCGCTTGCTGCGCGCCCTTCTCTATCTGGGTGTTCTCGGCGTGATCTTCGCCGTCGTCTCGTATTTGGCCTTCAGTCAATTCGTGCGGCGTGGTGTCACTCCGACGCCCGAGCTCTTCGGCCTCGTCGAAGAGGATGCCCGTGCTTTGCTCGGTGATCAAGGCTTGCGGCTCGAGATCGATACCGACGAGCGTTACCACGAAGAGGTGCCGGCGGGACATGTGATGTTGCAGCGGCCACGCGCCGGGACCCTGGTCAAACGGGGTGGCGCGGTGACGGTCGTACGTTCCCGTGGCCCGCGGAGGATCATCGTGCCACCGGTGACCGGGGAAGCTCTTCAGGCGGCCCAGGTGACCCTCGCCGCCGCCGGTCTGACGGTCGGTCGCTCGTTGGCCATCCACGGCGAAGCCGATGCCGGGGCCATCGTGGCGCAACGACCGGCGCCGGGTGAACGCATGGAGCAGAACGGCCCGGTCGATGTGTTCATGGCGGTCGAAGACGGTGGCGAGACCTACGTGATGCCCGACTTGGTCGGCCGTTCCTACGATCAGGTGCGAGTCTTCTTCGTCGATCGTGGCTTTCGTCTCGGTCGGGTCGGCTACGAGCGCTATCCGGGATTGGTTCCCGGGACGGTTCTGCGGCAATATCCGCTCGCTGGCCATCCACTGCGACGGGGCGATGTCATCGCGCTCGACCTGGCCGCGGCGGCCGGAACCATCCGATAAAACGGAGTCGTCATGAAACTTGCCCCCTCGATCCTGGCCGCCGATCTGGCGGATTTCGCAGCCGCGCTCGAGGTGTGCGAACAGGGTGGGGCGGATCTGGTCCATGTCGACGTCATGGATGGGCGCTTCGTTCCCAATCTCACCTTCGGGCCACCGGTGATCGCGGCCTTGGCCCGCCGCACCCACCTGCCGCTCGATGTTCATCTGATGGTCGAGGATCCAGATCGGATTCTCGACGCCTCGCTCGAAGCGGGCGCCGCCTGGGTGTCGGTCCATGTCGAGACCTGTCGTCATCTGGATCGAACGCTCGGCCATATTCGCGCCGCCGGTGCCAAGGCCGGTGTGGTGCTCAATCCGGCGACTCCCGCCGAGGTTCTGACCGACATTCTCGGGCAGTGCGATTTCGTGCTGCTGATGTCGGTCAACCCGGGATTCGCCGGTCAACCCTTTCTGCCCTACGTGCTCGACAAAGCGCGTCGGCTCAGACGGATGATCGATGAACGGGGCCTCGATGTGCTGATCGAAATGGACGGAGGACTGGGACCGGGAACCATCGGTCGCGCCGCCGCCGCCGGAGTCGACGTCG
>JBCDBH010000124.1:0-15003 GCA_039184055.1 Acidobacteriota bacterium
CAGGTGATCGGCTATGTCGGCTCGACCGGTCTGTCGACCGGGCCGCATCTCGATTATCGGATCCAAAAGAATGGCAAGTGGATCGATCCGCTGAAGCTCGATCTGGTACCGGCCGATCCGATTCCGCAACATCAGCTCGCCGATTTCCTGAAGCATCGGGACCTTCTCCGTCACAGCTTGAGCTCGGGTGAGCCGCTACCGGAGAGCGAGGATCGCTTGGCTGCCGGAGCCGCTGCCCCGCTATCGACCTCGCCGAGCCGCGCCCGCTGATCGCGATGACGACCATTCGGGCGCGAGGGTGGTGCCGAGTCGATCTCGCGGGTGGCACGCTCGATATCTGGCCTCTTGGACTCTTCCATCGCGACGCACGGACGGTGAACGTCACCGTGGCGCTACCGGTGATGGTGACGATGCGCTCGGGCGTCGGACAGTGGGTGGTCGAGCAGGCAGGGGAACGGATCGAGAGCGACGATCTCGCAACGCTCGCGACCCAGCCGGGTACGGCGCTGGTTGCGCTGGTCGCCGAAGCGTGTGGTCTCGAACCCTGTCACATCACCATCGATAGCGGCTCACCACGAGGCGCGGGGCTCGGCGCGAGCTCGGCGCTGACCGTGGCGCTGATCGCCGCCGCCGAATGTGTCGCCGGACGTTTTGCGATCGACCATGATGTCGAGCCCGTCGCGCCACGGTGGGTACGCCTGGCGCGTGATCTCGAGGCGCGCATGATGCGTCTGCCGACCGGTCTCCAGGATCATTTCCCTTCGCTCCACGGTGGCGTGCTCGATATTCGTCATCAGCCGGGTGGTGAGCAAGTCGATCGGTTGGCGGTCGATCTCGAGGCCCTGACTGAGCGCATGCTCGTGGTCTACACGGGTCAGAGCCATATCTCGGCAAAGAGCAACTGGCATGTGGTGCGGGCGCGTCTCGACGACGAGCCGCGGCTGCATGAGCCGTTCGCGACCATCGCCGAAGTGGCCGCCGCGTTGCCCGAGGCGCTCGAGGCGGGTGATTGGGCACGCGTCGGCGCCTTGGTGCGCCGCGAGCACGACCATCGTCGTCAGCTCGGTCCCGATGTCTCGACCCCGACGATCGAGCATTGGCTGACCGAGGCCGAGCGCCTAGGCGCTTGGGGTGGCAAGGTTTGCGGCGCGGGAGGCGGTGGCTCGATCGTTGTTCTGTGCCCACCGGGCCGCAAGGCGAGTATTGAGACGGCGCTCACCGATCTCGGTGGCACGGTGCTGCATGCGCCCCCGACGGCGGCGCGTCTCGAGCTCGATTCGCTGCCTGCCTGAGCGGACGAATTCCGTATGTCGTCCGCGGAGCCAGGCTCGAGTCGACGCGGCATGATGTCCGTTCGCTATGTGTCCGGTCACTCCGTGATCGTTGTGCTCTGTGCCGTGATTCTCTGCGGCGCGCTGGTCGTGGCGATCGACGAGCAATCGCTCACCGGTGACGGCGCTTATCACCTGCTCGCCGGTCTCCAGGCGCTCGAAACCGGCTCGAATACGGTCAATCTCGAACATCCTCCGCTCGCCAAAGTGATCATGGCCACGCCGGTACTGGGGCTGGCCGATCGGTCGCCGGTGCATTTCCGTGGCGACACGATGCAAGATGCCATCGGCCGTTTGCACGACGAGCCCGATGTGATGCGTGCCGCCACGCGGCGGGCACGCTGGGCGATGGTGGTCGTCTTCGTCATCCCGCTCCTTGTCACCTGCTGGTGGTTGGGACGGCTCTTCGACGCTGATGGCGTCGTGCTCGCTCTGCTTTTCCTCGGCACGTTCTCGGTTCTACCCAATCTAGTGATCTTGCAGACTGACGCGGCGGTGACGCTTGGCTTCGTTCTCGTGGTCACGGTGGCGATCGTTTGGTTACGTCGACCGTCGTTCGTCTTGGCAGCGCTGCTCGGGGCGGCTTTCGGGCTCGCCATGGCGGTCAAATACTCGGGTTTGCTGCTGGCGTCCACGATCTTTTTGGCGCTCGTGCTCGCCCGACTGTCGTGGCGCCGGCGACTGCTTCACGCGGGTGTGATCGGGGGCTGCACGCTGATGGTGTTGATGGCGAGCTACGGGGTCGCCAACCACCGCTACGATCGCGACGCGGGACGCGACTCGCTTCGGCTCTACACCGAATCGCGGTCCACCTTGGTGGTCGGTGAGGAGATGCGGCCGTGGTCCGACGAGCTACTCGCCGTCGAGTCGTGGTCACCCGCGTTGGCCCAATACCTCACCGGCCTGATCGGGATCCGGATCCAGAACGACGTCGGCATCTACCCGTCATATGCCTTCGGTGAGATTTCGTTCGACGGTCGCTGGTGGTATTTCCCCGCGCTCTTCGTGGTCAAGACACCGCTGGTGATGCTCGTCGCCTTGCTCGTGGTGGCCATCGGATCGCGCCGTGTGATCGTCGAGACGCGTCCGGATCGACACGTCAGGGAATGGCTGCTGGTCGGCGTCACGGTGGCGATCTATGGCGTCATGGCCCTTCTTTCGAGCTACAACCTGGGCATCCGCCACCTCATGCCGATCGTGCCGTTTCTCTATCTACCGATTGTGGTGGCGTTGCGTGAGCGTCGACGAACCGCCACGGTCGTCATCGTCTTGCTCACGCTCGAGGCCGTGGCGTTGGCGCCGTTGTGGATGAGCGCCACCAATACGTGGTGGCTGGGGAACGCCAACCCGACTCGCTTGTCGTTCTCGTTGGGGAATCTGGCCTACAAGCAGAATTTCATTCAGCTCGATCACGTCGCCACCGAGCGTGACATCGAAAATCTGGCGGTGATCTACCCTTTGCTCGATCGTCGGGTGCTCGGGGCCTACCTACCCGAGGCGACCCTGATCACGCCACGCGATCCGCTGCCGGCGGGTTGGTACGCGGTGAGCGTGTTGATGGAGCAATACCTACCCGCGTTGGCGCGTCAAGACGAAGCCTTGCCGCTCGATCGCTGGGGCGACGACTGGCAACCGCATTGGGAGGTGCTGAGCACCGACGCTGAAGATCACGGTCTGGTCGCGGGCAGCTTTCGCCTGCTCTATCTACCGGATCAAAGGTAGCTCGTGGATCAGAGATAACTCGCAGCTCAAAGATAGCTCGCGGTTTAAAGATAACCCAGCGCTTCGAGCTGTTTGCGCATCTCTTCGGTGAGGTCATTGCCGTCGCCCTGCAGGATCAGCGGGTGCTGCTGACGCCACAGATTCACCGTTCGACGCAAATCCGAGCGGGTGTCGTCGTCGCTTTCGGCGAGATTGGTGCTTTCCTCGGGATCGTCGGGCAAATAGTAGAGCTCTTCGCCGAGATCGCTCCAGAAGTACTTCCAGGTGGACGAGCGCGCGCCGAGCAATTCGCGATCACCGACGATCGGTCGAGAGGGATCTCCGGCAACGCTCTTGATCAATGAATTCGTCTCTTGGCGACGGACGACGTCGACCGCGCGATAGAGCGGGTGCTGGAAATAACCCCATTCGTCGGGCGCGGCGAAGAGCCCTTCGCCTTCGATCGCTTCATCGGGTTCGAGACCCGCCCATCGCAGGACGGTGGGGGCGATGTCGATCAGCTCGTACGGCTCCGGCTGGCGCAACCCGGGTTCGATTTCTCCTGGAAAGCTCGCCATCAGCGGCACGTGGATGGCGCCGTCATAGAGACAATTCGAGTGCTCGAAGTAGATACCGTTGGAAAAACACTCGCCGTGATCCGCCGTGACGATGATCGCGGCATCGTCTCGGCCGGTTTTTGACAAGGCGTCGATCAGCCTGCCGAGCTCGTAGTCGACGGTCGCTACCTCGGCGTCGTAGAGCGCAAGCGCCCGTTCCAGGTGCACCCGGGGCAGATCGCCACCATTGGCCTGCGCGGCGGAACGGAAGTCGTGCCAGCTCAGCTGGGGGATTCTCTCCTTGATCTCGGGCGGCGAGTGAATGTCGAAGAGATCCACCGGATCGTAGGGCTGATGGGGATCGAAGACGTGAATCCACAAGAAGATCGGCTCATCGGTCGTCGTCGACTCGAGCCATTCGATCGCCGGTAGGACCACGTTGTAGGCCCGGATCATGTTCTGGTCGCTCGGCCAATGAAAGGTGTCGAATCCCTGGGCGAAGCCGGCCGTCGGCGACAAGAGCGTGACCCCGACCGAGGCAGCCGTTCGATAGCCCGCTTCCTTGAGACGCTCCGGCAGGGTCAATGCCGATTGAGGCAACAAGAGGTTGTTGGCCACGACACCATGCGTACGGGGATAGAGACCGGTGAGGATCGAGGCGTGGGACGGCCGAGTCTCGGGAAGGTGGGAGGTGGCGTTCTCGAACACGATACCCGAAGCGGCGAATGCGTCGAGATGCGGCGTCAGCCCCTTGGTATTGCCGTAGGCACCGAGGGCATCGGCGCGTAGCGTATCGATCGTGATCAGTACGATATCGGGTTGTTTCGGTGGCCCGCTACGCAGCAGGAGCGCGGTTGCCGTCACCACGACCAGGAGAGCGAGAAGGATCCAAAGTCGACGTCCCATTGGAGGCGTAGACTACCAGTGATCGTTCGCTGAGAACCGAGTGGGAGGGCGACTGAGGTTGGCAGGCGTGGATTCGGGTCGCGAGGTTCGCAACCTAGGTGGCGACAATGCACAAGGGCCGCATAACGCGGCCCTGAACCATCATCGGAAACTGTGTGTGGAGGTGCCCGGGGGCGCCGGGGGCGCCTAGCCCAGCCTAGCCGGCGTCGCGCTTGCTTTCCGGCTCGAGCTCGGCCGGGGCATTGTCGGTCGCCGGCTCGCTCTGGCTGCGTTTGAAAGCGACAAACGCTTCGACCTCGCGTTGCGCATCGTTGGGCAACGCTTTCAGGTCGCGAACCAGCTGCACGTCCCGCGGGGTGATCGTCTCTTGGGCGACACCGTCGAAGAATTCGCCGATCGATACGTTGAACTCGGCGAGGATGCGAAAGAGCGTATCGAGGCTGACTCGATATTCACCCTTCTCCATCCGTGAGAGGTCGGATTGCTGAATCCCGATTCGCGAAGCAAGCTCGGTTTGGGTGAGCTTGCGCTCCTTGCGCAGCTTGCGAATACGAGGACCGACGAGTTGGACTTGACGGATCTTGTGCACGAAGGCCATAGCCTTTCGCCTCCTTGGAGCCATGAGGTCGGCACGTCGAGTGCCAGACCGAAATGCTATTCGAGCATTGGCCCTATGTCAAGGTGCAATTGGCTCAGCGGTCGTGCACGCGCTGTTGGAGGATGGAATGAGCGGTCTCGCGGCTCATGGTCGGATCGACGAGAATCCGGCCCACTTCACTCCAGCGATCATCCTGGCTCTCGATCCAGGCTACCGCGCCGTCTTCGTCCCAGGCCAGAAGCATGTGCTTGCCGTCAGGGGATAGCGACATGGTGGCGGGGCCACCGACGAGCGGTGCTTCACGGTGGGCGGCGACGGTCACCGCGAGCCAGTGATTGCGATGCCCGTCACCGAGCTCGATCTGCGCGATCATGGTCTCGCCTTCGAGACCACCACGCTCGATCCGGGCGCCGATGTTGATCATCTGCTGGCGGATCTTTTCGCCGAGCGTGGGAAGCGACGTGTTCGCATCTTCACCGGCGATCGCCGCAGCGACCTGCTCGCCGAGATATTCGAGGCTCGACGGCAGGAAACCCGTTTCCTCGAGCTCGGTGATCACCTCGAGAAGCTGAGTCGCGAGCTCGGAGTAGTCGGAGGTCAGCTTGCCGACGTCGAGAACCTGGTCACGAACGTTGTCGGCGAGCGCGCCGAGCTTCTCGGGCAGACTCTCGATCACCAGCGAAGCGAGATGACCGGTGCGAGGATCGGTGAAACCGACGACCACCGAGCGGTTGGTCGCGCCTTGCTGCAGGGTGAGGAGATTGGCCAGCTCGGAGGCCGGCTCGCGGTAGAACTCGACGTCGCCCAAGAAATCGATCAGGTCGATCGGCTGGGTGCCGCCCACCTGCTGATCACCGAAGAGGACGATCGGCGCCAAGCGTTTGCGGCTGCCGGTGGCGAGATCTTCCCACCACACGACGTGATGGACACGGGTCGCCGCGCTGTCGTCACCGTTGCGGGTCACGGCCACTTGAGGATGGCCTTTGGCGGCAAAGGGGTTGCCGGTGATCTCGATGACCTCACCCCAGGACGTGCCGTCGTGACCGACCAGATAGAGCAGCGGATGAATCGCGTTGTGAAGACCTTCCCACAACACCCAGACCGTGCCGTGGTCTTTCACCAGCGTGGCCGAGGTTTCCACCCAGGGCGACTCGGTGCCGGGAACGAGAAGACGCTCGGTGACGTCGCGGGTGCGCACGGAGAGCGCGAGCACCTGGTGGCCGGCCGCCATTTCGTTGCTGTTCGGGAAGAGCTCGCCGTAGGTGCCGGTCTCCAATTGCACGACGGCACCGTTGGCGTCGAGAAGAACCGTGCCCGCCTGAGCAAACGTAACCGAGAAGCCGAGGAGAAGTAGCGCGATGAGGAATGTGCGTGCGTGCATGCTCAGGCCCTCAGATTGACCATCTGGCGCATTTCGATCGCCGTCATCATGGCGATGATCTGCGGTTGATCGGGGTAGAAGTCACGTTGCAACTGCGAGAAGTAGCCGTGGGCGGCGAGCGGATTGTTCGCCGCGCGCTCGGTCTCGCCGAGGAGAAAGAGCGCGACCTTGAAGTGTTCGTCGTGGCCATCGGCTTCGGCGAGTCGGAGAGCGCGACGGCCGTGACGGCGCGCGGTATCCAGTCGGCCGAGCTCGAGGTGGGCGAAGCACAGGTCGAGCAGAGGCGTGGTTTCGAAAATCTCCGCGCCGAGGCGGCGATAGCCACGCAGGGCGTCGTACGACAACCCCATGCCGCGGCGTAGGTCGCCGAGCATCATCAGGCAGTAGCCGAGGTTGGCGACGGTGATGAGTCGGGCCAGCGCCAGCTTTTCGTCACCGACCAGGGCGAGCGCGCTTTCGTACTCGCGTCGCGCATCGGCGAAGTAGCTGTCACCGAGCAGGCAGTTGCCCATCTGAATGTGACAGGACGCGAGCCACTCGGCATTGTCGACGATGCTGGCGTGATCTTGCGCGGTGCGCGCGTAGAACAAGCCCTTCTTGAATGCCTTGTCACGCTCGTGGGCGCGCGACAGATTATCGGCGGCCAGGAAAGCCGTGCGGTGACAGTCGGTGCGCATGAGGATCTCGCGTAGCGACGGAATGGCGTCGCCATGCTGACCGAGCGCGATCGCCACCGCACTCCGGTTGCACACCGTGAGGTCGTGAAGCGCGGTGTCGCCGCTACGCGACGCGACCGCCAATGCTTCGTCGAGCAAGGCGAGGGCTTTGTGGAGCTCGCCGTGAAGCACGAGATCGCGCGCGCGATCTCGCAAGGCTTCGAGAGTCTGATTCGAGCTATAAGGAGATTCGGTATACATGGCCGTATGTCATTTCAGTGTGCCGTTGTCGCGCGGTTGGACCATCCGACCACGCGGCCTGTAGATTTCGGTCACCGATACAGGTTGGTAGTGTCCCGCGACCAGGCGTGCTTGTCAACACGCTCTTCGGCAATTCTGGCCCTATATATAAGGTGCGGGTCGCGACCGGCCCGCCAGCGTGGCATCGCCGGTCGAGAACCGGTGCTTGTCAACCGGTTCGGGGTGGCTATACTGCCTGATCTTTGGGGATCCGCCGTCTTTGGGAATCCGCCGTCTTCGGGAATCTTCAGTCTTCGGGGCCGCAAGTCTCCTTTTGCCATGAAACACCATCTATTCTTACTCCGCGAGCTCGTCAGGCGAGATTTTCAGAGTCGGTACGCGGGCTCGTTGTTCGGCTTCCTGTGGTCGTTCGTCCAGCCGCTCTTCCAGCTCGTCCTCTTTACCTTCGTCTTCTCGAGCGTGCTCAAGATGTCGCTCCTTGGCGAGCGAACCGACAATTTCGCGAGCTTCTTCTTCTGTGGCCTGCTGCCCTGGATGGCGATCAACGAGGGCACGGTGCGTGGCGCGACCGCGATCACCGACAACGCAGCGATCGTCAAGAAGCTGCGTTTTCCGTCACAGATCCTGGTGTTCACGGTGGTGCTCGCGGCGCTCATTCACGCCGCCATCGCCGGTATCGTCTTCGTCGTCTTTCTGGCCATCGACGGTTCGCTGAGTGTCGTCACCCTGCCCGTGCTGCTCTTCGCGGTGCCGGTCCAGGTGGTGCTGACCGTCGGAATCGCCTTGGCGCTCGCCGCGCTCAACGTCTTCTTTCGCGATACGACGCAATTCCTCGGCATGGTGTTGCAAGGCTGGTTCTTCCTGACCCCGATCGTCTACCCGCTCAGTCTCGTGCCGGATGAATTCCGTCGCTGGATCATGCTCAACCCTCTGACCACGCTGGTCGATCTCTACCGCCTCGCATTGCTCGGTGGTACCCTCGACGACGTCGAGGGCGTGATTCCCCTGTGCGTGACCGCGACCGTCGTCCTCGTCGTCGGCTGGCTGATCTTTGCTCGGCTGCGCCCCGCTTTCGTCGATGAGCTCTGACCGGATCTCCACGCATGCACGGCCCAGGGCGCGATAAGTCCCTGTAAGTCACAGGTAAAAGGCGACTTCCGGTGTCGGAGCGCCGCCGACGAAACGGTAGAGTGAGACATCGTGACACTACGAGCGATCGTTTCTCGTCAGTTGTTGTGACGTGAGCCGAATCGATTACGACTTTTTCAGGAGCATGTACATGTCCATCTGCGCGTCGCGCCAAAGAGGGTTGGGCCTCTTCTCGCTCGCCATGCTGATCGTCATCTTGGCCTTTCCCATTCGGGCCGAAGAAGCCGAGACTCCAGCTGGCGAAGCCGCTGACGACCCGATCAGCCAAGCGGTGCCGTTCAACGAAGGTGAATGGCGTGAGCCGCCTTCCGGGAAGTGGTTCACCGATGATTATGGCGGTGAATATTTCATCCGGTCGATTCCGAAGCTGAACCTCTGGTATCGCCAGATGGCGCCGAATGTCATCCGGCTCCGGGGCGGTCCGTGGCTCGAGGTGGCGAAAGAGACCGATGACGCCTTCTTCGTGTATGTCTACAAGGCCGGTACGCGTCGAAACGCCGAACGCCCGCAGTCGTCATCGTCGTTGCCGCCTCGCACGCCCGAGGAGATCGCCGAGATCGAAGCGGGCTACGAGGTCGACATCAAGAGTGCCGACGTGCTCGAGCTGGTGCCGTTCGATGCAGGGCTGCCACAAGCCGGTATGTGGCGCAACGGCTTCGATGTCGCCGATATCAATGGCGACGGCCATCTCGACATCATCCACGGTCCACCGCGTAAGACCGGGCCCCGGCCGTGGGTCTTCCTCGGAAACAGCGAAGGAGGATGGGTCGTGTGGGATGAGCTCGAGGTGCCCGAAGCGCCGTACGACTACGGCGATGTCGCCGTCGCCGACTTCGACAACGACGGCAAGCTCGACATGGTCTTCGGTATGCATCTGCGCGGTGTTCTCGCCCTGCGCAACCTCGGTGAGGGTCGTTTCGAGAAGTGGACCGAGGGCATCGAATTCGAGTGGCCGGATCACAAGGGTGTGCCCGCGTTCACCACCCGCTCGCTGACCACGGTCGATTGGGACGGCGATGGCGACCAAGACATCTTGGCGTTCGCCGAAGGGCCGCGTGGCTTCGAGCACGTCGACCTTCCTGGCGCCTACGGCAAGGTGCTCTATCTCAACCAGGGCAACGGCACCTGGCGCAAGGTCATCGATGTCACCGAGAAGGTGTTCGGCGACGCGATCGTCTTGGGCGACTTCGATGGCGATGACAAACCCGACTTCGTCACTTCGACCAGCGTGCAGGGGCGCCGCGAGCTGGTGAATATGCACGCGGAAGACGGTGGCTGGGACGCCGTTCACGTCGACATGGTGCGCGGTGGCTCGGCCGTGTGGGGTGCCGCCACCGGTGATTTCGATGGTGACGGGCGTGACGACATCGCGCTGTCCTACAGCAATCGTCAGCTTTCCGAGCGCCGTAGCGGGATCGACATTCTCTACTCGCGCCCCGAGGGCGTCTGGGAGCGTCGGCCGGTTCTGTCCACCACAGGCGAGGAGCGCGTGCTGGTCCATGGCATGGCCACCGGCGATCTCGACGCCGATGGCGCGCTCGACCTCGTGGTCGGGACGCGAGACGGGCGGTTGTTGGTTTACCGGGGTGACGGCGAAGGCTTTCTCGTCGCCGAGGAATCTCCCGAGACCGACCCGGTATTCGAGGCGTGTCGTGGCTATGGCGTTCGCCTGATCGACCTGGACGGCGACAAGCGCGACGAGATCGTCGCCAATTTCGCCTCCGAGGAGTGCGCGGGTGGACGGGGCGGTGCCCTCAAAGTGTGGCAGGCGCAGCCGAAATCCTGACGTGATGACGGCTCCGGCCGTCTTGATGAAAATTTTGCACAAGGGGCCATGGGGCCCCTTGTTGCGTCTTCATATTTCGCGGTAGCATAATCGAGTTCCATCGAGAGCAACCGCCCCATCGAGCGCGTGAAGCCCCCACACCGGCGTAAATATCCTCGTTTGAGTCGGTACGCGGCTTCGGCGGCACGAAAAAGACGTGCTCGAAGCTCGATTCGGGGCTAGACATAGCTGCTAACTATGCTAGATTGCGGATACTAGACGCCATTGAAACAGGAGGTGATGTCGGAACGTCGTCAAGAGAGTGCTCTGAGAAGTGCTACTCTACGTAACTCGTCAGACTTTGGCTTGTCACCTGGAGGGGTGACGAGCAACCAGAACCAACGGAGAAGGAGATTTCTTCGAAATGAAAAAGACCATCTTGTTGATGGCCCTGGCGACCCTCCTGGCGCTGGGGGGGCAGGCTTTCGGTGTTCTCTGCACCATCGACGCCGTGCCCGCCGCGACCCTCTTGGTCCCGAATTTCCTCGTTGACGTGAGCGACGACGCTTGCGCCAACAACACTGGTGTTACCACCCTGTTCTCGGTCAACAACGCTTCGGCCGCGCCGACCATCGCTCACGTCACGCTCTGGACCGACCAGTCGGTTCCCGTGCTCGATTTCGACGTGTACCTCACCGGTTATGACGTCCAGACGATCAATCTGAAGGACATCTTCTGCGACGGCACTCTGCCGCAGACCGGTTACTTCAGCGGCGGCAACACCATTTCGAACAACGGTCTGTTCTCGGAGCCGAAGGTTCCGTTCGACGGCTGTAACAACGGCACCACCCCGGGTGAGGGTCCGTACTACTCGAATCCGTTCTCGTCCGAACTGGTCACCCTCCTGAAGGAGTGGTTCACTGGTCAGCAGTCGAGCTCGCTCGGCACCTGCGCCGGCTCCGGTCAGGTTCCGTTCGCGATCGGCTACATCACCATCGACCAGACCGAAGAGTGCTCGCTGCTCTTCCCGGCCGATCCGGATTACTACACCACTGGTGTCCTGGGTTACGACAACATCCTCTGGGGTGACTACTTCATCGTCGATCCGGACAACAACTTCTCGCAGGGCTTCACCGCCGTCCACGTCGAGGCTGGCCCGCAGGGCTACTTCGACACCGGTGAGCACACCTTCTACGGCCGCTACGAGCCGGGTCTCGCCGCCAACAACCGGCGTGAGCCGCTCGGCACCACTTACGCTGCCCGTTACGCCCTCGGTGCGCCGTTCGACGGCACCATCCACTGGGTGTGGCGTGAAGCTGACGGTTCGTCCGCTTCCTACAGCTGTGGCGCTGCCGGCCCGAGCTGGTACCCGCTGACCCAGGCGACCGACAACTCGGTCATCGTCTTCGACGAGCAAGAGAACCCGTTCGTGCCTCAGGTCGATCCGGGTCCCTCGAATCCGCTCCCGCCGGACGAGATCGCTGTTCGGATCCCGAACGAGGTCAACTGGATCAACGTCGGCGTGCTCGACGGTGAAGCTGAGCTCGATGTCGGTGACTTCAACTTCGGTTGGGTCTACTACAACCTGCAGGCCCCGCAGAGTGCCTACGGTGACGACATCACGCAGAACTGGGTGAGCTGGGTCATGCAGGCCTCCGCTCGCTACAGTGTCGGCGTGCACGGCATCCAGCTGGATACCGCTTGCACCGCCGGTAGCGTTCCGCTTCCGGTTGCCGGCCCGATCACCGCTAATCCTAGCGAAGAGTGATCAGGCCCTCGTGTGATCTCTGATCACACTCTCGAGAGCCGGGGGGATTCGTCCTCCCGGCTTTCCTGTCTCTTCTTTTTTTCTTCCTTTCAGCGTTTCGTTTCGTCGTGCGTCGTACGCTTCGTCACGAGATTTATCGCCGTGTAGCGGAGTCCCCTCTCCGCATTCAGATTCACAGGAGTCTTCGGATGTCGCGATATTCGTTGGCGTTGAGCACGTTGTTGATCGTGCTGGCGTCGAGCCCAGTGCAAGCGGGATGTTTTACCGGCGATACCATGCTGCCCGTGTCGTATCCCGGACCTGGTTTCGTACCGCTCGTCATACTCGATCAAAGTGATTTCGACGTCGGTGATTGCGAACCTTTCGGACAGCGAATTTGGCACGCTCTCGATGTAAGCGGTAACTCGTCCGGCTACTACCTTTTCTCCGCGACGGGACGTGGCCTCGACGTTTGGAATGTCACCAACCCCGACAGTCCGAGCCTTACCGACCACGTGTCGTCCGATCCGCCGGACAACGGTGTGCCCTTCGTCGGCCCGTCGGATTTCGACTTTTACTTTCAAACCGTCGACTCACCGACCGGTCACCACGACACCGCCGTCATGGGCTCGCGTGGCTCGGGCCTGGTGATCTGGAACGCGACCAACAAGAACAACGTCCGCGCCGCCTATCAGGACGATCGGACCACGGTTTCCGATATCGCCGAGGTCTATAGCTTCGAAGCGAACAACGGCACGCGCTACGCGGTCGCCACGTCGTTTGATGCCGACGGTCTCTTGCTATACGACATGGACCGCGCCTTGAACTTCAATCGTTGTCGCGAAACCAGCGGTTCGTGTAGCAACGTCCTGCTCGGTCGCATCGATAGTGGCGTGTCGGGTTTTGGCGAATTCCTCGCGGGTGATGGCGATTACGTCGCCATGAATCGGCGTGCGGGTATCAATCGCCGGATCGAGGTCTGGAACCTTTCGAATCCGCTCAGTCCCAATCTCCGATTGACCACCACCGCGTCGCAGAAAATCGGCTCGTTGGCCCTGTGGGTGCAAGGCGGTAGCGTTTACCTCGCTGGTTTGGATCTCGACGATCCGCTGCTCTACATCTACAACATCAGCTGTGTGACGGGCTCGGGCACCTGTAATCTGGGTAGTCCGATCGCGACCCGGAACGTTCAGAACAGCACGAGCTTTCCGACGCAGAACAACGTCTTCTTCTCGCGTGGCAGCAGCACGCCGTATCTCTACGTCGGCAACGTCAGCCCGGTCGGTTGCTCGGATCAGCGCGAGTACATCTTCGACGTCAGCAACCCTTCGAATCCAGATGAGCTGACGCCGCAGAATGTGAATCCAAATGGCTATTGGGGCCACTATTACGAAGACTGCGGTGGCTTCCCCGATGTGCGGCCACGCGGGGGTGTGTTCCACCCCATGAACGGTCGCGCGATTCTCTACCGCGCCGTCTACAAGGCGATCGACTCACACGAGATCGGTGACGGTGTGCAGAACCCGCCCGACGCCAACTTCTCGTGGTCGCCGCTGCAGCCGTATGCCGGCCAAAGCGTGACCTTCACCGATACGTCGATCAGCGTACCCGCGGCCGACGATTGGGATTGGACCTTCGAGGACGGCACGCCGTCGAGCGCCGCCGGGGTCGACCAGGTGACCGTCGTCTTTGGCGATGTCGGCAACCCGACGACCAAAACCGTGACGCTCGACGTCGCCAATTCGGCGGGTAGCGACATGGTTTCGAGAGAAATCACCGTACGCAACCCGGCGCCGGTGATTACGGGCGCCTCGGCCTCGCCCAACCCGGCGCAGCCCTGTGGCAACGTTCAGCTCAGCGCGCTCGGGGTGAGCGGTTTCCCGACTCCGACGGTGAGTTGGGTCGTCAACACCTCGCCGCCGACCAATCTCTTCGGTGCGGTCGCCAACTGGTCCGTTCCGCCCGACATTCCGCTCGGCAACTACACCGCCACCGCCACGGCAACCAACGGCGCTGGTACGCCAGCGACCGCCGGAACGACCATTTCGGTTCAAAACGTGCCGCTCGGTTTCTCCGGAGCCGTGACCGCGCAAAACTCGGTCGGTAGTGGCTTCGTCACCTTCACCGCAGTCACCACGGGTGCCACCGAATGGCGGTGGAACTTCGGTGATGGTACGCCCCTGGTGTGGGAGTCGTTCACCGGCACGCAGAAGACGCACACCTACGCCGGTCCGGGTACCTACACCGTGACCGTCGAGATTCGCGGTTGCGACCAGGGCACCACGCTCACCAGCACCCCGATCCAAGTCGAGATCCAGCTCAGCGCGCTCGGCATCGTGAGCTTCGGGGTCGATCCGGGTGGCGCCAATTGCAGCCTCGGCTCGTGCAACATTTCTTCCGGCACGACGCTCTCGGTGTCACAGGTCGTCGAGGGTGGACCGGATTCCTACGAGTACGATTGGAATGGTGACGGGGTCTACGATGAGATTCGGAGCACACCGGCTACCAGCCATCGCTACTGTGAGGCGTTCGGTTTCCCAGGTGGTTTCCCACGTCTTCTGGTGCGTCGTGGTGGCGACTCGGTGGGTCCGGAGTCCTCGCCGGATCGGCTCTTCGTGTCGGGGTCGGCGTGCACGCCGCCCAGCACACCAACCGGTCTCAACGCCGCGGTCAACGGCACCTCGATCAGCCTGGTGTGGTCGGACAACGCCAATAGCGAAAGCGGCTATCGGGTCCTCCGTAGTCTCGATGGCTTGGTGTATCGCGAAATCGCCACGCTGAGCGCCAACTCCACCGGCTACGCCGATCAGGATCTGTCGGTCGGTACCTACACCTACAAGGTTCAGGCCTTCGGGGTTGACGGTGTGAGTGGCTTCAGCAACACCGCGATGGGTGAAGTCATCGAGAAGCCTCTCGAGCAGATCTTCGCCGATAACTTCGAGAGTGGGAAC
>JBCDBH010000125.1:0-14970 GCA_039184055.1 Acidobacteriota bacterium
AAAACAAAAACACGCCAGTGTGGTCGCTTGGGCCCCCCTATTTTTGCATTCGCGCCTACAATCGGCGGGCGGGCCGCTGGCGCGCGACCCCCACGACAACAACTCTGGCAATCGTGCTCAGAAGCGCCAACGCAATTGAATATCGAGCCGATCGTTGTCGCCGGTCTCGTAGGTCGCGCCGATGCCGAGACCACGGCCGAGGTAGACCATCACGGAGACGCCGTAGAGCAAGCCGTCGGTGAGCTCGATGTCGCCGCTATTCGGCGAGATCTCGTCGAGGATCAGCTGGCTGTAGCGCAGGTGGCCACCGAGCTCCCAGCGACCGGCGGCGAGGTAACGCAGCCCGACTTTGGCATCCAGGTCGATCTCGTCGACGCCTTCTTCGGACACCGAAACCGTGACCCCGGAGGGCAAGGTGGCCGACACCGTGCCCGGGATCAGATACGCCGCGCCTTCGGCACCGAGCTCGGTGATCAGATCGGCGTTGTCGTTCAAGGGGATCCGAGCTCCCAACGCCAGGCGGGCGTAGCGTGTCTCCATGGTTCCGCTGGCCGTGGCGCTCTCACCGCCACCGCTGACCCGACCGGTCAAGCCGACGTCGAGATCCTGGAGATACTCACCGGTGAGATAGAAGTTCGATCCCAAAGCCACCGAGCCAGCGATGCCGAAACCGGTTTCATCGTCGGTATCGAGCGTCGCCGAGAGTTGATCGGTGCTGAAGTCGAAGATCGTACCCAGCGATCGGGTGGTCGAGCGCAGCTCGAGATAGTTGTAGGAGAGGTCGTTGTCGGCGTGTGCCGGCAGGGCGATTCCGACAATCAAGATCGCGGCGAGTAGGAAAGGCTGCATGGGCTTGCATGAGGTCATGTCGTGCTCCGCATCTGTTGTATCGAGTCCGCTCGAGGGCGGTGCGTCGTTTGCCCGGTCATCGTCGGCGGATTCGCCCCGTGACGTCCTCATGAAACCCTGAGGGCATCCTTAGGCGTCTTCTTATGACCGCCCTAAGGACGCGGCTGAAGCCTCCCGCTATGATCGGTTTCGCCTCGTCGAGACCTCACGACGATCACCCAACTCGACACGACGCTGAACGCCATGCTCGCCACACCTCTTCGTGCCTACGATCAAACGCTCCGACTCTTGGCGCGCGCACCGACCTATGTCGTCACCGTGGTCCTGACCCTGGCGATCGGTGTCGCCCCCGTGCTGATCGTGGCGAGCATGATCGACGGCTTGCTCTACCGGCCTCTCCCCTTCGCCGACAGCCATCGCCTGCTCCGTGTGGAGCAGGTCCGGCTCGATGACGGTCATTCGGGGCCGCTCTCGCTCCCGACCCTGCGCGATCTGGACCGCGACCTCACCGGTGACGCGGTTCCCGTCATCACCCTGACCGGGTTCGAGAACGTCTCGGTGACCGTCGACAACGGCACGGAGCTCGAACGGGTCGGCGCCGCCCTGGTGTCGGCGGACTACTTCCAGGTTCTCGGCGCCACGCCGCATCTCGGCCGCTTCTTCGTTCCGGGTGAGGATCTTTTCGGTGCGCGCCGCAGCGCGGTGTTGAGTCACGATCTCTGGCTGCGATCCTTCGCTGGCGCTACCGACATCGTCGGCCGCTCGATCGACATCGACGCGCAACCGCACCGCATCGTCGGGGTGCTCGCCGCCGGTCGAGACATGCCGATCGCGACGAACGTGTGGATCCCGTACAACGAACGGCTCTGGAACACCGGACGCTTCGATCGCCGCCTGAGCGTCATCGCCCGACTCGGTGACGGAGTCGATGTCGCCACCGCGCGCCAACGGGTCGCCGAAGGGGCGATCCGCCTTCAGGAGCGCTTTCCCGAAGAGCCGTACGAGCTCGCGGTCAGCCCGTTCAAGCAATCCCTGGTGCGCGAGCAAAGCGCGACCTTGCACGCCCTGCTCGCCATCATGGTGCTGGTGTTGCTCGCCGCGTGCTTGAACGTCGCCAACCTGGCCTTGGCGCACACCATGAGCCGTGGTCGTGAGCTCGCGGTACGCGCCGCGTGTGGCGCCGATCCCAGTCGGCTGCGCCGGCGGATCATCAAGGATTCGATTTGGTTGACGGTCGGCGGCGGGGTACTCGGCTTCGGCTTCGCGACCCTGGGCGTCGTGCGGCTCAACGACGCCATCCCCGTCGACCTACCGCTGTATTTGGAGCCCCGGATCGACGGCCGACTGCTGCTCGTGGGCGTCTTGCTGCTGGCGGTGGTCCACGCGATCTTCAGCTTGATCCCGGCGACGGTGGCGCGCGATCAGGGCATGACGCCGCATCTGGCGACCGGCCACCGAGCCTCCGGTGGCGCGCGCGCGGCGTGGTGGCGACGACGCTTCTGTCAGCTGCAAACGGCGCTCGCCTTTGTCGTGCTGGCGGTGACCGCGATGCTGGTTCAGGACGCCACGCGACTGAATCGTGTCGATCCCGGTCTCGACAGCGACGACGTGCTCAGCATGCGTCTCTCCCTGCCCGTGGCCCGCTATCCCGAGCCCGAGCAAACCGCGCTCTTTTACCACGAGCTACGGCTCCGGTTGAACGCTCATACGGAGATCGACAACGTCGCTTTCCTGTCTCGTCTACCCGGTGACGACGCACGCTCGGGCACCTCGGTGGCGCTCTCCAGCTGGGAGATCCGGCAGCCGACCGCCTATGTCTCCGCGTCACCGGATCTCTTCGCCACCCTCGACATCCCGATCGTCGCCGGTCGCGCCATCGACGACACCGACCGCGCCGGGCGTCGGCCGGCGGTGATCGTCAGCCGCGCGTGGACCCGACGCTACACGCCCGACATACCCTCGGAACGTCTGCTCGGCACCGCGGTCGACGTGCCGATCATCAGCAGCACGGGAGAGATCGTCGGCATCGCGGGAGACGTTCACTTCGAAGGCGTCGCCCGCCCCATCGAGCCCTATATCTATCTCGCGAGCGACCAATTCGTGTTCCGCGACATGGCCTTGTTCTTGAAGATCGCCGACCTCAGCGACGCCACGGCGGCCGAGCTCGTCGACCTGGTTCGTGACACGGTCGCCAGCCTCGATCCGACCATTCCCGTATTCGGCGTCGCCCCGCTCGACCAGCGTCTCGACGACGCCCTCTTCATACCTCGCCTGGTTCAGATCATGGTGGTCAGCCTGGCGGTCATCGTCCTCGGTCTCGCGTCGCTCGGTCTTTTTGGCCTGGTCGCCGTGATCATCGCCGAAGAGCGTCACGGCATCGCGGTCCGGCTGGCCCTCGGCGCCACCCCCTCGGCGCTGCGCGCCGACATGTTCCGACGCACCGTCCGCGATCAGGCGGTCGCCCTACTCGGCGGCGTCCTTCTCTTCGCGCTCGCCTGGCCCTGGGCCGATGAGCTCTCCAGCACGGGTGACGGTTTCGATCCCTTGGCGCTCGGCGCGGCGGTGCTCGTGCTCGTGCTCTCCGGGCTGGCCGCCGTGTGGCTCGCCAGTCATCGGATGACCGAAATCGACCCGAATGCTGCTCTACAACGTGAATAGGAAAAAGGTGAGCGGCTGGCTCAGAGCGCGCCGAGCCGTCGACGCATCTCGCCCGCGCGGGCCGCGATGTCGTCTCGCCAAGCGCGAAACCTGGCGTCACTCTCGAGACGCGCGAACGGTGGCTCGTAACGCAACCGTCGGCTGTCCGCGAGACCAGCTCGCGCCGCTTGATTGAGCGCCTCGTAGAGCCTCTCGTCCTCGCCGCGCAGAGCGGCGATACCGGCGATCAAGGTGACCGGTAGATAGCTCTCCGAGCCGCGATCGAGGTCCCAAACGACTCGTTGCTCGAGCGCCACGATCAACGACTCACGCTCCTCACCGCTGGTGAGCGCGGCGAGGTGCAGATGGGCATAGCTCGGGCGAAACGACGCCTCGACGGCGCGGCGCGACAAGGCCACCGCCGCCGCCTCGTCACCCGCCATCAGCTCGACCAGGGCGGCGAGCTCGAGCGCCCCGACATGCTCGGGCATGACGGCGAGAAACGACCGGAGCAGGTCCCGCGTCGCCACCACTTCACCCGCGGCGAGCGCGATCCGCGCTCGCACCATCCATGCCGACGTCGAATACGGCTCGAGCTCGAGGCTACGCTCGACCTCGATCGTGGCGCGCGCATCCTCACCGAGCAGGTAATAGGCGTGGGCGAGATCGGCGTGGAGCGCCGCCGAGTCGTCGAGACCATCGAGCGCCCGCCGAAGCGCGCGCACGCCTTCTTCGAGCAAACCGCGTCGAACGAGCACCCGACCGAGCTCGTGCCATGCCGGATACGCCTCCGGGTCGAGCTCGACCGCTCTCTCCAGGGCGTTTTGCGCCCGCTGGTAGCGCCACGCGAGCTCTTGGGCGAGCCCCAGCGCGCGATGCGTCACGGCGAGCTCCGGAGCGAGGGCGACCGCCTGTTGACCGGCTTCGACCGCCGGATCGATCCACTGCCAACCGAGACCGAAACGACTCACCCCGTCGACATAGGCCATGGCCAAACCGGCGTAGGCCGTCGCCGAGCTCGAATCATCCTCGAGCGCTTGTTTGTAGAGCTCGATGGCGTTGGCGTTGGCGGCCGCGTCGACGGACGCTTGAAACGTCTCGGCACGACTCAGATCGCGCGCGCCTGAGTCTTCTGCCTCGACGACGGCACCGGGCGTCGCCGGGCGTAAGGCGTAGACCACGATCGCCACCGCCGCGAGCACCACCACCGCCGCCAGCCAGCGCGCCGAGCGCACCGAGATCGGGACCGTCGCCGGCGTCGTGTCGCTCGATGGCCCTGAAGACGCTAGCGCCTCTGAAGAAGCCAGCAGAGACGCTGACTCGCTCGATGTCACGGATGCGCTCATCGGCTCAGGCTCGACCGGGGTCGCGAGCTCGGACGATGCCGCCTGAGAGATCGCTTCCACCGGAGCGATCAATCGATAGCCGCGTTTGGGAATCGTCTCGATAAAGCGTGGCGCTTTGGCGTCATCACCCAGGACGCGTCGCAGCTCCGAGATCGACCGCAACAGCACGCCGTCGGCGACAAAGGTATCGGCCCACACCGTGTCGAGCAGCGCCTGTTTCGACAACACCTCGCCCGCGTGGCTCGAGAGCTCGACCAGAACCGCCATCACCTTGGGTTCGAGACGATGCCCCTCGCCGCCTTCGTGCTCGAGACGTGACAGCTCCGGCTCGACGGTCCAGGCGCCGAGGCGAAAGGGTTGTCCAGAGGCGATGAGTGGCGAACGTGACATGTCGAGTGGATTCGAAAGTGGGCTATCCACCCACACCTACGCACCGATCGATACAGAGTTCAGTGTATAGCGGTTCCGGACGGTGGCGCGGGTGGCAAGTCGGTCCGTGCATCGGCGAGCCGTCGTTGCGCCTCCGCCATCAGACGACCCAATCGCCCATAAAGCTCACGCGCCTTGTTGTGATCCGGTAGCCGAATGACCACCTGGGTGCGTGGGCTCGCCACGGTGATCACAAAGGTCTGGAGCGCGGTGATCAAGCCGTAGGCGCCGATGCCGACGAAAATCGGCAAGACGACCGGGGTGATTTCCCAGAACAACAAACCGATCAAGAAACCGAAGACGAGAATCGCCACGGATGCCGCGACCTGTGCCTGGTTGACTTGGCGATGCAGGCTGACCATACGGGCCTCATCGAAATCGACACGAATCCGACGCAGCTCGCGCCCGCGCACCTCTTCCGACTCGAGGCCGTAGTCGGTCAACGACACGAGCTTGCCCATCATGGCTTCCAAGCGTGTGTTCAGCCGCTCTTGTTTCATGTCGAACCCCGCGTCATGTCGAACCCCGCGTCATGTCGAACCCCGCGTCATGTCGAACCCCGCGTCATACCGCACTTCCATCGACAAAAAGAAACAGCCAGATCCCGATCGCTCCGAGGAGCTCGAGCGCCGCCAAGAAGATGGCGACCATCCAATAACGACCCACCGGCTCACCGAGTGATTGCCGCTGTTCACGTAATTTCGTCGCGAAGAGCATGGTCAGCGGACCGGTCACCACCGCCACCGGCATGACCAGCAGACCGAGCAGCAAATAGGTCGTGACCAGGCTTTGATAGGCGATCAAATCGGTTCGTGTCTCGGCAATCTTGCGTTCGGCGTGCAGACGCTCGAAACACTGTGGACACAGCTCGCGAGTCGGGAGCTCGGTCCGACAGAGATCACACATCACCAGGCCACAGTGATCACAGGTCACCGTGGCGACGTTGTTGTCGTGATTGGCGCACGGTGTCGTCTCACCTGGCCCCGCTTCCGACAAACGCAGGGTCATGTCATTGCGTTGCGGTGGCCGAAAGGCGAGCAGCTCGACCACGTAGCCACATTCGTGACAGGTCCGCGTGCCGCTTTCGATCGTGCCCCACGGCGCGCCACATTTCGGACACTGCCCGCCAGCCGCGCGGTACGCCTCGCGATCGAAGGTCTCGACCCGCACCACTTTGGTCTTCGCGAGCAGGTCGTGCAGGGCGCTGCGATCCTTGGTGAACACCGCTGCGATGTAGTTGAGCATGCCGGCACAGCTATCGAGCATCAGGCGGCCCAGAGCGCGTCCCCATGCTTGCCCAGCGGAGATTGGCCCCTCGTCGAGCCGGATGACCCGAATCCCGACCGCCCGCTTGCCCAAGGTCTGACCGTCGGCGTATTGGTACATCAAGGCTTCGTAGAGCGGTCGGCCAAACACCGCGAGCGCGAACGCGCCCACCATCAACGCCCCGCCGACCGTGTCCGACACCGCCTCGGCAAACGCCAAGGCGATCATCAAGATATACGGGCCGACAAAGATCAGGCCATCGATGAAAACCGCGACGAAACGCTGGTTGAGCGTCGCCAGCTCCGAGCCTTCACGGACACCGGCCACCAGATCGCGAGTCACGTCCCGTTTGCACGCCCGACACAGCCACTCTCCCTGGAAACCGACCAGACAATCGCGACAGAAGTACTTCTGACAACGACCGCATAGATAGAGGTTGTCAACCACCTCGGGATGGTTGGTGCACACCGGCACGTAGGTGTCGGCAACGGGAGCGACGGCGCTTGGGTACATGCGTGCGGCGATCGTACACCGGTCGATTTGTCGTCGGAAGTCACGGAGCTAGATCGCCTCGAATGTGAATCAGGAAGCCGTGCTAGGGTGCGACGACTTCACCATGATCGACGGCTCGACCCGCTGTATCCATCATCCTGACCGGCCGGCGTATGCCCGCTGTATGAGCTGTGACAAGCATTTCTGTCAGGCGTGCGTCACCACGTGGGAAGGCATCTTCTATTGCGCCGAGTGTCTCGCCGCGAAGCGCGAAGCCTCGGTGGAGACGATCCCGATCTTCGGCTGGGTGATGGTGACCGTGCTGGTGATCGGCCTGTGGATCACCAACGCCATCGGGCGTTCCGCTCTCGCCATGCTGCTCGGCGGGATCCTCGGATGAGCGCGCGATCGGGACAGGGCGATTCGATCACCACCGTGCTCGACGAGGCGGAGTCCCTGGTCGGCGCGCTGGCCACCGGGCCATGGCTGGCCTTCTTGTGGTGCACCGCCGTACCGCTGCGTTTCCTCCAGGCTCATTTCTTCGAACGCGCGCTCAGCCTGGGTAGCGACGCGGAGCGCTTCGCCACCTACTTGGGTGAGCTCTCGGTCTTCATCGGCGTCACCTTTCTCGTCGCCGCCGCCGGACGCGCCATCTTCGCGCGCGCCTGTGGGCTCGCCCATGCCAGCGGTGACCTCCCGGGTCGCGAAGCCCTGTCCTTGGCGCCGGGACCGTTCGCCAACTATCTCTACGTGCTCTTGGTGCTCGAGCTCCTCTCGCTGCTCAGCGCGGTGCTGGTGATCACGCTTCCGATCTTGGTCATGCTCGGTGGTCTGGCGACCGCCACCTGGGAACGCTCCGGGCCTCCTCATCCGTTTCGCCCCTTGGCCCGTTTGGCGACCCACACGCGACGGTTGCGGGTGCTCTTCGGCATCAACATCGTGTGGTTCTTCGCCACCGCCGTCGCCGGGCTCAACGTCTGGATGCTCTTCCTCGTCCTGCCGATGCTCGCCAACGCCTTCGGCGCCGATCCCGGTCCGTGGATGCAACGTCTCGGCATGACCAACCCGGCGCTGCCGTGGCTGGCACTCGGAGGCGCGTGGCTGATCGTCGAGCCGTTCTTCATCGCCTCGCATGTCGTCTTTGCGCGAGGTCTCGAATCACGGCGACGCGGTGACGATCTGAAGCGTCGTCTCGGTCGCCTCGCTCCCACCGAAGAGGCGGCGTCGACGTGAGACGAATCGTCCTGGCGCTCTGGCTGCTGGTGGGTGGCGCGACGGCCCTGCAGGCCGACATGCTCGGTGTCGAGGAATACGGCCGGCGTCTGAACGTGATCGCCGACGCGATCGACCAGGGCCGTCACGACGACGCTCGTGTGCTCGCACGATCACTGATCGAAGCGGCTCCAGACATCGTCGACGACCAGGTCAGCGATAGAATTTTCGTCGTCGACGAACCGCTGCTGCGCGCCGTCGAAACCGGCGATGGCCCCACGCTGCGGAGTCTTTCCCCCCTGCTACGCGAGACCGCGACCGCGCTCGGCGGCGCCGCCCCTACCCCGGCCGACGTCGCGCCGCTCGCCCCGGCCGCCGAGGCCACCGGTCCGCAACCGGGGGGAACCCTCCCCCTGCCGACCCCGCCGAGCTTTTGGCGACGGCTCGAAACCATCATCCAGCGCACCTTCTCCAGCATCGGCGACCTGCTCTTGGATGTCGTCGACTGGCTCGAAGATCTTCTCGCCCTCGGCCCGCGCGGGATGAGCGAGACACCGCTCGACACCACGACCATGGTCGTCCTGATCGTGGTGCTGACGCTCTTGATTCTCTGGCTCGCCTATCGGGCCCTGCGTCGTGGGGGCACCGAGACCACCACCGCCCTGCCGCCGTCGCAAGCGGTCCGACAGAGCGACGACGACCCGCGTAGTCGCACCGCCAACGCCTGGGTAGATCATGCTCGCGCCCTGGGTGAGGCCGGTCGACATCGCGAGGCGATTCGCGCCTGGTACCACGCGGTGCTCGCCACGCTCGTCCGTCACGGTCTGGTGGCGTGGCGCAAAGACCGCACGAATTGGGAATACGTCACCGCGATCGGCCCTGAGCGACGTTGGCGCCCCGCTTTCATCAGCCTGACCCGAGTCTTCGAGACCGCCTGGTATGGCCGTCGCGCCGACGCCCGCGCCCTCGCCACCAGCGCTAGCGAAGCCGAAACCGTGCTCCGCGCCCTGGAGACCTCGTGAACCGTTGGTTTACATCAGGCGCGCTCCTGGCGTATCTGCTCGCCGTGCTCGCGTTCGTGGCGAGCGACGACACCGTCTTCGGCAATCGCTCGGTCTTCGCCAGCGGTGACGACGGCAGCTCGCGCGCCTA
This sequence comes from Acidobacteriota bacterium, assembly GCA_039184055.1. GTDB lineage: Bacteria > Acidobacteriota > Thermoanaerobaculia > Multivoradales > J023 > JBCDBH01. The sequence goes on from JBCDBH010000125.1 coordinate 9,384, forward strand.
CGCCTATCTCATCGAGCAGATCGAAACCGCGAGCGGGCCCCGATCGGTCGATACCCTGCATCGCCGGATCGCCCCGGGTGAGATCGCCGCCGACACGGTCATTCTCCGCATCGGGACGGGGCCGGAACGTCTCGAAGAGGAGGTCGCGGAAGCGGTTCGTGACAACCCACCGGATGAAGACGGCAAGACTTACGACTCCGAGACTGAAGATGCCGAGGCTGGAGCCGCCCAGGCTGAAGACGCCCAGGCTGAAGATGTAGCGGTTGACAACGCGGAGAGCGAGGTCACCGAGCTGGCCCTGAGCGGCGATCAACACGTCGAATCGCTGCTCACGCCACGCGAGGCTCGTTGGCTGGCCGGCGGTGGCCGACTGGTGTGGCTGCTCACCGAGTCCGTGCCTCCACCGCTCATCACCGGGATCGCGGTGGACGATCAGCTCGACGCCGTCATGCCGGGCTGGTCGGCTGATCTCGCGCCCCCGGTCGAGCGGATTCTCGAACGACCACGCACGCTGATCGGTCACAGCCTGGTGCTGCTCGGCGGCGAGACCCTGATCGGTCGTCGCCCCTACGGCGAAGGCGAGCTGATCTTCATCGCCAGCGGCGAGATGTTCGCCAACCAGCACCTCGATCATCCCGGTCACCTCGCCCTGCTCACCCGCTTGACCGCCGGTCGACCGGTGCTCTTCGACGAAACCCGCCACGGTCAGGCGAGCAGTGTCGGTCTCGCCTATCTGCTCCGTCACGCCGGGCTCGGACCGGCCGCCCTGCTCGGCGCGCTGGTCGCCTGGCTGGCGTTCTGGCGCGCCGGTCGACGGCTCGGCCCACCCGACGCCGATCCCGAGGACACACGGAGCGAGGCGGTCGACATGGTCGACTCCTTGGCCCAGCTCTACGGCCGAACGCTGAGCCCCGGTCACGCCATCGAACGCTGGTACGCCGCTCTCGTCGACGCCACCGCGCGACGCACCGGCGCGAGCGGCGACGCGCTCCAACACAAGGTCGACCAGCTGACCTCGGGTATGCCGCCGCCACCCGATGCGGTGTCGACGGTGTCCGTATCCACAGCGGCCGCCAAACGCATGCTGCACACGATCAATGATGCTTTTCGGAGACTCGACGATGAACGACAAAGCCGCGGTCGCCGCTCAGTGGACTGAGCTTCGCACTCGTCTCGACCGGGTGGTGCTCGGTCAAAACGAGGTCAAGGATCAACTCCTGGTGTGTTTGCTCACCGGGGGGCACGCCCTGCTCGAAGGCGTGCCTGGAACCGGCAAGACCCTGCTCGCGCTCAGTCTGGCGCGGCTGCTCGACTGCCGATTCAAACGCATTCAATTCACCCCCGACCTCATGCCCGCCGATCTGCTCGGTACCAATATCTTCGATCAAAAGGAACGCGACTTCGTCTTTCGCCCCGGACCGATCTTCACCGACGTCCTGCTCGCCGACGAGATCAACCGCACGCCGCCGCGTACCCAGGCAGCGCTGCTCGAAGCGATGCAGGAAAAAAGCGTCACCATCGACGGGCAGCGTCGGGTCGTCTCGCCCGTGTTCACCGTGCTCGCGACCCAAAACCCGGTCGAATTCGAGGGCACCTATCCCCTCCCCGAAGCCCAGCGCGACCGTTTCCTGATGAAGATCGCCATCGACTACCCGAACGCCGATGAGGAGGTAGCGATCCTCGAGTCGTACGCCAGCGGTCGCCGTCTGCACGACGACGCCCTGGCCGAGCTCACCCCGGTAATGAACCCCGACACGCTCTACGCGGCGCGCGCCCAGGCCGCCGCGATCACCGTCGAGCGCGACCTGCTCGCCTATATTCACGCTCTGGTCGCCGCCACCCGGGATCACGAATGGGTGCAGATCGGCGCCGGTCCGCGCGCCTCGCTCGCCCTGCTCGAAACCAGCCGGGCGCGCGCCCTGCTCGCCGGTCGCGACTTCGTCACCCCCGACGACGTCAAGGCGATGACCGGCGCCGTGCTCATCCACCGGCTGATTCTCGAGCCCGAAGCCGAGATGGAAGGGGTGAGCGTCGACGATCTGCTCGAACGGCTGTTCGCCCAGGTGCCGGTCCCGCGCTGATGCGCCCCGGTGCCACCCTCGTCCGGCTCTGCGGTCTGCTCGCGGTGAGCGCTCTGGCGCTGCCGCTCCTGCCCCCTTTGCGCTGGCTGATCGTTGTCGGCGGCGTGAGCCTGTTGGTGGCGACCGTGTACGAGGCGCGACGACTTCGTGGCATCGAGCTGATCGCAGTGCGTCCCGACGAGATCACCCTGCCGCTCGGTGGCCAGCGTGAGCTCAAGATCGAGATCGGTGGCGATCACGACTTTGATGTGCGACTCACCATGCGCCAGCGCTGGCCGGCATTGGTGGTGCCGGGCTCGTCGCGCGTCGTGGGCGTGTTGGCAGCGGGTCAAAACGTCGAAGCGAGCTTTACCGTCGAAGCGCGAACGCGAGGCGAAGCCCCGCTCGAACCGCTGTGGGTCGCGATGACCCGCTTCGGTCTGATCGAACGGATCGTCGCACTCGACGCTCCTGCTTCGCTACGGGTAGTGCCCGATCTCGATCATCTCCGTCGTCTGCGTGCCGAGCTCGAACGCTGGGCCTTGCGTGGTCTCGGCAGCCGCGCCGCGCCGCGTCTCGGCAAGGGCCGCGAGCTCGAACGGCTGCGTGAATACGTCGAGGGCGACGACTTTCGCGACGTCGCCTGGAAAGCCACCGCGCGTCACGGTAAACCGATCGTCCGCGCCTTTCGGCTCGATCGCTCGCAAGACATCCTCATCTGTGTCGACCGTGGACACCGCATGGCCGCCCGGGTCGCCAACCTCACCCGTTTGGACCACGCGGTCGACGCCGCGCTCCAGCTCGCCTTCATCGGCCAGCGGCTCGAAGACCGGGTCGGGCTGCTCGCCTTCGCCGCCGAGGTCGATGCCGGTCTCGCCCAGAGCCGGGGCCGACGCCACATGCGCGCGCTCACCCAATGGAGCACCGCGCTCGCTCCCGCCTGGCTACACACCGACTACCCCGTGCTCGCCACCCACGTGCGACATCGTCTGCGCAGTCGGGCGTTGGTCTTGATCATCACCGCGCTCCCCGAGCTCGAAGACCACAGCCCGGTGATTCGCGCCATCGACACCCTCATGCCCCAGCATCTGCCCCTGGTGCTCGTGCTCACCGACCCGGCGCTCGACGCCAGCGCGCGCTTTCGTCCCGCCGATCTCCCCGAGCTTCATCGCACCCTGGTGGCGCGCGACCTCACCGCCGCGCGCCAACGCACCGTCACCACCCTGCGGCATCGTGGCGCCATGGTGGTCGAAACCACCCCCGGTGACGCCGGGGTCGCCGGGGTCAATGCCTATCTCGACATCAAACAACGCGGGAGGTTGTGAGAGTGGATCTCGATCGCTTCATCACGGAACGACAACCCCGCTGGCGTCGTCTCGAAACCCTGCTCGACAAGGCCGAAAAGGGCATCGACGCACGCCCCAACGATCTCCAAGAGCTGCTCCAGCTCTACCGCCAGGTGTGCTCGGATCTCAACCAGGCGCGCACCTACACACGCGAACCCGCGGTGCTCGCCGATCTCAACCAGCTCGCCGGACGTGGCTATCGCTACCTCTATCGCGGTGGCCGAAGCGAACCGCTCGGCACCGGGATCCGGCGCTTCTTCGCCGAACGTCTGCCGGCGGCATTTCGCGCCGAAAGCCGTGCCGTGCTCCACGCCGCCGCCGCCATGCTGGCCGGCGCCCTGATCGGTTTTCTCGCCGTCGTCATCGAGCCACAGATGGCCACCGATCTCATTCCCGAGATGTTCTTCACCGAATCACCACGCGAACGCGTCGAAACCATCGAGCGCGAAGACGAACGCATCGACAGTCTCGAAAAAGGCCTGCTTTTCGCCTCCGATCTCTACCTCCACAACATCCGCGTCGGCTTTCTCGCCTTCAGCCTCGGCGCGCTCACGCTGGTCGGTGGCTATTGGATCCTGCTCCACAATGGTGTGGTTCTAGGCGCCGTCGCCGCCACCTACCTGCTCGACGGCGTCGGCATCTTCTTCATCGCCTGGGTCGGCCCCCACGGCGCCCTCGAGCTGCCGGCGATCGTCTTCGCCGGTGCCGCCGGTATTCGTCTCGGCAACGCTCTGCTCCTGCCCGGTGATCTCAGTCGCGCCGAATCACTCCGCCAGGCCTTCCCGAGCGTCTGGACCATCCTCTGGGGCACCATGCTCACCCTGGTCGCGGCGGGTTTCATCGAAGGCTCGTTCTCGCAAATGTCGGCCAAGACCGTGCCCTACGCCCTCAAAATCGGTATCGCCGCGCTGCTCTTCGGTGGCCTGCTGAGCTACCTATTCCTGCCCAGGAAACGTCGAACGGCATGAGCGCCCGTCGCCCCACCCGGACCGTGCTCACCCCCGAGCACGTCGTCATCAGCCTCACCCCGGCCGGGCTGGGTAGTCGCTTCATCGCTCTATTGGTCGACCAGATCATCATCATCGCCGCGAGCACCGCCATTTACCGCGTCATCGACTGGCTGCCCTTCGGTATCGGCACCGCCCTCGCCGCCACCCTCGTCTTCATCATCACCTGGGGCTACCACGTCTACTTCGAAGTGAGACACCACGGCCGCTCCCCTGGCAAACGCATGACGCACCTGCGGGTCGTCGACGGACGTGGCCTACCGATCAGCCTGCCTCAGAGCCTCGTCCGCAACCTCGTGCGCGTCCTCGACTTCACACCCATCTTCTACGGTCTCGGTGGCATCGTCTGCCTGCTCGACCCCGACCGCCGCCGGCTCGGCGACATCGCCGCCGACACCCTCGTCGTTCGCGAAGCCGCCGCCCCCGAACGTGCCGAAGCCATCGTCGGCCCGAGACGTCACAATAGCCTCGCCAGCCCCGCCCTGCTCAAACGCATCCGTCGTCGCATCACCCTCGATGAACGCGCCTACCTCGTCGACCTTTGCCTGCGCGCCGACGACCTCGACGACGACGCCCGCTACGACCTCATGGAAGCCACCGCCCAACGCTTCCGTACCCGCCTCGGCATCGACGACCACACCCTCTCCGGAGAAAACCTCGTCCGCGACCTCACCGCCGTCCTGCTCTCCGACGCCGCCAAAGGTACCCGCGCGCCCACCCTGGCGGGCTAGCGCAAAGCCCGCTTCAACGGCCTCCGACCTCGTCTCATTCGACCGAGGAACCGATCAGAGCCAGATTGTCCAATCCTGCGCGAGAAATTGCACAATTCGCACCTCATTGTCTAATTTTTCATCCGAAATCGCACAATTCACACCTCATTGTCTAATTTTTCGCGCGAAATTGTACAATCGGGCGTCAAAAGCGAGTTTTTCATTTTCAAATCGCATTCTTTGCAGTCCTGCGTCAAATCCTCCGCGAGAGCGACGGACAAGAAGCTGATTCTAGAAGTCGACGAGGTCACCAAGCCTGTCCGAGCTAGCGAAAATCTTGACGCCGAAGAAGACAGCGAGCTAATCATCGGATTTAATCATCAAGTGGACAAAACGACGTATTCAGAACATGTTAAAAACGGGACTATATCCGAGCTTCTGAATACTGAAAAAATAGTAGTCGG